>CANQIP010000056.1 GCA_947623955.1 uncultured Clostridia bacterium | reverse complement strand
AAATCTCAAATGTTTCCTCCTCAAATTCCGCAGAAACAGTGACATTTTGAGCGGGCATTTCGAAGGTATAAGTCGTACTATCGGAAGGTGTCGGTGTGGTCGCAGGATCACTTGTTGTCACCGACTTTATTTTATAGCCTTCTGCCGCTTTAACCGTTACCGACGCCTGTTCTCCTGCCTTGACATGAGGGTTATCGATTGTAATATAACCGTGGTTTGTCTCCTCCTGATCCTGCGTAAACGTGGTTGTAACGCCATATGTAAGAGCTATTTTGCTCAAATCAAGCGTATATTCAACCTCGCTATAGTCGTTGCCCGCACCGTCAGCGTCAGCCGTAAACGTAATCGACTGAATCGTTTCGGTCTTCTTTTCCACACCTGCTTCGCCCTTATACAGCGTATCTACCGGTCTGAGACACAGCGCGAATGTAAATTCATTTTTTTGCTCGGCGGGAAGAATATTATCACCGCTGGGATACTTTTTGTTCCCTGAATAAGAGGGATTATACGTAACCGATTTTATTTTAAGGGTAGCGCCTTCAACGCCCTTAAATGTAATCGGTAAGTACCAATCCTTATAGGACAGTCCCGGCGTTCCGTTAAAGGTGTGATTATACGCCGTACCGGTAATCGTCGCACCGCCATCGGTGGCGCTCAAAGTGTATTTACCATACTCTTTCGCATCAACCTTGTCCGTACCAAACTTTTCTTCATCCGCCACAAGACCGATCAGAATCTTACCTTCTGCCGGTTCACCGGTATTTATAATTTCTGTCGCCGGAGCCTTAGCCATTGTTACGTTATCGAATGTGAACTTATAAGCTGTCTCACTGTACGCAAATTCATCCGGACCGTCGAGGTCAACCTTGAAATAGATAACCTTATTAACCTTGGTACCGTCTTTGTCATAAACCTTAGTCATTATGTCAAGGCGGCCTGTATCGGTGATGTCCGTTGTCGGCGTATAAGGCTTATAATCGTCGTCACTCGGTGCGTTGCCGTCTGTCTTAACAACCCACTTTACGGAAGCCTTGCTCTTGTTAATTTCAGGAATAGTCAGCTTAACGGGTACATAGTAACCTTCCATATTTTTCGCAGTTACCTTTATCTTGTTCGCCGTACCGCTGAATCTCGCTTCGCCGTCTGTTGCTTTGTCTACATCAAATGTACCGTAGTCCGAAGCCTTGCTGCTGCCGTCGTCAGCATTGAAGCTGCCGAGGTTTGCATCCGGATCTACTTTATCTGCCATGCTCTGTACGTTTGTCGGTGTAGAATCCATCTGTGTTACATCCAGTACAACATGATAAGCGAATACCTTCTTGGTGCCGCCTGTCTTTTCAACAACCAGATAGATGTATTTGTTACCATTTGATACACTTGTCATGTCGGGCCAGTAGCCGTAAACTTGCTGCTGCGCATCTGATACGGAATGATCTGACCACTGCAAACCATCTCCCAGATTATCCGGCGTAGGAGCAGTTTTTAACGGCGTACTGCTTACATAAGAGTGAGTAATCTTCTCATCATCTGCGGAACGCGTAAATACAACGCCGACGCAAACGCCCTTTCTACCGTTGGCTTCGTACAGTTTCGCATACTTACCGGAAACAGTAATCTTCTTTACGAATCCCGACTCGGTTTCGGTTTCATATTTAAGTCCGCCGTTCGGGAAGACATTTTCTTCATTTGTACCGTCGGTACCGTTAATTGTACCCTTTGCATCCGTCGGAGTTCCGGGGTCGTTTGCGCCCTGAGTGTTAACCTTGCTGAAGTCGATAACCATCGTATCGCCGATCGTCTGATAGCTCTCAGGTGAAAGCGATGCCAGAGCAACGCCGTTACCCGTAACGAATGCAATCTGATATGCCTTATTTTCTCCATCGAGTTTCAAGACAGCCGTTACATCCTTTGTGCTGTCAATTTTCTTTACATCGTCATCTGAAAAGTTAGCAGTGTTAGCGTTCTTAGCCTCGGTAAGAGCCTTTATTGCCACGCCCTTTGCCTCTGTTGACGGAGGAACGAGCGTTACAGCCGCATAGTTTGCGGAATCAGTACCGGCGGCTTTGGTATTACCGTCAGCAGTATAATAAATGTAACCATCCTGCTGTGCATCTTGCGGGGCGGCTGTCTTTGTAACACTTACAGAGCCGAGATCTTGAACTTTCGCGCCATCGTTAAGATTATCCGTATCGCCGACTACGTTGCTTGCGCCGCTGCCCTTAATCGATGTATCGTCTGAGGGACTGCTTTCCGCCGCGGGATCACCTAACAGATCAACACCTGTCCAGTCAATCTCAACGGGGTCGGAATAGTTCGTGCCGTCGAGCGCAACTCTTACCCACGCCTTCTTACGCGGATAAACCGGGGCCTGCTGGAGATCGCTGGTACCGTCGCCCTTCTTCTCCATGCAGATAATCGCGCCGTATACGCCGTTTGTGGCAGGCTTGTTTTCAGTTAACTTTGTCCAGTTATTCTCATCAGCCGGATTTATTCCAGTATAGCTGTCGCCTGTCGGAATCGGGCAGTAAATCTTAATCTTTGCCGTCGCTGCGTTCGCTGCGGGAACCTTTACAGCAATCGGGATCCAGTGACCCTTTGTACCGGTTGTCGGCTGCAGAGTCGTATTGTTTGAAGAACCGGTAATCTTACCTTCTTCAACCTTGTATACACCGAAACCTGTAAGATCCGCTCTGGTCGTAACCGAACCAAAGTCTGTCGTTTTGGTCGAAAGCGTTACTACCGCGGAATCGGTCGCATCAGCGTCCGCCGCAGTGCCGAATACAGGCGACTTCTGAGCCGTAACGGTAATGCTTGCTGACTCGCCGGCGGTTACGGTAACATCTGCCGGGTCGATCTTCTCAATATAGTAGTTGTCCGCTGCTTCAGCCGTAACGGTATATGTACCCGCAGGTACTTCCTTGCTTGTAAAGTCAGTCGAATCAATCTTAATCGCCTCGCCGGTCGATTTCGGTGTAAGCGTAACGCTCTTAACATTCGCGCCCGTTACCGTAACCGTACCTGTTGTCGGAGCGGGGGGATCAGCCTCGGTCGTAATACCGATTGTCGCACCTGCAGCCTTTACGTCAATCTTACCCGTAACAGTCTTTGTGTTAAGACCTGTCGGGTCACCCGTAAGACCTGTAACAGCCGTTATCTTGTAGTTGTCGGCAGCTACGATTGTAACGTCCTGATTGTCAGCGATTGTAACGTCTGTACCTGTGTCGCCCGCTGCGATAACCGTCTGACCAACCGTTACGCTCGCAACGTTGTCACCGGTGTACTTAACCTTCGCCGTTGTCGGGGTCGGAGGGGTATCCTCCTTATCCGCAGTTGTTACCGTAACAGTAACAGCGTCAGCCGTAGCGGTGAGCGTACTTGTGTAGCCCTCAGCGTCGCTTGTTGCGTTAAATGCAGCACCGAGCGTACCGCCTTCAACCGTAACAGCTGTCAGTTTCTTGCCGTCAGCCGGTGTAACGGTAATGGGAACAGCCGTGTTCTTGTCAACCTGAACGCCTGTTGCCGCGTCAACCGTGTCATTCGTGTTGAGCTTTACGGTAGCGTCCGTCGTTGCCGCCGCAAGCTTAACTGTAGCCTTTGCTGCGGGTGTTGTGTCAGCTGCGGTTGTAATACCGATCGTCGCACCTGCAGCCTTTACGTCAATCTTACCCGTAACAGTCTTTGTGTTAAGACCTGTCGGGTCACCCGTAAGACCTGTAACAGCCGTTATCTTGTAGTTGTCGGCAGCTACGATTGTAACGTCCTGATTGTCAGCGATTGTAACGTCTGTACCTGTGTCGCCCGCTGCGATAACCGTCTGACCAACCGTTACGCTCGCAACGTTGTCACCGGTGTACTTAACCTTCGCCGTTGTCGGTGTCGGAGCCTGACCGGTTGTAACTTCCTTAACCGCGCCGAGCGGTTTCATACCCTTGAGCGAATCCCATACCATGAGCTTGTCGCCCTTTGAAACGGTGTCGTCAGCGTCAAAGGTTACCGTGCCCTTGCCGCTTGCAACATCTATCTTGGCGTTTTCATAAGCCTTTACGCTCTTGAGCTTTCCGTTATCATATGCAGCGTGAATAAGAGTAACAGTCGCTTCCGCAATGTTCTCTTCTACAAAATCGTCTGTATTTGTAAGAGTTAATTCAACCGACTTTGTCGCGTCAGCGTAGTCGCCGATCGTTACCTTTGCTTCGGGAACGTAAGATGTCGGAAGATTTTCCTCTTCAACGCCGTCTATCGTGTATTTTACAATATTGTCTATAAGAACCGTCGAATACGATGAGGTTTCCTTATCGTTTTCAACAGCAATTACGGGCAGCTTGTCGGGATAATATGCCGTACCGCCGTAGTGAACCGACGGAGCCGTAACCGCAGCCTCAACACTTCCGCCGTTCATATACTGTCCGTCTACAAATATTCTGTACTTAGCATTATCGCCGGGTGCGTCCATCGTTACAACAACGGTGTGCCACTCGTCGGGTGTAATCTGGATAGCTCTCTGGTACGAGCTGCTGTACTTTGTAGCATCGGTCGGTGCAGTTGTCTGCAGCACGCCGAATAAACCGGTATGGTTAAGACCTGTTTTACCGGAGTTTGTAAGCGCGCCCGAGCTGTCAGCGTCAATCAGCCACAGCTTCGGTGAGCCGCTTGTTACGTTCTTTGAAATATAAGCCGAGAAACCGAGTACGGTCGTGCCCGTTGTCGACAAAGCGCCGTCAACCATATGTAACATCGGTGATCTGCCGCCTGTAGCGAAACGGTCGCCGTTCAGCTTAACAGCCTTGCTGCCGCCCGTTACGTTGACGATTGAAGCGTATGACGCCGCCTCGCCGGCGTCTCTTGTGCCTGTCGTCAGCTTTACTTTGCCGCCGCCGACAGTAGCCTCCGTAACCGGAGCGGGGCTTGCTTTCGCATCGCCTATAACAATCTTTGTGTCCGTCGAGTCGGATTCAAAGTTTATATTGTCCGCGCCTGTTGTGCCGGAAGGAGCCGCAAGTCTGGGAGCCGCGCCCGCAACTTCCTCGGGGCTGCCCCAAGTGATCGGCTTAGCTTCTCCTCTGAGGCCCTCGGTCGTCATTGCCGGAGCGCTGTCAACACCGCTATATACCTTGATGTTTGAAAGCAATACTCTCGCCGGTCCCGACGCGGGGAGCTTCTCCGAGAAGAAGTTCGCATCGCCGCGAGACGTTGTAACGGCAAGCTTTGTTATCTTGCTTGTCGTAGCATTCTTTTCGTCCTCATATACTTTTTTACCTGCCGCGTCCATGATGGTAATGTTCGCTTTACCGTTCTTAACAGCCGCTCTTACTCTGTACCATGTTTCCGCGTCCGTCTGTGCGTCGCCGTCTTCAATACTAGGCTCAGTGCTGCCGTCATAGTTTACGATCCAGTTGTTGAGAAGCTCAATTCTGGATGTAAGGCTCAGCGCAACGTCGGACTGATAGCCCGCGCCCGCGTCAGTAGCAGAGTTAAAGCTGCCGAAGGTGCCGCTTTGAGCCATATTCAAGCCTGTTTTGTCAGCGTCCTTCATTGCCGCAGTTGCCGCAGCTGCGTAGTCGCCGCCGTATGTCTTCTTATCCTGATTGGTTGTGCCCAGAGCAGCGCTTGCGAATGCAATCTGCGTATACTGAGCAAGTCTGCCCATGCCGTTACCTGCGTGAATGGCAGTATCAAATTCGATTACGTAATCGTTTGAAAGCTGCGCAGCCGCCGGAAGATCGTATGAATACGTTTTTGTATTGTTTTCCGCGGTAATCTGCATGAACTTACCGTTTGCGTCTATGCCGACTTCAGCGTTGGGGGCATCGGTGATAACACTGCTGCCGTCCCACGACCAAACCGGTTCAGACGCCGCGCTTGCGGTAACTGCCAGTCCCGCGAACGAGGACACGGTCATTGCCGCCGCGCATAGAAAAGAAATTAGTTTTTTGCTTTTCATTTAATCTCTCCCTTTCCTTTTTTGTTTTTTGTTATATTTGCGGGCGAGGTCTGCTCAATCGGCATTTTGAACAGAGTACACCCGCCTACATATTAACATTGTAACATAATTTCTGTAATGTTTCAATATTGCGTCAATTTAAATTTGCACAAATTTGCAGTGCGTTTTTTGTGCATTTTGTGACCCCCTCGCTCACATTCGTTTGACCCCCTCTCCGAGGGGGTCATCGTAGAGGGGGTCATGCGGGCGAACGCGGTTCGCCCCTACGGCGGGACGCCGGGGTGAACAACACGCTCCGCGTGTTGTAGGCGTGTTGCGCAGCAACAAACGCCGTAGCAAAAGCGCCGTCCCCTACGTATGCCTCCCCTACTAGGGGAGGTGTCGGCGCAGCCGACGGAAGGGTTTGGTCTTGCGCTTAAATAAACCCCTCAGTCGCTTTCAGCGACAGCTCCCCTTGCTACGGCATACGAGCAAAGCTCTATGCCTACAACGCTAAAGCGTTGTTCACCTATTAGGGGAGCCTTTCATATGAAATTAAAAAACCACACCCTTGACATGTGCGGTGGGGTGTGGTATAATAGACATACAGAACGGATAGCCGCTTTAAAGGCGGTTTGTCCTAAGTTACGGTAAAATAGCCGTCACCTGTGACGTTTGGGGCGGCTATTTCTTTATATGTTTTATTAGCTCAATGAGTGATATTATAAAGTGATATTATAATAAGTAAAATCACTATCATTTCGATAATTTCCATATTATCACCCCCTTATAAAGAGAGTGACAAACCGCCCTTTACGTTCCGTTCCGTATTCCATTACCCGTATATTATACCACCGCGCGCGTTTTTTGTCGATATTCGCCGCGGTTTTGTTATGTAATTGTAATGGGTGCAAAAAAAGACCCCCGCGGGGGTCTTTTTTGGTAGTTGAATTTTAATCCGTCCAATCGGCGTAGACGTTATCCAACGCAAATTTTCCGTACTGCCAAACGCCGGAGAAGTACATTTTAGCCAAATTGGTTGCCGTCAGGTCAGTCTCGCCATCCGTAAGTTTCCTGCCCGAGCCGTCAGTAAGCGTGTACTTCATCTTCTTCGTCGTGAAGTCAAGCTCGGTGTCGACCGCTACGGCTGTTCCGAATGTAAATCCGCTTACTTCCGTACCGTTAAAGCTGGAGTTGACATTCTTACCGGTTCCCACCGTTATGTCAAATACCTTGGTTCCCTCGGTATCTACAAACTGCAAAGTAACACTTGCATTATTATCGGTTCTTCTCTGGTGCGACTCTATTTCAAAACCGAATTTTAATACCTTGTGCGCCGAAAGTCCCAGATCCTTATCGTATTCGAGCTTTTTACTGTCACCGTTTGAGTCGTTTCCGAGAACAATCGCTTTTCCGTTACCGAGCGCCGTCATACCTGGGAACGTATTGTCGCTCGCGGTGTCGATAATTGCGCCAAACGAATTTGTCGATGTGTCCGTGATCCAGTCGCTTACCTTTGCAACGTTTGTGAAGTCCTCGTATGACTTAGCCGAATAGAGAACGATCGGAATTGTCTTTGTAATTCTGTTCAGCGTTGCCGTTATTGTAACGGTCTTTTTAGCGCCCGCGTCATAGTTCGCGGGGATCGTAACAACGCCGTCTGCAACCGTTATCGCCGTATCGTCGCACGACCACTGAGCGTCGGCGTTCGTAACCTTTGCAATCGGCGTACCGTCAGCATCCTTCGCGTCGATGACGTTTACGTTTATTGTACCCGCCTCTGCCTTCATGCGCGTCTTGTCAGCCGAAAGCGCGAATGACGTTACGTCCTCAACGCCCGGCTCTTTTACGAAGTTCGCGGTTATTGTCACGTCGTCGCGCAGTCTGAACGTGTAGTTTGCATCCATCGAAAGCGTTTCACCGTCCGCGTCCTGCCAGCCCATAAATACGTAGCCTTCCGCCGCCTCAGCCTTTGCGGTAACTATGGTATTAAGGGGCGCGGTAATTGATTTGCCGTCGGTTACTGGTACTTCCTCGGCTGTAATCGCATTCGTGAGCGGCTGCATTGAACCGTCGCCCGAAAGAGCCGTCCAGAGCATGAGCGTATTGCCCTCGGTCACGTCAACGCTTTGTGTACCCGCTGCGGTAAATGTGATCGGTGTAGTCTTTACGGTGTCAAGCTTACCCGCATTGTATTTAGCGTCGATAAGCGTTGCGCTGCCCGCCTTGTCGGATGTTACAACAGCCTTGCCGCCCGAGTAGGAGAGCGTGTAGCCGGTTTCTATAGGCGCGGCTCCCGTTCCCTCAACTATCGAAACCGTACCGTGCGTGTCTTCAGACGCCTCTACGTTAGCAGTCTTTTCGGGCAAAGCCTTAGGCTTAAGAACTGCTACGGTAAGGCTCGCAACCTTTACGTCGAACGCAGCCTCTTTTGTTGAGCCGAACATAAACTGGGTAAGCTTTGACGGCTTTACATCGGTTGAAGTCGTCTTGTAGTTGTCAAGCTGAACGGTTACGGGGTCGTTGCCCGCTACCGTGATTTCAAGCGTTCCGAGATCCATGTCGAGAATTGCCTGAACATTGGTGAATGATGTTGCGGATATTGTACCCGCATCCGCGGAGCCGCTTGTTATTTTGCCGTCTGCCGATACGTCAAACAGGTGCAGACTTTCCACACCGCCGAGGTGTTTTGCATCATGACCGTTTGTAAGATTGAATGTCATGCCGCCGCCCGAAACGAACTGCATATCCGCCGCAATCATGTATCTGCCGGTCGTTCCGATTTCGTGCGCGAGAGACTTATCATAGTAGAACGAGCCGCTGCCGCCTTCCGGCTTTTTGCCCGTTGACGTAAGCTCTACATATTTTGTATCGCCCTGCTCTTGCAAAAGACTTGTAATTGCCGCGCTGCCTATTTGTGTCCAGTCGTTTTTGCCGCTAAGGCTTGCCGTTCCGTCATAGTCAACTCCGAAATAGTCAAAGTCTTCGTTGCCGTCTTTATCTTCGTTTAAGATAAGCTGCTCCGCTATATCCGTGGGCTTGTAAACCGCGGAGTAAACAGTGCCGTCCTCAACAACCTTCAAGCCATCGTTGCTGTCCTCGGCTTGAAGAACAACCGCCTCATACGTGTCGCCTTCCTCAAGCACAAGGTTTGTCGGTTCGCCCCTAAAGGATGTAATTGTCTGCGGACCTTTTCCGGTGGAGTGGTCAACCTGGTTTACAGCGTAAAACTTACCCTTTTCCTCGCCGTTCTCTTTATATACGGTGATAACGATAATTCCGTATGTGGTAAACGGCGTTACAGCGTCGCGAGTGGTTACGTCAACCTGCTTTACGGTGCCGTCCGCATTAAATTGTATGTCGTTGATAACAACGGGGTATTTCTCATCGGTAGGCACAATATATTGGGGCCATGCGCCGCCGCCGAGTCCTCCCTCGACTATATCGGCTGAAACAAGATTAGGCTGCTCCGTTGTCATCTTGTCAAGTAAATCCCTTAATACAGCCGCTTGTGTTGCATCGTCGTTCTCCTTTGCCGCTTTAAAGAAACAATACGCAAAGTTTTCCGCGCCCGCGTCGTTCGGATGAGATACATCGGTGCCGCCGCCTTTATTTGTCTGATAATAGAACTGTGCCGCCGTTTTAACATTGCCGCCGTTTTCCGTTACCTGATCGACAAATTCAACGCTCGTCTTTGTAAGGTCGGCAAACGCTATATCCGTCGCGCCCGCGGTAACCTTACCGGCAACATATTTTTTGCCCATTCCCGCAAAGTTGTTTTCGCCGCCGAAACGGTCAACCCATTTCTTTTCCGTATCGTTCCAGTTATTATCACTCTGTACGGGGCTTACGATTATCAGCTTCGCGCCTGTGCTATTGCACGTGTTATAATATTTATCGAGACAGTTTACATAATCCGTCGGTCCGTCGTCGCTCTTATGATTGTGACCGTATTCGACGTACATATAGTCGCCCGCTTTTATACGGCTTGAAACCATGTTAAAGTGATTGTTGTCATGCGCGTCAAGTCCGCTCTCGCCCTCGTTTACCACAGTGTAATCACGGCGCAGATACTTTGTAAGACCCGTGCCTACGCCGGTGTAATTCTGGAGCGGGAAGAACGGCAATGTCGTGTTTCCGTCCGTAACCGTCGAGTCGCCGAGTACCCAGACTGTCGGGAATGACTGAACCTTCTGAATTTCAACCGATACGAGCGCGGAGTTTTCTCCGAGCACGCCGACCGTCAGCATCTCGTCTGGAATTTGACCTATAGGTGTTGACTTTTCATAATAAATCGGAGTTACTCTTACAGAAAAGCTTTCCGTGTAAGTCTCGCCCGCTTCGATTGTTTGTTCGGTATAAATCGGGTGCTTTCTCTCCGTGTAAAGCGAAACGGTGGCGTCCTGTGTGGGGTCGAGCGTCGTAACCGTTGCGCGTACTCTGTAGTATGTATCATCCGCAACCTTCAGGGCAAAACGCGTCGGATAGTATATGTCAGCCTGATTGCCGTAAATATCCTTGCCCGCGTTTTCTTCCGTGCCGCCCGCACCGACAACGCCTATAGCGTCATTTGCGCCTTCGCCGCCGCCGGCTTCAAGCTCGATTTTCTGACCCTTCTGCGTAGTCCAGCCGTCGTAGCGGTTTGTGAGCTTGTAGTCCTCTTCGCCTATGCCCAAAAATCCGTACTGGTCTTCGCCGACTTTGTTCGTGACAAAGCTCGTGTCGGGCGTTACAAGCGTAAAACCGGTATCGGGCGTCGCTCCATCTGCGCCGAAGTCGAATTTCCACTCCTTTTCAACGGTATCGCCGTCAAAAATGGGAGTTATTTCCGCGCTTGCGGATAGCGGCAGTACGATTGTACCCGCGACCATCGCAAGCGACACTGCCGCGCAGAGCAGTTTTTTAATGTGTTTGTTCATCTCATTCTCTCCTTTTTATATTTTTTTGTCCGTGCCATAAAGTTAAATTATATTATATCACACTTTTAACAAAAATGGAAGTGTTATTTTGTATTTTTTCGGATATATTTTTAAAATTTTTCCCCTCGCGCGGCGCATATGTGACAAAACGGTACAAAACTTGACGAAAAAGATAATTTGTTGTACAATAAGGTAATATAATTGGTTTAAGGGGGCATAATGATGTCAGTAAAGGTACATGAGCCGCGGCGCGGCAAGTGGAAGATACCCGTTATAATCGCGGCGGTCATCGTTGCGGTATGTCTTATCGGCGCGGGAGTTGTCATGAAAGACAGCGGCGGCGTATCGGTCGCGGGCAGTTCGGTAAAAATAAATGTGGCTGAAGGCGCGGGCAGCGCGTCCGTCGCAGATATGCTGAGCGAGGAGGGTATTATAAAATACCCCGTGGTGTTCCGTATTCAGGCAAAGCTCGGCGGCTACGACGGTAAGTTCCAGCCCGGTACGGCGACGATCGAGGACGGTATGAGCTACGCGCAGATACTCGATTTGCTCGTGACAGACAGCCGCGACGTTACGAAGATCACCATTCCCGAGGGCTACGAGATCAAGCAGATAGCCCAGAAATTCGACGAGGCGGGTATTGTGGGGTGGCAGGATTTTTACGCCGCGCTTAACCCCGACGATTACGATTACGATTTCTTAAAGGGTCTGCCGCAGCGCGACGGCGTTATGGAGGGGTATTTGTTCCCCGCGACGTATGAGATACCCGAGGGCGCGGACGCGCATTACATTATTGATTTAATGCTCGCGGCGTTCGACAGTCAGTTCACCGACGAGTACAAGGCGCGCGCACAGAGTCTCGGCTTGACGGTCGATCAGGTTGTGACGATGGCGTCAATCGTGGAGCGCGAGGCGGGCGATGTGTCCGAAATGGCGAAGGTCGCGGGTGTGTTTTATAATAGAAGAAACTCGGGTATGAAATTCCAGTCGTGCGCGACGGTGCAGTACATACTTCACGAAAGAAAGCCCACGCTGTCGATTGCCGACACGAAGATCGACTCGCCGTACAACACGTACATTTACCCCGATTTCCCGATAGGCCCTATCTGTAACCCCGGTATCGACAGCATACGAGCCGCGCTTTATCCGGAGGCTACGGACGCGTATTATTTCGTTGTGGGTAAGGACGGTTCGCACGTGTTCTCGACGACGTACGAGGATCATCTCGCAGCCATGAACGGCGCGGATCCGGCTGTGTCGGTGGACGGCAGCGCGATTGAAAATCAGGACAGTCTTAAACAGTGATAAGGGTGAATATATGTCAACCGAATATGATTTGAACGCGATTGTGCCGCCGTATATAACGGATTATCTGCGGTCGCATATATCGCATGACGACGCGTTTCTGCGCGGTCTCGAGGATTACGCGGCGGCAAACGACGTGCCGATAATAGAGCCGGAGTCGGCAAGGTTTTTGACAGTCATGTGCAGGATAAAAAAGCCGAAAAAAATACTTGAGGTCGGTACGGCGATAGGGTACAGCGCGCTGCTTATGGCGAAAAACACGCCGAAAAGCTGCCGTATAACGACGCTCGAATATGATGAAAAAATGGTGCGGCTCGCGCGTGAAAATATTAAAAATGCGGGGTTCGCGGATAGGATAGATGTAATCGAGGCTGACGCGAAGGACTATCTCGCGTATATTGACGATGAAAGTTCGTTCGATATGATATTCCTCGACGGTCCGAAAGCGCATTACGTGAATATGCTCGACGAGTGCGTAAGGCTGTTGAAAAAGGGCGGCGTGCTTATTTCGGACAATATTCTGTACAAGGGTATGACCGCCAACGATAACCATGTCGTGAGAAGGAAAATCACGATTGTGAAACGGCTCCGCGCGTATATCGACGCGCTTATGGCGCACAAAGAATTGCAAACCGCTATTCTCCCCCTCGGCGACGGCGTGACCGTGTCGGTGAAAATTTAACGCTTATATTACAAAACAGTGTCTTTTCTCGACAAACTCAATATTGAGTGATATAATGTAAGCGTAATAGCGTATGCGCGGGTGTTCCGACACCACTCCGGAGGGAGGAATGCGTATGACGGTGTATGACGCAGTCGTCGCGTTATCAGCGTTTGAGACAATTCTAACGCTGACATTGGTTGTGCTATTTGGGATAAAAAAATAAGTATCTGTTATTGACGTAACAGATACTTAGGGGTAGAATTTTTACCCTATAACCAAAATTGCGGAACATCCGCTTTGTACGACTATTATACCACACCTCATGATATGTGTCAAGAGGTGTGGTTTTTATTTTACCGTTTCTTTCTCAGCATCGAGCCCGCGGTGACGGGCTCGGTCATTTTTATTTTCACGATTTGTTCCGCGTGGTTCGCGACGTCGATTTCGTTGCCGTCCGCGTCCGTCATACGCTCGATCGTCTGCGTAAAAAACGGCTGCATGGGTCGGATAATTTCCGCCTTGTCACCCCTAAAAAAGCGGTTGCGCTGCGAGATTTCGGCAACTCCCGTTTCCGCGTCGTACGACCGCACAATGCCGATAAGATCGTAGTCGCGTATATACGAGCTTGACGTGTACACCTGCGCATCCGCGTCGGGCTTGCCGAAGTAAAAGCCCGTGTAATACGGTCGGTGGCTCACCTTGCAAAGCTCGTCGTACTCCGATTCGCTAAAAATGTAATGCTTGGGGTCGGCAAGGTAACGGTCGATTTCGCGCCTGTACGCGCCGACGACGGTCGCGACGTAGTACGGGGTCTTTACGCGTCCCTCAATCTTAAAACTCGTTATGCCACTCGCGATAAGCTCGGGTATATGGCGTATCATGCACAAGTCCTTTGAATTGAAGATAAACGTGCCGCGTTCGTTTTCAAACACGTCCATGTACTCGCCCGGGCGCGTTTCCTCGACAAGCTTGTAGTTCCACCTGCACGGGTGAGCGCACGCGCCGAGGTTCGAGTCGCGTCCCGTCATGTAGTTCGACAAAAGGCACCTGCCCGAATACGATATGCACATCGCGCCATGCACAAACGCTTCGATTTCAAGCGTGTCGGGCGTGTTTTTTCGTATTTCGGCAATTTCCGCAAGCGACATTTCCCGCGCCAGTACGACGCGTTTCGCGCCCATTTCGTGCCACATCTGCGCGGACTTGTAGTTAACGTTGTTCGCCTGCGTGCTTACGTGTATCGGTATTTCGGGCGCGAGCGAGCGCATCATGCCGAACAGTCCGAGGTCGGCGATAAGCACCGCGTCAAAGCCCATGGGGCGTATTTCGTTCACAAACGCCTCAAATTGGACTATATCCTCGTTGTGAGGTATTATGTTGGCGGTGAGGTATACCTTTTTGCCGCGGTCGTGGGCGTATTTTATACCCTCCGCCATGTCGGACGGGGAAAAGTTCTCCGCAGCAGCGCGCAGCGAAAACGATTCGCCGCCTATATACACCGCGTCCGCGCCGTAGTCGATTGCGGTTTTCAGCTTTTCAAGACTGCCCCCCGGGGCAAGCAGTTCCGGTTTTTGCATGGTTTCTCCTTTGGTCTGTGAGGTTTAGTAATGTCGGTATAGCGACCGCTAGGGTGAGGCCCCCTTGTCAAAGGGGGCTGTCACGCGCAGCGTGACTGGGGGATTCCTTTTTGATGTTTATAATGAATCCCTCCACCGCCTTCGGCGGTCCCCCTCCCTTTAACAAGGGAGGCTCACGTAGGGGCGAACCGTGTTCGCCCGTAAAAGATCAGCCGCCGCTATATGGCGGCGGCTGATCAAATAATGCCGAGATTATTTCTTTTCCTCTTCGTAAAGCTGTTTCTTTTCGTCGAGTACCTGCTGATAACCGGCTGCAAGGTAATCCTGACAAGCCGCCTCATACTTAGCCTCAAATTCTTCGGGCTTGCAGTTTGTAAGCTCAACCTTGTGCGTGAGCCAGTTGTCGAGAAGAGTACCCGCGAGGTTCGAGAGCGACGATACCGGCTTTGAGAAGATATAGTCGGTGTAGAGATAATCCTTACCCTTCTGGAAGTTCTCATACGACTTTCTTATAAGCCACTCATAGCCCTCGGGAGCGTACATCTTCTCCTGAGCCTTTACGTTAAGCTCCTCATCGCCGAGGTCTTTACCCTCGATTACAAGACACCACATATCCTTGTTGCCGTTGTAATTGAGTCTTTCCTCGCCCTCATAGCCGTCTACAAGAATAGGAACGTCGCCGTCCATGTTGTACGTTACGCCCTCGATACCGTTCTGCATTACGAACAGGTTATCGTTGAGCCACTCGAAGTACATCATGATAGCCTCGGGGTGCTCGCAGTTCGCGTTGATACCCGAAACCATACCGAACGGGTTGTCGTGTCTGCCCGGCGTCGGATGTCCGAAATCGGGGTCGTCGTATGTCGTGAGAATTGTTACCTCAGCGTCGGGAACGTTCTGCTTAAGCGTTCCGATTACGTCGGGGTTCTTCGAGAGATAGTCGGAGTACGTTCCAGCTCTGCCCGATACGAACGCCTCTCTTGCCTTCGAGCCGTCCTTGTCGAGGTACCACTCGGAACTTATAAGACCCTCGTTGTACATCATATTGTCATGCTGGAGCGACTTCTTGACAGGCTCCCATGTAAGAGCTGCAACGGTAAGGTCGCTGTAAAGAGCGTTGTCCTCCTCGGACAGCGGATACGGTCTGTACTTGTACGCGCCGTAGTAAGCGTTGCCGAGAGATGCGGTCGCGGGAATTGTACCCTCGCCGCCGAGTTTCGCGTCTCTGAACTTGCGGAGCATATCGTCGTATTCCTCCGTGCTCTTCGGTTCTTCGATACCGAGCTTATCCATCCAGTCTTTTCTTACGAGCGTTATGAAGTTGTACGCATCGGGTCTTGTACCCGCCATGAACAGCTTTTCGCCGTCAACGTATGTGTACTCGTCGAGATCTTTCGTTCTCTCATAGAAATGAGGAGCGTACTTCTTTATCATTTCCTCGTCAAGCGTCTGGAACGCGCCCTGATCCGCGAATGAAATGATTGTCGGATAGTCGTAGTTAAAGATAATATCCGGCTGATTTTCCGGCTTACCCGCAAGCAGCTGGTTAAACATCGTTACCTCTTCCTTACGCGGAATGGAGATATATGTAACCTTGATATTGTGCTTGTCGCCGAATTCCTGCTGAACGTACTTTGTCCAGTAGTTGTCCGTTACGTTCGCCTGACCCGCGTTACCTCTGTCGTATACGGGGATTTTAATCTCAATCTGCTCGGGATAAACGTAATTTTCAACGTCCTCGCGCGACATTATCTCGTCAACATCCACGTTGGCGTTTCCGCCGCCTCCGCAACTTGAGAGCGCTCCCGCCGCGCCTACCGTCATGGCAGCGGCAAGAAAGATACTGAGTAATCTTTTTTTCATAGCTTTTTATTCCTTTCTTTATTTATTATTTTATAATTGAATTATAAAGCTCATGTTTATTAACCCTTTACCGCGCCTATCATAACGCCCGTTACGAAGTACTTCTGCAGGAACGGGTATATGACTACTATAGGCAGCGTCGCGAACATAATCGTCGCCGACTTTACGACCTCGGCAGCCTGCTGCTGACCTCCGCCCGCCTCCTGCGCGAGTGCGCCGGTCGAACCGGACGCGTTTACGAGGTTATAAAGCTTTAACTGCAACGGCTTTAAGTTGTCCGACTGGATAAAGTACAGCGCGTCCGTAAAGGAGTTCCAGCGTCCTACCGCGTAGAACAGCGCAAGTGTCGCAAGAACCGGTTTCGACAGCGGAAGCACGACCTGTACAAGTATTCTGAAATCGTCGCAGCCGTCCAGTTCCGCCGCCTCGATAAGGCTTTCGGGTATCGAGTTCTGCATAAACGTTCTCAGAATTATCATGTTGTACGCCGAGAATATCAGCGGCAGCACGAGTACGGCAGCCGTGTCGAGCAGGTTAAGACTGTCCATAAGCAGGTAGTCGGGAATTGTACCTGCGCTGAAATACATCGTCATCAGGAATATTGTCGAGATGATGTGTCTGCCCTTTAATTTCGGTCTTGACAGCGCGTATGCCGAGCATATCGTTACCATCATGCCGAGAACCGTGAATACTACCGTCAGTATTACGGTGAAGATGAGCGAACGCATCATCGACGGGTCGCCCAGAACCGTTTTGTACGCGTTTAAGTTTACGTGTTTCGGAATAAGGAACACGTTGTTCGCGTATACGTCGGCGTCGCCGCTTATCGACATCGCCGCAACGTGTATGAACGGTATTATACATATTATCGCCACAAGCGCTATAAACGCGTATATAAGTACATCGGCGATAAGGTCAAGAGGTGATTTTTTTATTTTCATAGCCGCGTCCCTCCTTATACAATACCGTCTTCGCCCATGAACTTAGCCGCTTTGTCAGCCAAAAGCACGAGTATAACGCCTACGAGCGACTGGAAGAATCCGACCGCCGTAGCTACATTGTACTGACTGTTCTGCAGACCTACACGGTAAACATATGTGGCGATAACGTCCGAGAATTGTGTAACCATCGGGTTTGATAACGTATACGGTCGTTCGAGCGAACTTCCCATGATACGTCCGAGACTCATTATGAGCATTACCACTATCGTGGACTTCAGGCACGGCAAAGTGATGTTCCATATCTTTCTCCATCTTCCCGCGCCGTCAACGGTAGCCGCCTCATACAGCTCGGCGTCTATACCGGTTATCGCGGCGAGGTAGATAATCGTACCCCAGCCCATGCCCTGCCATACGCCGATGAGTATGTACATAACGAGCCAGTGCCATTTTTCCGTAAGGAACGGAACAGACTGTCCGCCCATACGCGTTATAAGCACGTTTAAGTAGCCCGTGTCGGGAGAGAACAGCTGGTACGCGAGACCCGCTATGATAACCCACGACAGGAAGTGCGGCAGGTACAGTATGGTCTGCGTTGTGCGTTTGAACCACTTGCAGCGTATTTCGTTCAGGAATATCGCAAGTATGATAGGAGCCGGAAATCCTACAATTAAGTCGAGTATGTTAAGTATAAGGGTGTTTTTAAGCGCTATGTAGAAATCCCTCGATTGGAACACCTTTTTAAATACTTCCATACCTATAAATTCCGAACCGGCAAAGCCCTTAATGGGCTTATAATCGAGGAACGCGATGGACAGACCCGCCAGCGGCAGGAATTTAAAAACTATAACCAGCGCAAGCGGTATTACGAGCAGGACATACAGCTGCCAGTCCCGCTTGAAATAATACCAAATGCTGCCGAGTATGCTCCTCTGCGACCGCGCTCTGAGTTCAATTTCTTTTTTCGACAAGAAAATCCCCCCTCTTTTCTTTGTTACCTTTGATTACTATGTTAAAATATATTGTAACATTTTTTGTATAATATGTCAATAAATTTATGTAAAAAGATAAATTAAAAAGCCGACTTTTTTCAAAGCCGGCTTTCCTCCCCGTTTTAAAATCCCGAGGATGAACGGAGCGCAAGCGATTTGCCGTCCCATTCGTATGTTTTTATTTTTCCCGTGTCTGCGCTTTCACCGTCCGTACGAATTTTGACGGCTGTGATTTTTCCGTCGCCGCCGTAGTACACGTCGATAAACTTATTCGCGCTTTCCGCGCCGCCGAACGCCTCAAAAGCGGGCAGAGCCTTACCGTCGAAATCGAAAAGCGTCGTGTTCTCGACAACGTTTCCGGCGGGCTTGTCGTCGCTCTCGTTATACGCCCAGCCGGAAAGTGACTCGTTAGCGTTTTCGCCGTCCTCGACGTGTATCATGCAGGGATCCCAGTAAAGCGCGCCGACGCATCTTCCGCCGTCAACCGAGCGCAGCGCGGCGAACAAATCTTTAAGAAAATCACGCTGACCCTCGGGCGTGTACGGGTACTTTTCCTCGTAGCCCTCGGCGTTTTTGGGGTCGTCCTCTGTCGGCGTGAGCTGTCCGCCGTAGCCGTTCTTTTTGTTGAGCGTCCAGTTGTAGCCCGTTTCCATTATGAGTATGTCCCTGTCGTACTTTGCCGAGATATTGTTACAGAACGACACGAGCGTGTCAATCGTGTTGTGCGACCATGCGGGATAGTACGACGCTCCTATCACGTCGAATTTGCCGCCCGCCTCGATGTACTTGTCGAAAAACCACGTAAACACGCTGTCGCTCGAACCGTTCGCGAGATGTATCACGACCTGCGACTCGGGCGACACCTCCTTTACCGCGTCGTAACCGCGGTTTAAGATGTCGGCGAGCGCCTTCCAGTCCTCATAGCATTTTATATCGTTTTTCTCGTCGATGTTACTGTCGAACACAAGTTCAAATCTGTCCTTGTTCATATTCGCGTCGTATGTGTTCGCGAACGGGAAGAACATGCCGCCGTTTATCTCGTTGCCGAGCGACACGTATTCGGGAACGGTGTCCTGCGCCTTAAGCTTATTCATAATGTCGAGCGTGTACGCGTACACGATGTCGCCGAGCTTACCGCGTATCTCCTCTTTCTGTTTGTCGGTCATGCTCTTTAAAAATTTCTCGTCCTTCACGTCGTAACCGAGCTCGTCCTTTATCTGTTTTACCCATTCGGACGGGATAATCTGTCTTTCGCCGTTCGACCAGTAATCGGAATAATTAAACGTGTACTGTATCGCCATTCCCGCCGCTTTGGCGCGTTTCGCGAGCGAGAGCGTGTCCTTTTCGTCCTGATACGACGCGGGCAGGTAATACGTTCCGTCGCCCGTACCCTTGCCGGGCGTGTTGGAAAGGCGTATACGCGCCATATTAACTCCCTGCGCCGCCATAAACTCAAACGGATCGACCTTTTCGCCGTCAGCCGTCTTGTAAGTGCCGCCCAAATCCTCGATATATGTTACCTCCGTCATGTCTCCGCCTGTGTAAAACTGCGCTGACGCGGCGGAGCCGAGCATAGCGGACGCAAGCAGAACCGATATTATTTTCTTCATAATGGTTTCCTCCTGTCGGTATTATACGTATATTGTACCACAAAACAATGTGTCGGGCAAGGTTAAAATTCGACTTAACTCTTGCATATAAACGGCTGTTGTGATAAAATAACCGTTACAAAGACTTAAGGAGTGTAAATATGGATTTCAAGCAGCATATAACAGACAAAATAACGGAGATAACGGGTCTTGACCGCGCGGCGGTCGAGGACGCGATAGAGACGCCGCCCGACGAGAAAATGGGCGACCTCGCGTTCCCGTGCTTTCCGCTTGCGCGCGTAATGCGCAAAGCGCCGCCGGCTATCGCGGCGGAGCTTGCGGAAAAGCTCTCCGGCGACGAGTATATAGAAAAGGCGCAGGCGCAGGGCGGCTACCTCAATTTCTTCTTTAACCGCGCGAAATATATCGCCGATACCGTTACGGCTGCGCGCAGCGCGGGCGACACATGGGGCAGCTCCGACATCGGCGGCGGCAGGACTGTTTTAATAGAGTATTCCTCGCCGAATATCGCAAAGCCGTTCCACATAGGTCATCTGTTTTCAACGGCTGTCGGCAACTCGCTCGCGAGAATATACAAGCACCTCGGCTACAGCGTGCAGTCGCTTAACCATTTGGGCGACTGGGGTACGCAGTTCGGCAAGCTTATCTGCGCGTACCACCGCTGGGGCGACAAGGACGTTATTGCGAAAGACCCCATAAACGAGATTTTAAAGGTCTATGTGAAGTTCCACGAGAAGGCGGAAAAAGACCCGTCTCTGGAGGACGAGGCGCGTGAGTATTTTAAAAAGTTAGAGGACGGCGACAAGGAAACGACGGAGCTTTGGGAGTATTTCCGCGAAATGAGCCTTGTCGAATTTAAGCGTGTGTACGATATGCTCGGCGTTAAGTTTGACAGCTACAACGGCGAGGCGTTTTACTCGGACAAGATGGACGAGGTTGTTGATATATTGCGCGATAAAGGATTGCTCGTCGAGTCGGACGGCGCGCAGGTGGTCGATTTGTCCGACCTCAATATGCCGCCGTGCATTATATTAAAGTCCGACGGCGCGACTATCTACGCGACGCGTGATATTGCCGCCGCGCTTTACCGCCACAGGACGTACGATTTTTACAAGAACATTTACGTTGTCGGCATACCGCAGTCGCTGCACTTTAAGCAGATTTTCGCCGTAATGGACAAGGCGGGCTGGGAATGGTCGAAGGGCTGCGAGCATGTCGGTTTCGGACTTGTAAAGTTGCCCGGCAGGGCTATGTCGACGCGTCACGGCGACGTTGTATTTTTGGAGGACGTCTTAAACGAATCAATCGACAAGACGCGTGAAATAATAAAAAGCAACGCGTCAAAGGTCGATGACATCGAGGACGCGGCAAAGAAAATAGGCATTGGCGCGATACTGTACACGTTCCTGCACTCGTCGCGGGAAAAGGATATTGTGTTCAGTTGGGACACGATGCTCGACTTCGAGGGCGAGAGCGCGCCTTACTGCCAGTACGGCTACGCCCGCGGCAGGAGCATATTAAGACGCGCAGAGGGTATCGACTATTCCGCGCCCGATATGACGAAAGCCGTGTCGGACGAGGCGTACACGCTGATAAAGCACCTCGGCGCGTTCGCGGACGCGGTCAGGGACGCGGCTGACAAAAACGAGCCGTTTTACATCAACCGCTACGTCACAAACCTCGTGCGGCTGTTCAACAAGTTCTATACCACAAACCCGATATTGAAGGACGACGTGGACGAGGACACGAAAAAGGCGCGTCTGGCGATAGTGGATGCGGTGACGCGCACGGTGAAAACGGCGCTGTATCTTTTGGGAATAGAAACGGTGGAGAGTATGTGATGATTTATTCGGGCGATATAAATAAGGTCTGCGCCGTGTGCGTCATGGCGCGGGAGAGCGAAAACGGCGAAATGCTTTGCACACTGAAAAACAAAACGTTTCCCGCATCAGCCGCAGCCTGTAAAAAATTCCGCTACGACATACTGAAAAAAAAGGTTAAACGTATGCGGCGGTTAAAAACCGACTACAAAAAAGAGGATTTCACCCTATAAGGTGAAATCCTCTTATCGTTTTATTCATTCTTATTACTTATAAGACCTGTAAGTGACTTTCTCGCATTCGGATCTTCAATGCCGAGAATAAGCTTGTTGATGCTCACGCCGAGAGCCACGGAAAGATTATATAAAGTGTCCACATTAGGATTGTCCACTTTATCATCTTCGTACTTTGACAACGTTGTAACGGAGATGTCTGCCATTTCGGCAAGCTGTGTTTTTGTAAGACCCGCCCTTTTACGATATATTATCAGTCTTTCCCCCAATGAAAAAAATTCCATTACACATTCATCCTTTCGTAAATCAAGTCAGATAACTTTGCAAATTCCCCGAGCGACAGCGTTTCTCCCCGTCTTGACGGATTTCCCGCCGCGTGGGCGATAAGCCGCGCCATGTCGGGTTTCGGTATGGGGAAAGCGGTGCAAAGACAGTTTAAAAGCGTTTTGCGCCTTTGCGCGAACGACGCTTTCACCACTTTAAAAAACAGCTTTTCGTCCTTTACCTTGACCGACGGTTCGGGCAGAACCTTCATTTTTAACACCGCGCTGTCCACCTTCGGGGGCGGTACGAACATTGACGCGGGTACGACGGTTACGATTTCCGGCTCGGTGTAGTAACGGCACAATACCGTTATCGCGCCGCAATCCTTCGTACCCTCGTGCGCCGAGAGCCTTTCGGCGACCTCCTTCTGCACCATTACGACTATGCTTTCAACCGGCAGCTTTTCCTCCAAAAGCCGCGTTATGACGGGCGTTGTGATATAGTACGGAAGATTTGCCGCCACGCTTACGCTCATATCGGGAAACTCGGTTTTTATAAGGCTGTGGAGGTCTGTTTTCATCACGTCTCCGTGAATGATTTTTACATTGTCATACCCGGCGAGCGTGTAATCCAAAACCGGCAAAAGCCTTTCGTCAAGCTCTATCGAGACAACCTTTTCCGCGCTTTCGGCAAGCGATTGCGTAAGCGTTCCGAAGCCGGGCCCTATTTCCAGTATTCCGCCCGTTTGACCGGCGGTGCGCACGATTTCGTCAAGCGTTTCGCGCGAGGTCAGGAAATTTTGCCCGAGCCCTTTTTTAAACGTAAAACCGAATTTGCTCTGCACGGAGCGTATCTCTTTCGGAGATGTTAAGTCCATAGCGTTCCCCCTTTTTGTCGTATTTTGTCTATGCCGCCGTGAGCCTCCCCTATTAGGGGAGGTGTCGGCGCGTGCTATTGCGCAGCAATAGCTGACAGAGCCGACGGAGGGGTTTTGAGAATATAAACAAACCCCTCAGTCACACTGCGTGTGACAGCTCCCCTAATAGGGGAGCCTCACCGTAGGGGCGAACCGTGTTCGCCCGCATAAATTCCCTCACACCTTTTCTACTCCCATTGTTACGGTTTCGCCGTTGATGTTCCATTCCTTTGTGTTGCCGCTTGCAGCCGTTGTATCAAGCTCGTCGGCAAGCGTTTCGTCCTTGATCGTGTCCGCGTTTTTCGCGATAATATCGGCGATTTTCGCGTTACCCTCGCAGCTCAACTTAATATGATCCATAACCTCAAAGCCGGAGTCCTTTCTCATCGTCTGCACCTTCGAAATGATCTCTCTGACAAAGCCCTCTTCAATGAGTTCAGGCGTGAGATTGGTATCGAGAACGACCGTTACGCCGTAGTCACTGTTCGACTCAAAGCCCTCGGTCTGCGCGGTCTCTATAAGCAAGTCCTCCTCGCCGAGTTCCTCCTTCACGCCCGCGACCTCGATCGTAAGCTTACCCGTTTCCTTTATTTCAGCCATAGCCTTTGCGCCGTCGATGTTCGCCAAAATCTCGCGAACGGCGTTTATATTCTTGCCGAAACGTCTGCCGAGCGTTTTAAGCTGCGGTTTAAAGCTGTACGACGTGAACGACGCAACATCGTCGGTAAACTCGACGCTCTTTACGTTCAGCTCGTCCTCTATAATGTCAACATAGAAGCCGTCAAGTTCCGCGTCAGCCTTAACGTACATCTTACCTATCGGCTGACGGTTCTTTATATTCGCGGTGTTGCGGCAGCCGCGTCCGAGCACGACTATGCGCAGCACTTCCTCCATCTTATCCTCAAGTTCCTTGTCTATGAGTTTTTCGTCGTATGTCGGGAAGTCGCACAGGTGTATGCTCTCCGGCGCGGTTTTGTCTATACTTCTCACAAGGTTCTGATAAATGTCCTCGGTCATGAACGGTATCATCGGCGCGGCAGCCTTGCACAGCGTCACGAGCGCGGTATAAAGCGTCATGTACGCGTTGATTTTATCCTGAGGCATATCCTTCACCCAAAAACGCGCACGGCTGCGGCGAACGTACCAGTTCGACAGCTCATCTACAAAATTGTCTAGAGCGCGCGCCGTTTCTGTTATCTTGTAATCGTTAAGGTTCTCGTCCACTGTCTTTACGAGCGTGTTAAGCTTTGACAAAAGCCACTTGTCCATTACCGACAGCTTGTCGTATTCGAGCGTGTACTTCGTCGCATCGAAATTGTCGATGTTTGCGTAAAGCACAAAGAACGCGTATGTGTTCCAGAGCGTACCCATAAACTTGCGCTGACCCTCCGACACCGCGCCGTCATGGAAACGGTTCGGCAGCCACGGCGCGCTGTTCGAGTAGAAGTACCAGCGTATGGCGTCCGCGCCGTGCTTTTCGAGAGCCTCGAACGGGTCTACGGCATTACCCTTCGACTTCGACATTTTCTGACCGTTTTCGTCCTGAACGTGTCCCAGAACGATTACGTTCTTGTACGGCGCTTTGTTAAATATAAGCGTCGATTCCGCGAGCAGCGAGTAGAACCAGCCGCGCGTCTGATCGACCGCCTCGCTTATGAAGTCGGCGGGGAAAGTCTCTTCAAACACGTCCTTGTTCTCAAACGGGTAGTGCCACTGCGCGAACGGCATCGCGCCCGAGTCGAACCAGCAGTCTATAACCTCTGGTACACGGTGCATCTCCTTGCCGCAGTCGGGGCATTTTATCGTCACCGCGTCGATATACGGGCGGTGCAGCTCTATATCGTCGGGGCAGTTCGAGGACATGGATTTGAGTTCCTCTATCGAGCCTATAGAGTGGCGGCATCCGCACTCGCATTCCCAGATGTTAAGCGGCGTACCCCAGTAACGGTTACGGCTTATGCCCCAGTCCTGAACGTTTTCGAGCCACGAGCCGAAACGTCCTTCGCCTATCGTTTTCGGTATCCAGTTTATGGTCTTATTGTTTCTTATTAAATCGTCCTTAACGGCGGTCATTTTTATAAACCACGTGTCGCGCGCGTAGTAGATGAGCGGCGTGTCGCATCGCCAGCAGAAAGGGTAGCTGTGCTCGAACTTCGGCGCGTTAAAGAGAAGTCCGCGCTTGTCGAGGTCAATGAACACTTCCTTGTCCGCGTCCTTACAGAACGTACCCGCCCACGGCGTTTCCTTCGTCATCTGACCCTTGCCGTCAACGAGCTGCACGAACGGCAGGTCGTACTTTCTGCCCACGTTCGCGTCGTCCTCACCGAACGCCGGAGCGATATGGACTATACCCGTGCCGTCCGTAAGAGTTACGTAGTTGTCGCACGTTACGTACCAGCACTTTTTATCGGGGTTCACGAACGCGAAAAGCGGCTCATACTCCTTATATTCAAGATCCGTGCCGACGTATTTTTCAACGACCTCGTATTCGCCGTCGATATTTGATTCAACAAGAGCCTCGGCAAGGATGTAGTATTCGTCGCCGACCTTTATTTTTACGTAAGTCTCGTTCGGGTTCACGCAAAGCGCAACGTTTGAGGGCAGCGTCCACGGCGTTGTCGTCCACGCGAGGAAATACGTGTTTTCCTCGCCCTTTACGATAAATTTCGCCGTCGCGGAGCGTTCCTTTACGTCCTTGTAGCCCTGCGCCACCTCGTGCGACGAGAGAGGCGTTCCGCAGCGCGGGCAGTAGGGAACGATTTTGTGACCCTTATATAGCAATCCCTTTTCCCATATCTTTTTGAGCGCCCACCATTCCGACTCGATAAAGTCGTTGTGGTACGTTACGTAGGGGTCGTCCATATCCGCCCAGAAACCGACGGTGTTCGAGAAGTCCTCCCACATACCCTTGTATTTCCAGACGCTTTCCTTACATTCCTTTATAAACGGTTCAAGCCCGTATTCCTCAATCTGTTCCTTGCCGTCGAGACCGAGCTTTTTTTCGACCTCCAATTCGACCGGCAGACCGTGAGTATCCCAGCCGGCTTTACGCGGCACGCGGTAGCCCTTCATCGTGCGGTAACGCGGTATCATATCCTTTATTACGCGCGTCAGAACGTGTCCGATATGCGGCTTGCCGTTCGCCGTCGGGGGTCCGTCGTAGAACATATACGTGTCGCTGTCGGCGCGTGCGTCGATACTCTTTTGGAATATGTTGTTGTCGCGCCAGAATTTCTCCGTTTTCTTTTCCCTTTCCACAAAATTAAGATTTGTAGATACCTTTTCGTACATTTTATATCCTCCCAAATTGTTTTTTCTTAGTTTTCTAAAGCCGTCATTTCGCCGGTTTTCAGGTCTATAACGTAATCCTTGTCGTAACGGAAATAGCACTTTTCGTTTTCCTTGTCTATCGTCACGTTGTCGAAGGTTTTTTGTCCGTACAGGCTAACGGACTCAAATTCTTTGGCATAATCGCGGTAAGTGCCGTCGTTTTCAATTCTTAACAGGTTCTCCGACGCGCCGCCGTGGGGCAAGCCGTAAAATCCCGCGTAAATGAACGTGTAATCGTCCGTTTCCAATTTGTCTGTTATCTTATTCCAATGGTGCAGCCACCAGTCCTTTTCGACTTCCTCGCGTTTCGTTAAAACGGGGTGTTCGAGATCCTTTGCCGCGTCCTTCGCGACGTCGGTGTATATGAAGTAAAAGTTTATTTTCTCGTCCCGCAGCTCGTAAACCTCGGTTTCCTCGCCCGTAAAACTATAGCCGTAGCCGTCCGTAAAGCCGCCGTCTGGCGTTCTGTAACCGGTTTTGTAGTAGTCCTTCGTGCCGTGAGTGAAATTCCAGCCTATCTGTTTTTCCTCGCCGTTTATCATTGCAGTCACGGGTATCATGCCGTTACCCTGCTCATTGAGGAACGCGGTAAGCTCCTCCGTTTCGGTGGTATTGCCGCCGACGCTGAACTTATCCGCGGGAGCGTACTCCGCCGTTATGTGAGATTTATCCTCGCTTAATGAATACGTCACGTCCGCCGCGTTGTCAAAGAGCATAGTCAAACTGTCGTTATAGTTGTAATACAAAATATCAAGTTTAAGCGTGCGCGTGTCGTCGTCATAGAAATATCTGCCGCCGAGGTCGTTGTACTCCTTAAAGCCGCCCAGATCCTCGATTGCCACGGCGGTTTTGCCGTTCAGGTTGTACGCGGGAAGTTCCTTGTCGTACATATACGTCTTAATATCCGTTTCGTATATGTCGCCGATAATATTTCCCGAACCGCCGTCCGTGGCGTTTGAGCCGCTGCTTAAAGCGTTCGGGTAAAAGTCGCCTATAAGCAGCGTACGGAACTCGTCGTGATATTCGGTGCTTGTAAGCAAATCCTCGGCGATTACGACCGTTCTGCCGCCTATGTTGTAGGCGGGTACTTCCGTATCGTTTATATACGCGCGAATGTCGGTCGAGTATATGTGACCTATAACGTCGCCCGTCTGCGCGCTTGCGGCTGACGCGCCGAGCATTACCGCCGCGATTATTGCCGGAAATAATATACTTTTTTTCATAAATATTCTCCCCTTTCGGAATATAAAAGGCTCCCGCCTTGCATAACAAGACGAAAGCCTAAACCTTCGCTATACCACTCGTCATACCTTCATATGCGTTCCCTGTTACGGAGGAAATCCGGCGCAGCCTATTTGGAAAAACCGTTCGGTGCGCGGCTCGGAGGTGATTTTCTTTTCCGCTTACTTGCCGCCGCGCTCACACCGTCCGCGGCTCGCTTTCGCTTTCATACGGAATTTACTGTCCCCGTCATCGCCTTTATACGATATAAGTATATATCAAAAATTTTAAATTGTCAATAAATAAGATGTAAATTAGATAAAGTTACCGAATAAAAAACGCAAAACCGCCGTAAAGCACAGCTTTACGGCAATTTTGTTATGGTTTAATATTCACATGACGCAAGCAATATATCATTGTAAGCCCAGTGCGACGCGTCCACGTCACTGAACGGACAGATAAGCGTTTGCGCCGTTTCTTCGGTCATTTCTCTGCCGAGAATACGATTTATCATAGATACCGTTTCCGCACGCGTTATCCGGTTTTCGGGCAGGAACAAGTTTTCTTCGTAACCGCTTATAATACCCATTGACGCGAGCGTGTTAATCTCGTTCCGACACCAGCCGAACTGCGCTATATCGCTGAACATATCATCCGTTTCAATCACATCTATATTCGCGAACCTTGCCAGTATGGCGACGAACTCCGCTCTTGTTATCATGTTTTCGGGCCGTCCGTTTCCGTCCTCATAACCGGAAATATAACCCTGTGAGGCGGCAAAATTGACATAATTTGCATACCACGCGTCCGCGCTCATATCGGGGAATATATTCGGATAAACGACGTTTTCGTCATAACTGCCGTCGAGTACCGACAATATTCTTGAAATCTCCGCACGTGTTATGGTATTGTCGGGTCGGAACTCCGACAGCTCGCTGTCGCCGTAACCGCTTATGTACACCGCGCCGCTGTCAGGTATCGGCGTAAATCCCGTATCGGGCGGCGCCGTGGGTTCGGTCGTAGGTTCGGCAGTCGGCTCGGCTGTAGGCTCCGGCGTCGGTTCGGGCGTGGGCGTAGGCTCGGGCGTCGGTGAGGGTGTCGGCGTCGCGCCCGAAGATGAATGACTGCTGCCGCGTCGTCTTTGTTTCTTCGTAATGGTTACATAATACTTATGCTCCACGCCGTATTCGTTCACTACCGTATAAACAACGGGCGTATCTTCGGAGCTTGTGAAATCCTGCGCTCCCTTGGGCGAGTAATCCGTACCCACATAGTCGAGTATCGGCTCTACCGTCTTCAAATCCTCGCTTGACGGAAGAACGATGCTTATATTATCTCCTTCATATACCGTATCACCGTCCTGGTTTTCAACCGTCATGCTCTTAAGATACGGGTCTTCACCCTTTTTGGTCACATTAACGGTGTATGTAACGCTTTCGTCACCCGACGAGGACAGTGTGTATGTCACGGGGTTCGTAAAGTCCTGCGGCGTGTCGGCATTCGGAGTTATCATATCCGCGTCATACGTTATTTGAGGTGTTACCGCGGTTATGTCCTGCGTATACGGAACGGTTATGTTGATGTCCGTGCCGTTAATCTCCGTTTCGCCTTCCTGAATGTCGGGCAGCGTAAACTCCGTAATCTCCCGCGTTGTGCGGCGCGGTACGGTTATTTCGGAACCGCCGAAGAACGATGTGACAACGCCGTCTATTATAAATCTCAATTTATAGATTTTTGCGTTATCGGTATCGTAATTAGTCGGCAACTCTACCACAGCAGATGCTTTACCGGTATTAAACGACAATATGTTTCCCGCTATCTGCTCACTGCCTTCGCAATCCGCGTATACCTGAACGCTGTCAAAGAAAACTCCCTCGAAGTTAACGGCAACACTTCCGCCGCGGAAGTTGCTCGGCGAGGTAAATGTCAGCATATTGATTTCGGGCGCGCCGTCGCGCGCTATATGTACAGTATACTCTCTGTCCTCATCATCGGCTGCCGAAACCGTGTATACGACAGATCTTGTTTCATTATTAAAATTCTGTTCACCTTCGGGTGAATAGCTGTCGCCGTCTATCGAAACGGTCGGTTTGATACTTGTTATATCCGTGTTGTACCGTACCGTTATATATATATCGGTATCGGTAATCTGTGCGACACCTACTTGGTTTGGTACTATAAATGAAGTTATTGCGCGTGTTTTACGGCGCGGTACCGTTATAACAATAGGATCGCCTGCCGAAATCGGATTTTCAAATCCGTCAAGGTAGAACTGCAAGGTATATTCTTTATCCGAAGTCGTGCTGTCATTTTCGGGAATATCAAGCGTCGCCGTGGCTTTATGCCACTCGTCCATCGTTACAACTCCGTCAATGGGGTCGCCTCCGTCATTCGGAAAGGCTTTGACCTTAAAGTCATAGAAGAATGTTCCGCTTGTTTCGATATTTACCGTCGAGCCTTTAAATGTCGTCGGCGTATCGGTAACGTTTACCGTTGCGATGGACGGAAGTCCGTAACGTGCGGCGCGAACAGTATAAGTCCTGGCGGTATCGCCCTTCGCGGAAACCGTGTATGTTATTGTCTTTTTGTCAAAGTCCTGTTCGCCTTCCGGGGTATAGCTGTCTCCGTCTATAAGCACCGTCGGCAAAATATGCGTTAAATCCGTTTCATAAGGCATTGTAAACAGTATACTGCCGCTGTTTTCGTCGTTCTCCGTAATCTCCGCCGGCGCAGCGGCGCCGTTAACGCCGAAATATGTTATCTTACGGCTCTTGCGTCCCGGTACGGTTATTGTCTGCGTCTGCGGACACTCGTTGCCGTCAATAAACAGTTTTATGTCATATATCTTGTCTTGCGGTGTATTGTTAATAGGCAATTCCAGTTCAGCCGTGGCGTGACCGCCATAAACTTCACTGTCATACGTAACTTCTTTTCTGATTGTTGACTCGCCGTCATCTCGGCTCACAGCCGCAATTTCCACAGTATTCATTTTAACGTCTGTATCGAGATACGGTATAAATTTTCCCGTTATATCGGCTGTAATATTTGTATCCGCAAAATGTTCCGGATATGTAACGCTGAAGGCATCAACTTCGGCAACACCCAGACGTCTTACAGAAATCTCATAATCCTGCGAGGTTCCGTCCTCCGCATAAACAGTATATGTTATCGGGTTATTGAAATTCTGCGCTCCCTTGGGTGAGTAATCCGTACCCGTGTGACGCACCTGCGGTTCAATATTTCTTAAATCCGTGTTATACGGAACGTACAGAACGAGCTTATTGTCTTCATTGCGGTTAAGTTCTTCCTGTCCTTCGGTAAGAATCATATCCGAAAGATATTTTGAATTCGGCTCTCTCGCGCATACCGTAAGGACTTTATCTCCCGTAAGCGTCTGTACGGTATTGCCTATCGTTACCGATAATTCGTATTCCCTCGGTGTATCCGTGTTGTTCGGAGGAACGGTTATGGATGCGATATAATCGCCGCTGTTGTTTTTCCTTGCGACCTGCGATTGAATTTCCGAGTCCTCCTGCTCGCCGCTTATAAGGCGTGCGCTTACCTGTATGTATTGAGGCGCTGTAAGCGCATATGCGGCATTGTCCAAATACTGTCCGATAACCTTGACATTTACAATTCCTCCCGCACTGTATGGCGGATCTTTAAATTGTACGCCCGATGCTGTGGGCGTTTCTTGCCTTGTGACGTTGACCGTATATTCGTACTTATCAATTTTATTTTCAGCCGTTACGGTAAATATAACCGAATTTGTAAAATCCGTAGTACCCTGCGGCGAATACGTCGCGTACAAATCCTCGGTTTGAATATTCGGATAGAGCTCGGTCAGGTCGGCATCATAAGGCATCGTTATGTTTATAATATTATCACCGACAAATTCGGTTTCGCCAATTTGATGCTCTATCGTAAAGCTTTTTATCGAAATATTACTCCGCTTATTTCTCGGCACTTTAAGAGTACCGACCGCGGTCTGTTCCGTATTTCCTATGCGTGCTTTAAGTGTATAAACGGCATCCTCGGTATCGCTTGTATTCGGCGGTACGGTCAAAACAGCCGTATACCTGTCGAGTTCTGCGTTATACTGTGCCTCAACCGGTTCGATACTCTCATCGTCCGAATAGATGTACACGTGTCTGTTTTCTTCTTTTTCGGCATGAGCCACATGACGCAGCGCCTTACCGCTTGCGCTGATTTCCACCGTGCCGCCCGCGGATGTTGAGGGGTTGGTAAATTCCAGTCTGTCTATCGTGGGCGGATTTGTTTCGTGGCGCAAATCCACCTCATAGGTTTCCCGTGTAACACCGTCGTCGGCGGTAACATAATAGTAGCCGCGCATATACAAACCGGTATAGTCGAGGACAAATTCAGCCGGTGAATTTTGACCGGGAGTTACCGAACTGCCCACAATTTCTATCTCCGAGGCATGGTAAATGTTTGAGGCTTTAAATTCATGATCCCATGGTACATATATAACTATCAGTTTCGGGTTCATGTCCTCATAGATAGTGCTTTCACCGAGTTCGCCCGAAATAGTGAACTTGGTAATTTTAGCGACGGTATCATCATATTTTACAAGTATGGAATTGGGCAACTCCTCTCGTTTACCTTTAAACTCATAATAACATTTATAAGTTATATTTCCGTCTCTTGATTGATTGGTATTCGGAGGTATTGTAATGACTGCGGATTTTTTATCATCCGTTACCTTTACCCACTCTCTGAGTTCTATTACGGGATCTGTATCGGAAATCAGTATGATTTCCACCGTATCCGACAGAATATCGCCGTCAACCGTAAATTCCTTTTCTCCGCCTTCATGCGTAAGATAAGTACTGTCATATATTATCTCCCTGACTCCGGCCTCGATAAGGTTGACCGTGGTGTGTGCACCGTTTACGGTAGTAATGCCGTCATATTCGGTTTCATTATATACTACGGATATTACATATTGGTCGTCGGGTACCATGAGATAAAGTATACCGTTATCTATATAATACTCTTTTGCCTCGTCGCTGCTTTTGCCTTTATACATACACGAATTTAAATCGTTGTTTTCCGTCGGAATTCGCAGCTCAAGCTGATGCAGCGATTCGCCTTCGCTGTTATTCGGTACAATATAAGGATTATCCGAACTTGTAATCTGCATATAATGTTCACTGTCGGTGATGAAATGACCGATACGTTCATCACCGGCGGACTGATTGCCGCAGGTTATGGCGTCCTTGCCCTCCGGCGCGGTTATTTTTGCGGGCATACCTGTAAGCGTCATAGTCGTACCCGGTCCGACGTTTATCGCATTGCCGTTCTCCGAATGTACCGTAAGCATACTGTCATCGGAGCCGGTCATTTCAAACATGAGTTCGTCACGAGTCAAAAGACCGCTCGTCTCGATTGCCGCCTCGCTGTCGGAAAGAGATACAAAGGAGCAATCGCCCTCAATCTTGACTTTTGCATGCCAGCGAACTCTCAATGCATTGCCGTCGGTTGTTATATTAAGATCTCTGAACGTTATCGGCGGTATGTCGTCCGGTGTACCCGTCTCGGGATAGTCGTGAGTAATACGCACGGTATTTACGTCCGTAGTACCTGTTATAACATATCCGTTTGGATTTTCCTCATATTCAGTTCCGCCGTATTCTATACCGGTATCAAAAACAAGAACCGTTCCTTTTGATACATCATAAACAGTCGGTCCCGAGACGGTTGATTCGTCAAGGTTGAGATTAACCGTATAAATATGTTCCGATTTATCGTGACCGATAATTGTAATCTGTGCGGTATATGATGTGTCCGAAGTTGCGGAAAAGACAAGTTCTTCTCCGTTTCGCGGCGTTGAATCAGCGCCTTTAAATTCCATAACCGGCACGCTGACAGGCGAACCGTCTCTTTTCTTCACATTGCTGGGTACGGTAATATTAACCGTATCACCCGAATACTGTGTATCCTCGGTTTGACCCGGAATGGTAAAGGATGTCAGCTCTTTTTCTATAGTTTTATAGCATATGCCGGAGTTGCCGCCGGCAGCGTCCGCAGCAGCCGATACATTCATATAACAGTAGTATGTGGTATCGTCCGCATATACGCGTACCCACTGCCATCCGGCATTAAGGTACAGGTACAGCTTTCCGTTTTCGTCGGTAGAGGTAGATATTTTTTCCGCCTCATCAACGGAATAATCGAAATATTCCATATCCGATATGTCCTCAATGCTGAACTCAACACGATATTGAATTTTTCCGTCGCTGTAGGGCATAACGGGGAGCGTGGCGTCCACACTTCCGCCGTTAACGGTAACAGTACCTGCCGACTTACTGTTGCCGCCCGGACCGATACCGTAACCCGTGCCGCCGGAGCCCGGTTCGGCGTGTACCATACCGGCGTCTATAACAAAGTTTCCGCCCGTACCATAGGTACTGTTAGCGCCGCCGCCGATACCTGCCGCGTTTCCGTTACCGTAGGCAAAAACACGTCCGCCTTTAATGTTAACGTTAATGCCGTTACCTGCCTGACCCGATGAATTGCTGCCGCCTATACCCGCGCCGCCGTTTCCGCCGCGTGCGGTAACAGTGCCGCCGAGTATATTAACGGTCTCTATGCCGCCGATACCTGCGCCGGATGCGGAAATGCAGCTGAGACTTCCCGTGCCGCTTATAGTCAGGGACGCGCCGGTAATAGGTCCGTCCACTGCTTTGGAAAGCGATGAATTAAGTGTATTGGTACCTATTAACTCCAGAGTGGGGTGCGCATTGTTTTTAAGTGTAAGACAATCTTTGCCTGTTATTGTGTTTATATTTATTCCGTCAAGCTGAACCGTGGGATTTACGTTATCAATTTCTATTATGTTGGATACTGCTCTTAGAGACGACTGCGTAATACATATCGTCTCACTTCTGGGTACGGTATATGACTGTGTGCCGACCGTAACCTGCATATTATCCGCGTTACCCGATATTGAAGATATAACAATATTGCCGTCGGAAATATCGAACCGCGGCGTCGCGTCAGCTTCTACGGTTATTGTTTCTTCTGCGGAAAAATCATGACCGTTTACACTTGTGCTTGCTTTAAGCGTAATTTCGCTGCCAACCGCCTCATAGTAGATAACAAGATACCCGTTTTCTACCTTAGCTTTATTCTCCGGCGCCGCCTCGCCGTCTATTTCTACCTGAAAAGTCTCGTCATGCGAGTGTATGGGATAATTACAGGTCTCATGAATAAACCGTGTATCTATCTTTTCTCTCTTAAATCCCTCTGTTATATTGACAGTTACCTTATTGGGCAAAGTAAGCGAATACTCTGCTGTCGAATTATCGCATGAACATGGAGGTCCGTCATACTCATTAAGTGTATACTGTGTTTCCTCGGGGGTTATTTCCGTTGTGTAATACACCTTTCCGTTATAATCAAGCGCAAAGCTGTCGGTATTGTCGGTTACGTACGGGTACAGTTTTCCGTCTTCATCGGTAAACGCTTTCCACGAGCCTACCGTAACCTCAACGCTTTCCTGTTCCGGCATCCGCAGAACTATCTGATGGAGCGGCTCGCCGTACTTGCTGACAGGATCTCTGCACACGGCGTTTACACTTCCGCCGTTAATAGTGAGCGTATCTGCGGATTGCGAGTTTGTGCTTGTTCCTATGCCGTATTTGCTGCCCTTTGCGTTTATCGTACCGCCGTTAATTGTAATTCTGCTCATGGGTGCGGTGGAACTTGAACCGATACCTGCCGCCGAAATGGTGCTTTGAGCGTTTACAATACCTCCGTTTATGATTATATCCGCGCTGTATGCGGATTTCGTGACCGAACCGCCGGTTCCTATAGCCGCCGCGGCGTTGCCGCCGTAAGCGTTTATCGTGCCGCCGTTAATAACGATTTTGCCGTGAATACCGTTTGAATTATCGGTTTTATTCCTGCTTGTACCTATACCGGCTGCATTCAATGCACCCGTAACATTAAGTGTACCTTCGCCGTCTATGGTCAGTACAGCATAATCACTGTCACGATCCGCGGCATTAACGGCAATACCCGCATAATAATTTGTAGAGGCTTTTAGCGTATTATCGCCCATAAGGTGCAGAGTAAGCTGTGCGCCCGATTCAAGCTTTATGGGCGAAGCTTTTACCGTATCTATTGTAACGTTGTTCAGAGTAAGCTCCGCCTTTGTTCCCGCCGTGACCAATATACCGTTTGTGCTGTCGTTGGTTGTTGTTACGGAATCCGCATAATATGTACCTTCCTCGGAAATAGTGGCAATTCCGGCTTGGAGATCCTCGGAAATATCCGTACCCTCCATATTAAGCGTCAGAAGTTTAATATTCGGCTCCGTCGCAGCTTTAATTTTCGGCAGCGGCGTAGGTTTTAAATTGTTTTTATTATCAGAAGAAGGCTCTGCCGTTACGGTCGGAGCCTTCGCGGTCGGCTGCGGTGAGGCAGTCGTTTCCGTTTCAATATCATCTTCTTCAACTTCGGGAGACGGCAGTGTAATCGGCAGCTTTACAGGATTTTTCAGCATCGGAAGTTCAAACGCCTTGGGGGTCGGTGATGCCGACGGTTCGGGCGTGCTTTCCGTGACCTCCGTTACCGGAGGATTTTCCGTTTCTGCCGTTATGTCTTCCGCAAACACAGGAATGTTAACGCTTGTAAAAACCATTATAAGCGCCAAAAAAAGCGAAACAGATTTTCTTTTCATAGCCGTCACACTCCCTTAATTTGATTTAAAACTTACTTTACCCACGGATAATACGGTACCAGCGGTTTGGCAAAACGGTTATATATGTCGTCCGCGTCGTCTCTGTTAAGCGCGCCGTCTTTGTTTACATCCCATATTCTCGCCTGCGTTACCGTATTCGGTGCGCCGGACGCTTTGGCCGTTATGTAATTTCCGTCAAGCGCGTTTAATATACCGTCGCCGTTCGCGTCGCCTATTTTACCGCCCACAACCATTACATAACGCGTCAGCGTACCGCCGTCGTAAGTATACGTCACCTTGTACAAACCGTCGCTGACCTCTGCGGGATCGCTGCCGTTTACCGCCGCCGCACCGTTTACGACCATACCCGGGTCGTTAAAATTCTTTATATCGTTTACTATAACCGTATTCACATCTGCGTCAAAGTCCGCGTCTTCTGTATTCGGTACGGTGAATTTCGGATAATGCGTATCGTTGTATATGCGGCTCGTCTTAAACGCGTTTACTTTACTTTCCCGCTCCGCCTCGACGGACTCATTGTAAATCTTGGCGGCGGGCGAGTTGCCCACATTAAGAGACGCGACCGATGTGATTGTCATTTTTGCGCTAAAGCCGTCCGCAAGCGTATAATTATTGTTTTTAAGCGTGATTACAATATCATACTCTCCCGCCGCGGTAACATCGTTCGTAAGCGCGCCGCCCGCGTTTCTGTACTGTACGGTATAGTCGTCGCCCTCTCTGAGGGTCTCATCGTCCGGCGTCACCGTCGCCTTGTGTTCGCCGCCGTCGTATGGGACAGTGTTGTTGGTTATGGCGAAGGTGACCGGTTTGGGGCTGACCGTGTACTGATATGACGGCTGTGTTGCGGACAGCTCATAGTTATCGTTTGTAACTTCAATTACAATATCATACGTACCCGCGTCCGTTACGCTGTCCGACAAAGTTTCCGACGCACTCTTATACTGTACATTATAATCATCGGGCGATTGAAGGTCGCTGTCATTATCCACCGTTGCCATATGTTGTGAACCGTCATACGTGGTACTGTTATCGCTTACGGTAAACGTTACCTGTTTTTTCGTGATTTCGAATGTATTACCCGAGACCGTACCCATTGTATATCCTATACCGTCGTTAAGCGTAATAACAACGGTGTACGTTCCCACTTCGGTAGGATTTACGGGAGTTAAATGCTCTGCGTCATCGCTCTTATAATACTTAACCGTGTACTGCTCGGGAGTAAGCTCGCAATCATTGGTAATTGTCGGATACTGCGCCTCACCGCTGTACTGCTTTACCGCGTCGCTTACCGTGAAATTGGCTGTCCGTTCGCGCACGGTTACAGTCGATGGAGTGATTGTTCCCACGTCGTACATTTCCGCATCTTCATCCTGCAGCGTGATATGCACGGTATATGTACCGACGCCTTCGGGTTTATTGTGCATTTGACCGTTTTTTTCATACTGAACGGTATAATGCGTTACGTCCTCGCGTGACGGCTTGTACGTTCTGTTCCACGTTTGACCGACATAGAAATTGCTCGTATCGTCAAGCGTAAAATCCACACGGTTACGCGCTATTTCGAACAGCGCGGTATTTGACGTCGGGGGAACAAAGTTATTATCGTTAATTGTGCACACAACATGATATTTTCCCGGTTCGGTCGGCGGATTGGTGCTTGTCGGATATTCAACGTCCTTTCCCTCATACTCTACTTTGTATTCGGGCATAGGATCTGAATTGACCGTTACCTTCGGCTGCTTTGGACTGCCGTCATAATACTGAACCAAATCGTCGAACGAAACGGTTAAATCATCTTTTCTGTTTATGTACAAATACGTTTTATCTTTTGAGCCGTATACATACCCCGGCGAAGTAACCTGTATTTTAATCAGATAATTACCTGCGTCGGTCTGTGACGCAGCGCCGCCGTATGTAATGTTATAATCAATATCCTCCCTGCGGACATTGTCCACATAAGGTACGGCGGTGACAGTATGCGGATTTTTATCATACGTAAATGTATTTTCACCCAATTCAAAACGCACAAGCTGCGCATGGATAGGCAAACTGAACACCTGCGTAACGGATGCGCCGGCCGAGTCGGTAACGCGTATTTCTATAAACGAATATGTTACGCCGCCGGACGTCGGAGTACCCGAATACAAACCTTCTTTGGTAAGAGTGAGCCCCGGGGGACAATATACATTATTAACCAATTCAAAGGTGTACGGAGCCTTGCCGCCGGTAGCTGCTATTTGCGTTGAATACGCCGAGTTTGCGGTGGCGGTGGGCAGTTCGGGAGATGTGACAAACGCCAAATCATCCGCCGCATGGGCGCACAATCCCACAGCGAACACTATTACAAATACCGCGAAAAAAGCGGATAATTTTTTCATACATGACACCCTCTTTCGGTTTGTGTTTTGCTTAATTTATGTTGTCATATTTCCGAGAACATCGTCAAAAAACGACAATATCCTCGGAAATGCAACAACACGGGGCGATAACGCCCCGCATTATTACACTTCGCATACGCGTTAATATGCAGGGGGATGAGCGGCTCCGCAAGAGCCGCTCATGCGGGTTAGGAACACAACGTCCATGCGTTGTTCCTTACGAATTATGCGTTATTATTCTGTGGGGTTGGTAACTTCCCCGGAGTCGGGAGCGGGAGACGCCTCTGGAGTCTCCTCGCCCTCCGGCGCAGGAGTTGCCTCACCTTCGGGTGCGGGCGTCGCCTCCGCATCGGGTGCGGGCGTTTCCTCCGGAGCGGGAGTTACCTCAGGCGCGGGCATTTCGGCGCTGCCGTTTACCTGTCTCTCGTTAACCGCGAGTATAATATTGCTTTCAGCCCAATAACCGGATATATCGGTCGGGGTAAATGTTACAATCGCAGTCGACGGAGCGAGAACGTTGTTGATCATCGTTACAGCCTCGGCTCTCGTCAAAGGCGAATACGGAGCGAACGTTCCGTCCGCGTAACCGGAAACTATACCGCGTGTCGCGAGCGTCGTTATGCTATCCTTAGCCCAGTTATCAGATGTTACATCCGTGAACATATCGTCCACAACAACGATGTCATACTTCTGCGCTCTTGTGATTACAGCCGCAAGTTCCGCTCTCGTTACCTGATTATCGGGTCTGTATGTGCCGTCCTCGTAGCCGCTTATCACATTATAATTTTCAAGATAACCTACATACTTATTATACCAAGCGTCGTCCGCAACGTCGGGGAATGACGAATCATACATACCGTCGGGAATATCATCGCCGTTTATAAGTCTCGCTATCATCGACGCAAGTTCCGCTCTTGTGATATTGTTATCGGGCAGGAACGTACCGTCGTCATAGCCGGACGCGTAAGGTTTCGTGTATGTTGTATCAATCAACGGTGCAGGCGTGGGCGTGGGAGTCGGAGTCGACGGTGACGACGGAGCGGTCGTCTTGTCGGGAGCGGGTTTAACCGTAATTCCCACGGACTTCTGAACGCCTCCGACGTTCACGGTAATTCTTACCTCGCCTTCCTTCAAAAGCTTAACGTTACCGTTTTCGTCTACCGTTGCGATAGTTTCATTGGTTGACTTCCATGTCGGCTTGCTTGTTGTTCCGGTGATTGTCGGCTTGAGCGTCAGCGTTTCGCCTACGTAGCCCTCAAGATTTGACTCGGGGAACTTGACGGTCACGCTGCTGCCGCCACCGCCGCCACCGCCGCCGCCACCGCCGCCGGTGGTCTGCGTCATGTAGAGCTCTGTTTCCGCTTTAAGCGTAAACGGATATTCAATCTTCGTCTTACCTTCCTTATCGGTGTAATACGCCTTAAATCTCGATGGTTTAGCGCCCAGGACGCCCGTTGAGGAGTTAAATCCGTTATCGTCCGCAACGGATGTCACATTCGTGTACACCTCGGCAAGCTTTGTTGTCGAATTTACCTTATAAACAACCACATGGTTCTTTAACGTTGTTACCGCAGCACTTCCCGCAGGTGACGGATTGTGGTTATCGTCGCCCTTCTTTCTTGCCTGTACGGTATACTCCTTACCCTTTTCAAGGTTATCAAAGTTCGGCTCTGCAACCCAGTCCGTGCCGTTGATTGAGTATTCAAGCGTATCGTCCTTAACGTAACCGTTCTCGGTGTCGGGAACAATGTTGTTCGTCTTGGGATCAACCTTTACCTTCGGGGCGGCAGGCTCGTCCTGATCAGCCTTGTTAATCTTACCTGTAGACTTAGAAGATATATCGTCCTCAATCTCATAATTCTTTGCAGCGTCTCCCGTGAGAGTTACATCGCTTAACGTAACTTCCTTATCGGTATCGCTTGCGTTTGCGTCGGCAAACGTCGCTTTAAATTCAAGGGTCAGCTTACCTTCGTCCGCAGTTTCTACGCCCGCGGGATCTGCTACCGTGCCGTCATATGTGGCTTCACCGTTATATTTCTTCTCAATTCCGAGAGTAACTTCCGACAGCTTAATCTTTTTCTTGTTGGTCGTAATAGTAACGCTTGTGTCCTTGCCGCCGAATGCCAGCTTTAAGGTCGCCGCGCCGCATTCAAGGTCAACCGCGTTTACACCGTCGGCAGCCGTAATCGTCTTGTCGGGTGTGGTTGAACCCGTGGGATATACCAGCGTAATTATGCCGCCTTCCTGGATAAACTGCTCCCAAGAAATCGGCGTTGCGGTCGTTCCTTCATAGTTAAGCGATACCATCATACCCGTTAAATCAAGCTTTTCCGGATATGTGTACGTTGCCTTAGGCTGTGTCGTAACCGTAATACTCTCCAAATTCTTCGGCTTTACACTACCCTTACCGGTGATTGTCGCGCTTGTATCAAGTACGTAGTTGCTCGCCGCAGCGCCGGTAAGCGGAGATGTCGTGTCCTTCGTTATCGTTACGGTTACATTGTCTTGCGGCGTTCCGTTCACATCGCTCTCGCTGTACTCATAACCGTAATTGAAGATAACCTCGTCGCCCTGAAGAACCGCATCGCCTGTGTTTGTCGGCGTCAGGTTGACCGTTTGTCCCGTCTTGGTTCTGTTTGCCGTATCACCCTGGGTGATATTCGGAACGGTTACTTCAATCGTTGTAATCTTCTTTTGCTCGATTGTGCCTTTAAGCGCGGCAAGTGAAGTCGGATCAAGCTTTAACGTATAATACTTGTTAAAGTCTGCAGCCTTAGCACCCGCAGCGGTTATTGTGCCGCTGAATGAAATATCCTTGTCCGAACCCGCGTTCGCATCCGCATATGTGAACAAGTCGGTAGTCGTAGCGGTAATGTCCGCATACGTTGTTTGGTCTTCGGACAGCATATCTGTCTTGGTTACTGTGAGCGTCGGCGTGTCTGCTGTTTCAAGAGCGGTCGTCTTGTCATACGTCTTTGAAATTCCGTCTGCCGGAGCGGCTACCGTAACTTTTACTTCGATCTTCTGTACCTTTAATTCAAAATGTCCTGTCGGATCACCCGCGCCGGCATTGAGTACCGTGTCGTCGGTGGTAATGCCTGTATTTCCGCCTTCGACATAGAACTGCAGGTGCTTTCCGTTCATTTCGGGCGTAAGCACCGTATCCTTATCAATATCGCCATAATCTCCGACAACCTCGTGCGTATCGGGTTCAACGACGCGCATCTTGATACCCGCATCCGCAAGGTCGTCAAACGAATTAAATGTGTCGGTCTCGCCGTTATCGTACGTTACCGTTACAGATAAACCGGTGTCGCCGAGTTTGTCGCCGTACTTTGTATCATCGGTTGTAAATGTTCCCGTTACCGTACCGCTTGCAATCGATCTGTCCTTAAGCTTACCTACCTTTTGCGGCGTCGCGGTAGGATTGTCCTTGGGAACAACATACAGCGTCTTTCCGTTCATTTCGGGCGTGTATTTGTCGGTCTTATTCTTAACTTCATGCTGATTACCGGTGCCGGTATAGCTTGCAGGCGGTGTTGTATCGTCATCCACGTAGAAGAATGTAAATGAGTCCGCAGGATATTCGCTTACCTTTTGTTCCGTTGTTGTACCGCTGTCGGTCTCTGTCTCGATTACAATATCATCAAAGTTAAGTTCCGGCTGATCCCCGGGCGTGGCTGTTGACTTGTAGCTCAAACTTTTATCGGGAACGTCTGTTACGCCTGTTATATTAGTCTTATCCTTCGTACCCGTTACGGTTAATGTCGCTTTTACGGTAACAGCAGTGGGTTCTGAGCCCGTTTTGCCTTTTTCAGCCACGTAGAAGGTGTTCGTACCCTCTGTAAGAGTTACGGCAGCGTCAACCACTTTAAGCTTGCCGCCTGTGTCAACACAGTAAAGTGCAAGGTCATTGTCGACAAAGTTAGCGTAATGAATATTGTCGATTGTATCGCCGTTGTCATACGCAAGGTCTACCACAATAGCCTGGTCAGTAGAATCTTCAAGCAAACCAAGAACGCTTTTACCGGCATAATAGGTGTTTCCGGCTTTACCGAAGGTGGTTTCGTCGGCGTCGATGGCGGTTTCTGTGTCGAGGGTGATTGTGCTGAGTTGCCTGGCAGACACCGTTAATGTGCCGATTGAGCACATTACTTTATTACTTGACCTAAATTCATATACCGCATACAGTGTCTTGCCGGTCATATCGGTTGTCAGTTTGTCGGGAACCGGTGTCAGACCTGAGTCGTCCGGATCTGTTTTGCCTGTATCGCCGTAGAAGTACGACACCTTTTTCATCGCATCAACATCCGATGTCAAAACCACTGATTCAGGAGTTTCGTTAAATGTCGCCGTTAACACTAATTGATTTGCAATATCACCAATACCCTTGTTTACATCAAGCGCGGTACCTTCCAACTGCGCCGGTAATGTGTAAGAACCATTTGTGGACGCCAACTTCGTTGCAACACGGCTCGCCGATTCAGGGAAGAGGTCAATGACATTGTTCACAATGTTGAACCTATACTTTAAATTTTGTGCCACAGAGGATGCATTATATTGTTCCTCATAATTATAACTTTTTTCACCGCTATCACCAACATTAAACACAAAGGATGCCGGACTGAATGATCCTTCAAGAATATTGGTTCCTGCAGCTGGCATATCCGATACAGAATTCATCTTAAATGGATATATTGCGACTAATGTTTTGTCTGATTTTAAGTAGTCGCCCTCAAACATATGCTGATATGTTGTTTCAATCGCAGTATTATATCTTACAACAAATCGCGCTTGAGAAAGGTTTTCTGATTCAACTGGATCTGCATAACCCGTTATCTTTATAGGATAAAATTGATTAGCTCTCCATTCCGCTGTTTCTTTAAATGAATTTAAAGAACTGTCAGAACCTGCTCCGTTATAATGAAGTGTTAAATCGTCAAACTCTTCCTCATATGTATATGGATATGTCTGCCCATCCGTAAGTCTGCGCGTTTGACCATTTAAATAATTAAATGCTTGCACAGCTTCTGAAGGCGTAAATGTTAAATATTTCTTATTATAGAACATAGATGTTGTCAAAGTGCCAAGACCTTCTGAATTGAGAAGGTCTGACAGTCTGTCCATATGTTCAACATATACACCTACCCATACATAGCTATTGGGAGTCCAGCTAAATTCAGACAAATCCGTCTTAGGGAAATTCCCCGTTATTCGATTTACAGCAGTATTGGTTACACCCATAAATTCAAAAGAAATATCTGCTCTTTTATCTGAATAGACCGAAGAAGTATCATATTCCGCAAACGCAATGTTAGGTATAACCATAACACTGAAAATCATTGCGACAGATAGCACTATTGAACATATTTGTTTAGCAATATTGTTATGTTTGTAATTCATGTTTTGCCCCTCCTAAAATTTAGTTTATGTCCGAATAAAATTGTTCGTGTGTACCGTTAACGTCCTGTGTATGAACTCTCAAATAATCAACATCACCATCATTGATTGTTGGTGTTTCATTGACAATAAAGTCCATGCATCGATATGCCACTAACGAGTTGCCAGAGTTAATTTCCTGTGTATGGACTCTCAAATAGTCCACATCGCCATCATTTATAGTAGGAGTCGGATTAAGATAAATATCTCCTCTTCTGCCTATGATAATAACAGGACGTTCTACTGATAAGTCTTCGGTTCCTCCGTCTTGAAGTGTAAGTTGATATGTATATTTTACAGGATATACATCCATACGAACCATGCTGTTTGTAAGATCGTATTTATTCTTTGAACCGGGCATTAATTTAGTTTGCATATTTAAATCCTGAATTTGGTCACTACTATCATATTTGCAAGCTCCTACCCTAGTCACTTCTTTAACCACAAAGTTTACGTTTGCTTCCGCACCGGAAACTTCTCTGTCGAGTTCATTATATACTGTATATCCGGGCACTGTAAATGTTGATCCTTCATAAGCAAACAATGCATATGGATTAAGGTCATAATTTATAACCTGTCCGCCATCGTCTTTATACGATCTCCACGCTTCAGCCACATATGTGAGATCGGCTTGTCCGTTAGTCGGAACAAGACCAACACCAAACTTTTTGTTGATTTCGTGTGAGTCATTAAATGCATCTGTGGCTTGCTTAATCTTATCCTTATCCCAAGGAGATGAAACATCCTCAGCCATTCTGTTTATCAGACCTACCGGCGAGTTACCGTATTCAAGCACTATTTCAGGTTTTGCATACTGCAATATATCGAATTCATACGTTTCCGATGTAGTGCCGTCGGGAGCGGTAACGGTGACTTCAACCTTGGTTGACGAGTTTGTATCGTGGTCTTTGTCATACGTTGTCTGCTCGGGCTTGAATGTAAACGTAACCTTACCGTTTTCATCGGGACCCGTAACACCGCCCTCAACCGGTTGGCCGTTTACCTTAACCTCAACATTTGAGCCGGGCTGCGAGGGAGTAATCTCGCCGTACACGGTCTCCGTTTCGTCATCGTCAACAATCAGATAATGCTTTTCGGTGTCAGGATCGAACTTTTGATCGGGCTGCTTTTCCCACTGCTCATTCGCGTACGGAAGATCGTCGCCGTCCGAACTGTCCTTCTTAAATAACGCGCCGCTGCCGGTGCCGTCGTCGCCGGGCTTTTTAAGTGACGCATCGTCGCTTAAAATATATACGGCATATACATCTATAGCCCCGGTTATTTCTGTGGATTTCTCAAACTCCTTATCGTGAGACGTCCAGTCTGATTCATGATAATTACCCGTAATCGAACCGTCCGCAAAGGATTTATCGGTCGACCAGCCCGCGAACTTCTTGTTTGCGGGAGCCTTTTTCGGCGTGGGAACATCGGTTGCGGTCTGTACTTCACCGTCAATCTTCTTAACCGCGCCGTCGTCCTGTATGGCTTGTCCCGCCTGTACGGTATATTTAATCGCAGTTTCAGTATCTGTCGTCTTTGTATCGTTGAACGTTACATCAACTTCATCAAGCTCGTATACCGCGTATACTACCAACGGATCCGCGCTCGGCGAAATATCCGTATCAACATTAAATTCGGGCGATGTGTCGGAAGGTGATTCTTCACCCTCGCCGAGAGTTACAAATTTAACGAGTTTGTAGCTTTCGGGCGGTATAAAGTCCGTGCCGGAAACGGGCAGAATCTTCTTGTCGCCGTTGTCCTCTATTGTAGCCTTTATGGTCTCACCGGCTGTCGGGTTTGTTCCCGTCGGATCGGTAAACGTAATGGTATAATCCATTGTGTTGCCTGCCTGTGCCGCGCCCTCTATTGCGGCTTTACCTTCACCGAAGTTAAACGTAACCGTTCTCTTTAACGGAACAAGATGCAGGTCGGCATCTCCGTCTGCTTGGCTGTCGACTAATGTCTCTATTTCATAGTTTGTGTTTGTCGATTCTACCTTTATGTCATATTTGCCAAACGCATTCGGCATGGCGTCCTCTGTGTCCGTATTCTTGGCGTCCGTAAACGTAACCTTAATGTCATCACTCGTGAATATATCGGTTATATTGGGTTTCGGTTCTTCCGTTCCGTCGTTAAATGTAAGCTCAATAGGCGTAATGCCGGATGTGTCGTTAAGATACTGATAGTTATTCGATACCTTCAGAGTAATCGACTTCGCCGTTATGTCATATTCGTTGTCAAAAGTAACAGGAGTATATTCCATATACTTTTCTTTGTTCAACGACTGTATCGTTTCTTCCTTGATCGTCAGCTTAATATCATACTTATTGGCGTCTTTCGGAACATTGCTGTTGTATATGGTTTCTCCTTCGTGCTTTTTGTACTGAGCCGTAAAGCTATCCGCTTTGAGATCGGATATTGTTACAGTCGGTTCAACTTTTTGACCACCGTTGTCAAGCAAGGTAATCTCCAGATTGTCGTCTGTCAGCGGAGTTTGTTCCGTGTCGTTGTATACAAACGACTTCGTTTTAAATGACACGTTTATTTTACCCCGCCATTTAGCGTGCAGTTGTGTATCTTCAGTAAATACCGTATCATTTTGCGCTTGCTTTATGTCTCCGTCAGCTTCATAGAACCAGCCCAAGAATTCGTAATTATCACGGGTCGGATTATCCGGAAGTGTTTTTCCCGCGTCTTGCAATGATTGTCCCGAATAGATTTGGATAGATTCGGGATTGTCTCCTGTAGCGCCGTTATCATCAAACGAAATCGTTATCTGATCCGACCAGTTCGCATAAAGGTTGAGTGTCTGTCCGGTTGTTTCGGTCAGTTTGGGCTCAACATCAAGGTCACCGTTAATAAGCGTGTCCGCCGTTACCTTTGTACCGGCTCCGTTCTGTTTGGTGTACCAACCGTCAAAACCCTTACCTTCAAGCGTCATGTCAGCCGGATCCGGCATATTTGCTATCTTACCTCCGTATTTTACGGTCTTATCTTTTATTGTACCGTTTTTATATGTACCGCCTTCGGTACCGCTGTATTTACCGCCTGTGTTATCAAAGTGAACGGTAATGGCATCTTCTTGCGGTTTATCGTAAGGACCTAAAACGTAGCCCCAGCTTGCGTATACGGTCGCATTATTTGTTTCGTCCGCTGTTACATACTCGTTAATAGCTTGGTCTTCCGTCATCATCTCGCCGTCGCCGCTCTTGTTCTTGTACCAACCCAAAAAGTCATAGCCTTCGTAGGTACCCTGCGGTTTCGGGGGTACCGGCAGTCCGCCGATTAAGTCTTGAAGCTTGTCACCGTTCTCATATTTTACCGATTGCGGGTCGGCTTGGGTTTCAACGCCTTCGGCGGGTAAATTCGCGTCAAAGTGTAATGTGTACTGCTTGCTTTCGGCATTTGTCGGCTTCCACTTTGCGTAGAGGTCGAGCGAATTTTCGGTGTTGTCTCTTATATCTTGCTCCTCGTATTTTTTAATAAAGGTGTCTTCCTTCTTTGTGTACCAGCCGTCGAATGTATAGTCATTTCTTGTAGGATCGGTACCGATAAGGTCTTGGAGTGATGTTTGAATTACTGATTCGCCCTTTGAAGCCGTAAACGATTTTGCGTCGCTGTTTCCATCAGCAAACTGCGCATTCTCGCCGTTCAGGTTGAAGGTGACTTTGTAGCCGTCGGTGTAGTGGGCATGGACGTCCTTGTCGGCGGATACGGTGCTGCTTGTGTCAAACTTTGTCTCATCACCATGGGTACATACTTCTCCCTCATACCAACCTTCAAATACTTTGCCTTCCGGAGGTGTTAACAGTGAAGAAATCTCATTGCCGTCACTGTTCTTTAATGTCGGGTGCTCGCCCTCCAATACACTTTCCGTGTTCTTGCTTTCGTTCCCTGCAGAGAAACTTGCATCATCACCCGCATGGTAGGTTACGGTGTATTTGGCAGGGAAAAGATTGATAACATTGTTAACAATATTAAACCTATATTTAAGTTCTTTTTCATCACTGCTACCTGCCGGATGTTCATTATAGTTATAACTATTGTCGCCGGTACCCACATTGATAACAAATGTTGATGAACTGAAGACACCTTCCAAGATATTTGTACCGTCAGACGGCGCAGCAACGTCTTTCATCTTAAAAGGGAAGATTGCGACTAAGGTTTCATCGTCTTTCATGTAGCTACCGTCAAACATTCTTGAATCTGGATAACTACTTGTATCATACTGGCTATCATCATAACTGATTGCTTGTTTTGCCACTTGAATATTAGATTCATACTCATTGTCATAACCTGTTATTTTTATAGGATAAAATTGATTATCTCTCCACTCTGCCGTTCCTTTCAATGATGATAATGCTGTAGCGGCAGTTCCTTCTGATTTATAATAATATTCATCATATTCTTTAGTGTTAGGATAGGTTGCGTTTTCACCTTTTTCACCGCTCAAAAACTTAAATGAATTAGCAGCGTCAGACCTTGTCCACTCTAAATATTGATCGTTATACAGCATATTCACTGTAAGTCTTTGTAAGCCCTCTTCAGAATTAAACATATCAGATATTCGAGTCATATATTGGACATAAACACCCACCCAAATATAGCTATTGGGAGTCCATGTAAAATCAGATAAATCACCATTAGGTATTGCTGACGTTCTATTAACGGCAGTATCTGTTGTACCCAAATATCTGAATGAAAGATCTGCTCTCTCTTCCGAATAACCATCTTGAGTACTATAACTGGCAAAAACTGTGTTTGGCGTTATAATAATGCCCATTATCATTGAAAGTGATAATAGTATTGACAGTATACGACTACAATGTGTCTTTTTTGTTTTCATTTTATTTCCTCCTTTTTACTTTAATCAATATTTGCATAATATTGTTTATTGGTTGTATTGATTTCCTGAGTGTGTACTCTCAGATAATCCACATCACCATCATTAATTGTTGGGGTGTCGTTGATTATAAAATCCATACATCGATACGCTACGAGTGAATTTCCGGAATTGATTTCCTGTGTATGTGTTCTTAAATAATCAACGTCACCATCATTAACTGTTGGAGTTGCATTTAAATAAACATCACCTCTATGGGATAATACTATTATCGGACGCTGAACAATAAGTTGTTCTGTTCCTAACGATGAATTTTTATAAACGTAATTATATGAATATTCCATCATATATACATCCATTCGTATCATCATGCCTTGCAAACTATACGTGTCAGTGGTATTATCCATAGGTTGTAAGGTATATGTGCTGAATCCGGAATCATCATTATACTTACTTGCACCTACTGAATTCTGTACATCTACGCTTAATTGTATAGTAGCATTATTTTGTATCACCTCTCCTTCCTCATCGTAAATTGTACATCCCGGATCCTTAAAGATATATCCCTGATACACAAAGAGTGAGTACGGGTCTAAATCGTAATTAATTGTTTCACCTTCATCATTTTTATAACTTCTCCATGCTTCAGCGACATAAGTTAAATCTGCTTGCCCCCCCTTCGGTACTTTACCTTCACCGTATCGTTTGTTAACAGTATGTGAATTGTCAAACGCCTGAATGGCTTCTTCTTTTTCGGGTTTGGTCGGAAACGTTTCGTCGTCACGCATTATTAGACCGACAGGTGAGTTACCGTAATTCAGTTCAATCTTTGGTTTAATCAGCCGTCGTATATAGATTGTGTATTCGCCGTTTACCACGACTTTATTGTTAAATCCGAAATCCTTGTCTTTTGTTGTAATATCCAGTTCTTTAAGAGGAATATTTATAGCGTCAAATATGCCTGCCGATGATGATGAAACCTGTGCGTTATCGCCGCCCTCAACGGTAACGGTGGGAGCCGTGTTGACCGTAATGTGCAGTTTCAGATTATCCACCTCATTCGGTACGGTAACGTAATATTCCTTCTGTGTTTTACTAAAGCCCGTTTCTCCGTCGTCGTATTTATCCGTATTCATGTCGAATGTTTGCTCGCCATCATCGTTCGTAACGAACGGAACGATGTCTTCAATACCGCCGCTGCCAAACAACGAAATATCTCCCTTAAAGTCGAAGATATTTTTCAGATTGGTTAAATCCGACGTGTCGCTGTTATCGGCGCGCCATGACGCCTGCGGGGATGTTCCGTCCGTGCCCGAACCTATATCAAAAGTTTCCGGTCCCTGTACAAGACAAAGAACCGTCGGGTTTGAAATCGGGTCGTTGTCCTTCGGAGCGCCTACGAGGATAAACGGCAATTTGATAAGGTACTGCTTATCGGCGCTGTCAATTCCTTTAAATCTGGCGGATGCGGCGTCTGCGCTGCTCTTCATTCTCACGCAGACCGTACACATTTTCCAGTTGGAATCTTCCGCTCGCGACTGCGCCGTTTCTATGTTTTCTCTGTCCGTGTGTGTATCAATATCCGTAGTGCGGACGGAAACGATGTCATACAAGTCGGAACTCCATTCCGTATTGTTGTACTGTTTAATACGATCATTCCACTCGGCATTATTTGTAATATCGTTGCCGTTTTTGATAAATGTCGGACGTACAAACGATGAGTCATACTCAAATGCTATTTCAAAGGAATACACACCTTGCGTAAACAAGTCGAACTTGTTAAGGTTATCCGCGGCAACGCCAATCCAAAACGCTCTGTTTGCCGTCGCGTCAACGGTCGTAAATCCCGGATTGCCTTGATCCGACGTTTTGGGAGTTTCGTCCGTGCCGAGAAATTCTATCGACAGAGTGCTTTTATCCGACGCTGCGTCATAAAGTTCCGTGCCGCCGTCAGCCAATGCCGAACCTGCTGTAATTGCCAGCAAAGAGAACAGCGTAAAGCCGAATATTAATTTTTTCAAAAATCTATTCATATGCTGCTGCCTCCTTACGGTAAATTCTTATAAAACGGTGTCGGTGGTTTGGTTGTACCGGCGCGGATATTATTGGCGTCAACCGCATTTATATATCCGTCCTTATTCGCGTCGCATATTCTGTAGCGGTTAAGCAGTCCGCCCGCCTGATAATTGCCCACGCTGTTGTTATCCGCCAACGGCGCGCTGAAACGGTTGACTACGGACAAGGCATCGTCCTCGGAAAGCTGTTTGCTTATGTTAACATCGCCCAAAGGGCTGAGTATAATAAGCGGTCTGGAAACCGAAACGGTCGCTCCGTCAAAGTCCGTGAAGGAGTAAATCATTCGGTAAATATCGGGACGTATACGCTTATCGGCAAATTCCGTAACCGTGTCTGATGGAGAAATTGTCACTTTTTCCGGTTCCGAAGAAATATTCCTGAAATCGTCGGCTGTTCCGTTACGCTTGGACGCGTTTGTTTCCGTAAGCACATCTACCGACGCCTCACGGGTAACGACCGTACTCTGCGCATCGCCGAGCGAATTATATATGGCGTTGTAGCCCGGGTCTTTGAAGGACGTGTAATCGGTTACAAACAGCGCTGTTTCCGACAGGTCGTAATCCACACCCTCAAAGTCTTTGTCTTTCCATGCGTTTTCCGTATATGTAACTTCCGTTTCACCGTTTGCGGGTACATTTTCAGGTGTAAACTTACGTCCGTTATCAATAAAACTCTGTTTTGCGGCGTCCTTGTCCGCTATTAAAGCATCGCTCATAATCAGTCCGTAAGGAGAGTTTCCGTAATTGAAATCTATAAGCTCCGTCGCCGAGAGTTTTCTGAATATGTGTATCGTATATGATCTGTTATTACTTTCCCCGTCGCCCGCCGAAAGTGTAAGTGTCAGTACATTGTCCACTTTGCTGCCGGGCTTGCACGCCTCTATACTTATAGGCTCGGATTTATAATATTCGTCGTCATTATCCTTCGTAAGCGTCGGACTTGCGGAATAAAAATCATCGGGATCATGGGCGACCGATAATGTTTTTGTAATCTGTGTTCCCTCGTCCGTAGATTCTTTCCTCGGTTTGAACCACAGTTCTACCTCTTCCCTATCATTGGGCACGGCAACATAATACGTGCGCGTAATCGGATCAAACTCAATCTGCGTCCAATCCTCCTTGTTAAGGGGGTAGCTGTTTCCGCCGTTTTCTGCCGTATCTTTCACAATAAGCTCCGTTGCACGTAACTGTGCCGCGGTGGTTTCTTTGAAATACGCGATTATCTCAACGTCGTTGGGAGGCATCGTAAACGTTGTTGTATTGCTTGTCTTATCATCGTCGCTTACGGGGTTGACAGACCACTGTTCAAATATACAGTCTGTTTCCGGCGTTGCTGTGATTGATATTACATCATTCTCCTTTGCGGTATAGGTTTTTGTTGCGGTCTCGGCTTTGCCAAGATTGGGGTCGTTTGCCTTCAAGGTTATTTTATATACCTTCTCCGCCGTGACCGTGAAACTTATATTAAAGCTTTGCAGCTCTTTATTATCGGAGTAAATCGTTACTTTCGAGACATATTTTCCTACAGGCAATCCGTATTTGGTTGTTATGTCAAAATCGGCTGTCTCACCCTGAGGCAAAAGCCCTATCGGTACTCTTGTGAGAAGGAACGCCTCTTTTGTCTCGTCGCCGTCGTCTACGCGGCTCAATTCAATTACTGCCGAAAGACCCGATATGTCCGTCTTGCCCGTGTTTTTAACGGTAAAGGTTTTTGTTTGCAGCTCATCATAGTCATAACCCACTTGCTTTGTGTCAAATACGAAGTCATCTATCCGTTCTATCGTATCCGCGTTATCGTTCGGCGTAACGTAATATTTTATTTTTACCTTTATTTGATCGGGCTCCGGCTTATTTTTTACCTCGCCGTAATTTGTGTATGATGTGTCGGAAAGCACGCCTTCTATTTCAACTATATCGCCCGGTTGTGTCTCATCTCCGCTGTCGGCGGTTTTTGTCCAACTGTCAACGGTAAATGTTACAAGCCTGCCCTGTTCGGTACCGTACAAGCCGTCATATGTTGTTTTTATACCATCCTCCGTACGCAGCAGCGTTACCGTCGTGGGCGGCAGCGAACCTGCCTGTACGGGGAACATCGCGGATAATTCCGCGGAATAATCAAATTCATAGTCCTTAACTGCGTCACTGTAAGGCAGATAGTAGTTGTTTCTCGGATTGGGAACAAAATCCGCAAATTCACCCTGTGATTTGTCCGGCTCGGTTGACGCTATTTTAAACGTTCCGGCTCTCGAACCGAGATTTACCATACACGCGAGCTGCTGTTCATCCGCAGCAGACATTTGCGGATCAAGCGTTATTTCGGCTGTGGCTGTGTTGTCAGCTCTAACAGTATATCTTCCGCCGTTCTTTACCGTAAGCGGCGAGCCGACGGGAAGTTTTATCTCAAACTCCGTTCCCTCGGGTATATTTGAATCGTCGCTGTTTTTAACGGTTATGGTCATAACTCCGTCATCGCTTGTTACCGCGCTTACGACTTCAAGCGTTTTCGGCATATCGTCCTCGCTTTCCACTACGGTACGCGTGACGGTTATTTTCGGCACATCGGAATATGTCAACCATCTGTAATGGGTTTGAAGAGACATCTCCGACACTTGGCTCAGTCCGCCGTTGAACGTATATGTTTCCGCCTGTGTGCCGAAGTCTGACGGCAAGGTGCTCGGGTCAAAAGCTTTAAGTATCAGTTCGGGTATGCCGCCGTTAGGTATATATGTATCAAAAACGGCACGCGCTGTTTTCGGGAGCTGCAACGCCTCATATGTTTTTGGCATATCCGGAGAACCGATAAAATATGTTTTGCTCTTATTTTCAACTTCAAGTCCGGTGAGTCTTACGGGCGTTACATTTACTTTAACGGTAATATTGAAATTATCGTTATATTTCTGCGTTACGGTATATACGCCGCCCTTCGGATCCCATGACGGATTTATTGAGGCATCGCTTGTCCACTCAAACACCGCGGGAACCTGTGAACCGTCTGCATATTCAAGCGTCACCATGGGCATATTTGCGTTAAGAAAACTTATAAGATCGCTGCTGTCACCGTTTTTGTAAATGTCGTATGCGGAAACCGTGAGTTCGTCAATCTGCGGTTTCACGTCCTCAAGCGCAAGATTTATATCTAAATTGTATTTTACATTTCTTGCTCGGCACGGATACCACTCCAAAGGGGGTTGGTCGTCGTCGGGTTCAACGGCGGAGTAATCATAATACGCCATCTGTAAGCCGTATTCGTCGTCATCTTCACTGCCCGTGCCGCCTCCGAGGTCAACCATATCGGAAAAAGGTATGATTTTTATAATATTTTTCAACTGATCCTGCGTAAGTCTTGAAAAAGCAACAGGGTCTTTTATGTTAAAGCTTATTTCTCCGAAATGTACGCCCTGCGGCGCGTTTGCAGCCGTAATGACCGGCTGACCGTAAATATGCGTTTCGGAGTCAAGAATTTCATTGTCGATATAATCGCTCAAATCTTCGCTGTCCTTACTTGGAACGAACGTCATAAGAACACGCCCGTTATTCGGGTCGGCTGTACCGATAATCATAGGGTGAGGGGAATATATCGCGGCATCGGTATTATCTCTGAAACTGTTTAAAGGGAACATTTCGGTGTCCTGCCTGAAATATTCATGCTTTACGTCAAAGGAAAACGCATTCGGATTTACCGACGGAACGCCCGACTGAGGCGCGGGATTTTTCACCGGCTCATTGTCGCTCACTTTTGACAGTTCTATATAATCCTTGTCATATTCCATACAAAATGACACGCCCGCCGTATTGATATTGCTCAAAGATATATCAATAAAGCCTTGAGTGGTAGATCCCTGTTTTACCAATCGCATACCCGAAAAGGTAAGGGCTGCGTTTGAATAATCAGGCATCGACGAGGCAATGGCAAAAATAGCTGCAGACACACAAATAAGCGCAGTAACTGCGCTAAGTGCAATCATTGCTCTTTTGCACTTCACCCCTACCCCCTCCTTATTGTTACGCTTATATTGCATAATATGTTATAATATACATAGATTATCTTAATTTTACTATATTTTTTAGTAAAAGTCAATGGTTATGAATAAATTATTTAGTGATATTTTTTACTTTTTTGTTGCCGAGAGGGGAATTTTTGTTACATTATTACCATATTTTCCATATAAATCGGCTTTTTTGCAATATTTGTTATAATGAAGTAAAAATACTCAAAAATGGTATAATTTAAAAATATTTTTACATAACAAAACCGGCGGATTGCTCCGCCGGTAATGTTACGCTTAAATCGCCTGTAATTTTACCTTAAAGTTATGGCGTTTCACCATATCGTCCAAATCAATAAGCTGTTCATCCAGCATATTATTCAGCTGGATTGTACTCTTATTCTCATTCATACAAACGTAGATAAGGTCTTTTGTGCTTATAGTTCCGTCTCTGTCGAAGTCGCAGGCTTCTCTTGTTACGTGACCGCCTATGAAGTTAATCCAGAGCAGTATCTTCTTTCCGTTCTCGTTCACATAATAGCCGCAGCTTGCTTCTCCCGAGTAAGGATCGGTACCATAAGTTACTTCCGCATAATCCGTAGCCGCGTCAACTGCTGACGTAAGCTCAAATTCGGGTTCTGACGACTCTTCCGAACCGTCGCTCGTCGTTTCGTCGGACGAAGTAACGGCGTCGGAGGTGACATCCTCACCGTATTCGGTGGTTTCCGCCTCAGTGTCGGTTTCGTTATCCGAAATCTCCGTATCGGTAACATTTCCGCTCTCATCGGGCGCTGTAACCTCGCCCTCGGGGTTCTCGTCCGCCGTACCGCCGCTGTTTTCAGTGTCGGCGTTATCGTCTTCGTCATTACCATTCGGATTTACGATGTCTGTGTCGGGTTCTGACGTATTATCATCGGGTGCAGCCTCGGTGTCAGGCTTTGTACCGCCTTCAGACTCTGTTTCCGTATCGGGTTCCGTACCGTCCCCGGGCTCTGTTTCCGTATTGGGCTTTGTATCATCCTCAGGCTTTATTTCCGCATCGGGCTCCGAGGTATCCTCGCCGGGTTTTGTCTCGGCATTGTCAGCCGGATCGGAGTTGACCGTATCGTCGGGCGTAACAGTGTCGTCGAATATACCCGAATTATTGTCGGATTCAGCCGCATCGCCGTCGGGCTTAACGGTGTCATCATCCTTATTGTCCTTCTCCTTATCGGGTTCGAGGATTTCATTGATCTGCATCGGCTCCGGCTCAGGATAATCCGGAACGATGTATCCCTGATACGAATCGTAAATCAAGTTGTACAGGAAGATGTTTACAACGTTTACGTCAACGTAGTCGATATAACCGTCACTGTTGACATCCAAATCCTCGTTTTGGAAATCGGTTACGTTACCGGGCTGAATTCTGAACTTAGCGAATTTATATTGTGCCGGAACGAATGTCTTTTCGGCTAAAATATTCTCAATTCTGTAGTCCAGATAGCCTTCGCGTCTGATTACGAAGTCAAAGAGACCTTCCTGAACAAGCGGTATGTTAATTTCGCCTGTTACCGATACCTGATATTCCATGTTGCCATCTTTGTCAATCGGAACTTGATTACCCTGCTTGTCGTACATTGTAATCGTTGCCGAGTGGTCGTCGGACGAAACCGCCATAACCGTTCCCACGAATACCGACTGAAGTTTGGCTTCTTCCGCATCCGTATCTCTGATTACGGTTACGTAATACTTACCGCTTCTCTTGTCTGTTGAACCGAGTACGCTCTCAACTCCGAATTCAAAGTTGAACGTCTTTTGGTCAAGAGCCAGATCAAATATCTCTGTCATGCTGAATTCGGAAACTGTCGTGCTTGACGAAGACTTTGTTCTCGTGTCTTCCTTTTCCTTCTTCATTGTGAGCGTCGGCTTATACTCGTTCGTGGTCAGCGTAAACTCAATGTCGGTTGCAAGCGGATCTACGAGAATATTGTATGTATCGGTCTTCGGGTCAAACGATACAATTTGCATATTGCCGTCAAGCAAGTCATAGAGTGTATCCGACGCCCAGTCTCTCGCCTGGAGATTGCTCAACGTTGCGTTATTCTCTCTGAGAACCTTAATCACATACGTGAACGGTGTATGCGTATCACCGGCAACTGTTGCAAAGATGTAGCTTTCTCTTGCATCCATGTCAAGGTCGAATGTTCCCACTGCCGTGTCTAACTCTGCCGGTAAATTCTTTCCGCCATAGCTCAGAACAATGTTATCATTCGGATCTTGTGCAACAGCCGTTACTGTAATATCCTCGTCTGTCGGAGACAGTCTTATTGTATATTCATACAGATCCGGACTGAACTCATCGGTTAAGTCTACCTTATCCGTTGTAAGCGACGCAAGTCTTGCCGTACCGTTCGCACGTGCATCACGCGTAATCGTAAGCTCATACTTGCCGGTCTTGCCGGTTTCGCTGTCGGTTACGTAGATTGTGATAATCTCCGATGCGCCGTCTGTCTTCATAAACGCGTCTGACAACTTGATTTCTTTGGCTGTGCCGCTTACAAGGTCTATTCTGCGTCCGTCCGCAGTCTCTGCAACAAGCACGTCGTTCTTGCTCAAATCATCATTATCCGCATGAACTGCCGTTACGGTTATTTCTACGGTGTTGTCTGTATAGTTAACCGTAGCGTCATACGAGGCAAACTTGCTTTCAAACTCGGGCGAGAGTTCGTAGAGACCATCCGACGCATCCGTTTCATCCGTGAGCATAAGATCCGCAATCGGTATCTCCGCAATCAAGCCTGTGCTGCGTTTTACGTTCAGAACATAAATACCGTCGGTTTCCGTACCGTCTTCCTCGGTAACCGTTACTTTAACCGTTACCTTAAATTCGGTTTCATCAAGCGGCAGGTTGTTAAACTCTCTTACCTCGCCTTCTACGAAGTCGCCTTCGTCAAGCTGCATGCTTATTGTAACCTTCGACGGGTCATACGTATTCTCGGTATGTACCGTAAACGACTCCGTATTCTGGCTTATGGTCGCGTCATATTCTCTTACTACAGGATTGAAGTCTTTTTCCATATGCGCGTTTTCCGTCCATAAATCCATAAGTATCGGGGCATCGGTATTGTATACCGTTACCGTGTACTCGTTTACAAGCTCGTAACCGCTTTGAGCAAACTTCGTGGCACGGAATTTGAATGTCGCCTTTCCGCTTGTGCCGATTGTCTGCGCGATGTATGTTCCGAGTCCGTTGATTACCGCAAAGTCATTCAAATCTTCGTTGAACAGTTCGATGTAAACATCGTTATCGTCGCTTGTCGCGTACAGATACGGTGTGTCACCGTCGTTCGTTACTTCGTAAACGAACTTATCCCTGCTGAACGTGGTAAAGAACTTAGCGTCATTACCCGTCGCCGTACTTGTCGGGTCAACCATAATATGGTCTATAAACGGTTCATACGGCTTTTCTTCCTCACTCTCCGCGTAAATAACCTTTGCGTCGTTATAAACTCCGCCCATATTATTTTCATATCTTACCAAAACATCGAAACGTTCCTTTTGGGTCGTCATCGGGAAGTCGGTCGTAACGCCGTTCTCAACTTCGATACCGTTTACTGTAATAACCGCGCCGTCTCTCTCTACGAGGCGAATGGGAATCGTGCTCGTTCCCTCGGGTACTGTGACAGTCTGTACGGGATTATTACCGAGAACTTCGCCGTTAACCACACCTGTGAGCGGGCTGTTCGTTTCTTTAATCACAGTTACGGAATATCTTTGAACCGTCGCGCCGCTCCGAACGGTAATTATTCTTACTGTCTTATTTCCCGTAAGAGTTAATGTTCCCGTTCCGCTTACAACCGCCGTATCTTTGGCAGCCGTCGCTCCGATTTCAACTTCTGTGGTTGATGTATCGACGTAAGCGTAGTAGTTCATTTCTCTCTCCGTAAAGTCGGGATAGAGAGTTTCTCCGTCGACTGTAAGCTCTGCCAAATCGGGATCCTCACCTGCCATATTCTTTCTGAATATTTTGAGTGTGTATGTCGATGACGAGAGTTTATCTGTCGGCGAATCGAACAGTCTGATCGATACATTATTATCCGTACCCGCCTTCAATGCGAGCGCCATAGGCTGTATAAACGGACTGTTGTTGACCGTTATCACACTGTCAGGTTTGAGAGCCGCTGTATCAAGTTCAACTTCGTCAATATCATAAGGTACTGTTACGAAGTAGTTTCTTATCTCTCTTGCGAACGCCGGTACAATAGTACCCTTATTAAGCGTCAGCTTTGTGAGGTAGTTATCCGAGTTCGCCGACGGACGATAGATATTTACAATATATACCTTATCCGTCGTCGTTGCGGCAGCCGGATTTTTCGTCGTATCGAGAGCCGTTACCTTCACAAGAACCGTGTTCTTGCCTTCTTTGAGCATGAGGTTCTGCGACGGCGAACCGCTTTCAACCGCAATGTTATCTACCGTTATAACCGCGTCGGACGCAGTCGGAATGAGGTTGATAAACGGCGTGTCATAATCTACGTTGATTTCATACGCCGCGGTATCGGGGTTGAATGTCGGCTCAAGTACGAAGTCTTGCTGTACTTCAAGGTTCTCAAGCTTCGGATCGTAACCTGCCTGCGCTCTGTTGATAACCAGCGTGTAGAACTCGTAATTACCCTGTGCATTGGACAGTTTAATCGTTACGATGTTGTTACCGTATACAAGATTGTTATTGAGCTGAGTATATACGGTATTGCTGTTCGGTACCGTTATATTGTTGACGGCTATTACCACATTGTTTGCATCCGCAGGATCGTTAGACGCCGCCTTAACCATTATACGCGCTTTTTCAAACGTTGAAGGCACGCTTACATAATACGAATGCTCGTCTTTATGAACAGCGGGTGCGTATTCGTACTGCTTGCCTGTCTGGTCTCTCAATCCCAAAGCTACAAGCTCGGGTATGGGCGACTCATAAGGATCGCGGTAGATATTAACGGTGTAGGTCTTGCTTCCACCGTTTACAAGCGATTTAACTCCGAATGTCACGGTTGTCATACCTACCGGCAAGTCAACCGGTACTTGGTCGCCGCTTTGTATAACGGTAGACGATGTGCCGTTCAATGTAACGGTTATTTCCGTTGTTTCGGGTGTTCTCGCAATAGGTGTGAGATTGATATGCTCTGTATCATACTTATACGCGAGATTATAGTTTACTATGTCGCTGTCAAACAGCGGACTCATTACGCCGTCGCCGGTGTATTCAATGTCTATAAGGTCGGCGTTTTCATCGCCCGTAGTCTTATAAACATTTATTACGTAAACTTTCTTCGTAATGCCGTCCGGCGCCGTTGAGGTAATAACAAGCTTGTTATTGCCGTTTACAAGCGGAATGTTGTTCGCGTTCGCCGTACCTGCGTTAATCAGGTCATAATCCTGCGCTTCACTTCTTACCCAAATTTCCGCCAACTCGTTTTCAGCCTCGGCACGCAGCGAAATTGACTTTGTCTGCGAGTTCACGGTCATCTTATACGATGTGGTATCACTGCTGAATGCAGGAGTCATATCAAATCCCGCAACAGCTAAGCTGTGGAGCATCGCGCTCGAATTCTGATCCGACGCTCTGTTAATCGTTACCGAATAGAACCGCTTGTTATTTCCTAACGTATCCTCAACTCTGATAATGAACAGGTTGTCGCCGTCCTTGAGGGTCAGAGCCGACGGTGTACCCGAAAGCATTTCCACTTCCGCGGCATCCGGATTGTCGGCGTCTATCAAGTATGCTTTGAGGTCGCCCACAACACCCGTTACGTTAAGGTTCGGAATTACTGTCAGTTTTTCTTCGGGTTCGGTGTTCAGAACGCTTGCATAATAGTTATAGTCAACGTCTGACGAGCCTGTAATCATCGTAAGCGGATGGTTCGCCAATGAGATACCCGACAGGAAGTTGTGTTTTGGATTGATGTTTGCGTTCTCATTCTTGTAAAGACGAATTGTATACTCGCGTATATTTATTCTGTCTCCGCCTACCATACTCGCAATACTGAATACAACCGTTGTGGTCGTCGTGCTTGCGAGAGGCAATCCGTCCTCTCCTGTAATAACAACTACGTTAGGCGTATTTGCGCTTGTCGTATGGCTCGTTGACGGATCGGAGTTGACCTCGCTCGTTATTACATATTCGGCTTGGTCGCCCGGTGTAGCCGTTATGATTACCGGCGTTTCCGACTCGTTAATCTGAGCTTCGAGAATAATGTCGTAGCTCAGGATATTCTTGTCGAACATCGGAACTAAGCTGTAGTACATACCGTCTATCTGTACTCTGATGTCGTCAAGCGTAGCATCTGTTACAGGAACTTGGCGTCTGATGTTGACGGTATACGTCTTTGTAACCGTCTTATCCTCAGACGTTACCTGAATTTTAAGCAGATTGTTGCCGAGGTCGAGATTGTCATAGAGGAACGACGAACCGTTTACAAAGTCTATGACAGGTCTGGGACCGCTTGTTGATGAGAGCATAAGCTTAACCGATGCTTTGTCGCTCGCAAGAATTTCCGTGAAGTTAACGGATGTTACGTTGGTATCAACGTCTATCGTATACTCCTTATTCTCTTTGTTGAATACGGGTTCAAGCGTTACGTTGCTCTCTGTGTCGAGTACGATAAGTTCCGCGTCGTTGGACTGTCTGGTAATATATACCTTATAATTGGTAACGGTGCCGGAGTTCTTATCCTTAACGAGCACATTTACAAGATACCTTCCGTTGACGTCCTTCTGCATCAGATATATCTGATTTGTAAATTGATTATACGTATCGGTATCAGGTTCTTTGGCGCCCGATTCACCGACGCCTATGCCGACGAGTTTGTCCTGATTGAGCGTTACCGCTCTCATATAAGGATTGTCGGGAGCGTCGTGCGGTATTGCAATTTCAAAGTACTTCTCCGTATCGTTCCATACTGCTCCTATCGGGTTAGAGTACGGAAGCGACGGATCGTTTTGGAAGTCTTTTCCCACAACGTCAAGATAAATGCTTACAAGGTCGTTGCCGTTAAATTCTTCCTGAGCCTTCACGCCTATGATTATAAGCTTGTAATCCTTCGTTATCTGGGAAAGTCCGGGGATATCGAGGGATACATTGATATTGACATCTGTTTCCGCCGCCGTTATGGTCGGCATATTCAGAGTCGCCCAATATCTTTCGTTTTCATCAGCCGCGTCATTATCCGAAACAGCGTCCGAAACGCCGGCGGCGGACAATGTTGTTACCGCTCTTGTATCGCTTGCCTTAGCCTTTACAACAGGGTTTGAACCCATCGGAACATACGCTATATATGTTCCGTCCTCCTGCTTGGTAACCGGCATATCGTTAACAAGAATTTGGCTGAGATCAGTATCTATCGGTTTACGATAGATATGAAGTTTATAATCGAGATGGTTCGCCTCTTCGCTTGTTACTTTGACTATAAATACATTATCGCCGTAATCAAGCTGAACATTCTGATGTATTGATACAAAGCTGCTCGCCAATGTGTTGATTTGCTGCTCATCCAACAGCGACACAACCGTGCGTGAACCTTGATGTTTATGCAAAGCCTCGGCATATACATCCACGTTCGTTATATCGGACGGAACGTTGACCGTATATTCCATAGTATCCTGCTCAAATTCAGGATCGAGCGGATAGTCATTCTTTGTGCTGAGCGGTATTACATTGCTGTGATCGAATACTCTCAGCTCGTCAAGGTGCGCCTCGGGCGACAGGTCATGTATCTCGATGTTGTATGTTCTCGTGAAGTGCGGTACCACAAGATATACGGGTATGTCGTAGTAAGGCGGCGATGAACCGTCGTCCTCGGGCACGATGTCTATGCTCTGCTTGATGTATTGATACATCTGAGCGACACTCTGTATTTGCTCGAAGTTGTTGTCGCCTATCTTAATACGCGTTGTGTAATCCTCGGGAGCCAAGACCTTGGTAACCGCATACTGTCTGAGCGCTTCCGCTGTCTCATATGCCGTAGCGAATACGTCATAGTTGACCGTCACTCCGTCGGACAAAATCATATAATCCAGTACCGTCTTCTGGAACGTCATGTTGTAGAAGTCAAAATGCTCTGTATCATCGCGCTTTGTGGCGTACATATCGTCGAGATATACGTCTACCGGAATGTTGATTATTCTGAGCGGGTAGTAATACGGCGTCTGATTCGGATTATCTATTTCTATCTGGAACATAGTTTCTCCGTCTTTGTTCAACCTTACATTCGCTTCGAGATAACCGTTGGTTTCACCGATATACGATTGAGACGCGTTCGGATTAAGCGGATCCTCGCCCGTCAGAGAGATTTTTGCGCTCGGGTCAAGTGCATAAATCTGAACCTTGCTTACCGGTTGTTCTTCAGCCGAGTACGAGTAAGCCTCAAATCCCGACTTGGAGTCGATAATTACCGATGCGGCATGATTATCGTCTACATAAACAGCGCCGATATTCTTATCAACCGTCTTACGGTTAATTGTTACGATGTACTGCGAAAGCAGGTTTTCATTTTCATCGTAAACTCTTACCGTAATGTCGGTAGCCATGCCCGACAGCGGAACCAATTCTTCCACAATTCTGTTGTTTGCATCTATTGCGCTCTTCTTGCCGTCCTCAATCTGAACATAATATGTCGCGGGCTTTGTGTTGTCGTTATTGTCAAGTCCCGGCGCCGCCATGGTCAGTTTAAGGTTTGCCTGATTTGTAAAGAACGGCAGCGGCGTAGGCTTGAGCTCGTAATATTCATCATATCTCTGATCGCCGCCTGCCGGTCTGTAACCGGTGCGCTCCGTAAGTTCCGTGTTTACACGTATACTCAAATCATACGTATGGTTGTATCTGAGTATGTAAACAGTGTACGGCATTGAAATTCTGCCCGACGGGTCTTTTATGGTTACGGGTACGGGTGTGGGCGTACCGTCTTCATTAAGCGGAACCTCCACAATCAGTGAACCGTAACCGCTCTTTCTGTCACCTATCGCACTGTTAATTATGATTTGCGATGCTTCGGCCTCCGCCTCTATCTTAACAACCGCCGTCGCTCCGTAATTATAAGGTACGGAACCTTCATACGTCGTGTTGCCTATAGACGTCGCGCTATAAAGTGTTACAATGCTGTCGCTCAACTCATCCTCAAGGTTTTCGGCATTTCTTGTGCCGACAAGCACGTTCTTCAAATGCGTACCCTCGGGTCTGTTGATAAAGCGTATTCTGTAATCCGCAGACAGACTGTTTGTTCTGGATATTACCGTGAAGTAAACTACTTCCTCTACGCTTTCGGCAATATAGATGTCATCCGTTGTAGCGCCCGGATAATTTGCCGTTGTACCTTGCTGCTGAAGTGCGAGCGGTGTTCCGTCGTGATCCTTGAACTGTACATACGCGTACGGGTCGTTAGGAAGTACGAACGGTTTAACCGACATTGTGTATCTCGGAACTTCTATTACATATTCGATTATATTACCGTCGTCAAATATACCCGTTACAGTAGCCTCTTCGGTCGCCGTACTGTTTCCGCCCGCCTGTTCAAGGGTCATATCGGCGTAAACTTTCATTACGCCTATATCGCTTGAGGATTCCTGTATCTCCAGAGTATATTCCTGACTTCTGCCGTCAGCCGCGGTTACAACCGCTCTGAGCGTCATCGTACCGGAGTCGGGCATTACTGCCTCCGCGTTGGCAGTATAGTAATCCTTCACCAACGGATTGCCGGTATCTACAGGATAGTAGAAAGCAATCTCCGATGTCGGCGACTTTGTCTGCGACTTGATAAACGCCATCGGCGAGTCGGGAGCAATGAAACTGATGTAGTTCCGTACTTCCTTGCCGTCTTTCTGCGTTACGCTCTTAAACGCGGACTTCGTGTATGACTGATCGAGAGTCTTAATATTGCTTACATACATATCCAGCGTCATGTCGTATCTGAGTACGCCCGGCGGATTTCTTGTTATGATAAGCTTTGTCGTCTTTGTCTGATCGGGCAGACCCGCTCCGATAAGGTCGGGAGAACCTACGGTGATAGTAACCTCCATGGTTTGGTTAATATCAATTCCCGTTACGTCAATACCGCTGTAAGACGTTATGTGTTTCGAATAACCTTGGCTCTCTATCTTTACAAGGGCGCTGTCGTTATTCGTTTCAGCCATAACCGTAACGCCCGTATCCATTTCATCGTAGTCTATATCGATGTTAAATGTGTACGGATCGTTCGGATCGGGTACAGCCACACGGTCATTATACTTAATTTCCTTAATTGTCAGGTCGTTCATCTTTCTGACAATCTTAAGCGTATAATATGCGGGAGTTACGTCACCCTCATAGCTCCATACGGTTACTCTATATGTCTGATAACGTTGAGACGTGTTCGGGTCAACAATATCGTTTTCCTCTTCAAACGGTACCGTTGTGTTGAAAATCATGCTGCTTGATACTACATCCTTACCGTCTATCTGTATGCCGACTCTTGCTGTCGGATATACCGCCTTTATCTCGACAGGTACGGAGAATTCACCGTAATTTGTTGAGATTTCGATAGGCGTATCCGTTGTTATTCCCGTGATATGCTGATACGTTCCGCCATCTCCCTTCGGATAAGCGTCAACATATTCAAGGTCTCTGTTATTGGACAGTCTTACAAGGTTAATATAATACGTCTTGCCGTCGCCGTCGCCGGAAAGCATTTGATCCTGCGTTCTTACCTTGAACTCTATTTCGTATCCCGAATTGGGTTCAAGATCCGAAAGCTGAACAATCTTTTCCTTCATGACGTAATTGTGCGAGTACATATTTCTCGTCGGATCCATAACGTCAATTCCGGCGTAATCTGACTCGGTTCTTATCTTAACCTCTACAGATTTGATACCTGCCTCGATACCTACGGTGTAGTGAGTTTCGTCTTCGCGTTCCGCAGGAGATACTACACTGAGCATTCCTGTCGGAGCTACCCACACGCTGAAGATGTCGTTTTCTTCATCAATAGGCTCTATCCTGTCATTGCTGTCGTCTGCAAGGTAAACACGGATTTGGTAATCCTGAGTTGTTCCCGCAACCGACGTTATTGAGAAGTCTATTACGTGAGGTGCGCTGTATTCAATCGGATATACGTCATCAAACAGATAATCATACGTTGATCTGTACGGCGCATTGATGTTTTTGTTTACAACAGGATCTCCGTTTTCATCTATCAGAGTTGCAACAGTCTTGAAGTTTGACTCAGCCAAATGGTTTTCGGCTTGAACCACTACCGGCGTCTTTGTACCGTTCTGCTCGGCGGCATCAACCACGCTCTTTGGAACGAAACTGTTAAAGTACATCTCGCCCGTAATTTCATCTTCGTACGGTCCGAACGCCGTCGAGCCGTTAACCTGTACATACTCGACATTCGTATTTATGGGCTGAATGTATACTTTCAGTTCATTCTGTGATGCGTATCTCGAATCTTCGGCTGTTACCGTGTAAGGAATAACCTTTTCGGTATCGTTTATACCTACGGGTATGAGTACGCCGAGAATATCGCCGCCGTTAACTACATTATCACCTGTGAGAACCGTATCGTCGTCGGTCTGACCCACGTAATTCTTATTGTTTAATCTGATTACAGCCTTATCCGATGTAGTCTTGATAAATACTCTCAGGTAACGCTGTCCGTTTTCATCAACGGTCATCGTCGCCTCGCTTACGGTAAAGGTGTCGACAATCTTTGGCGTTGTTTCACCCTTTTCTCTGTTGAGGCCGTTAACCGTCGTCTTTTGACCAAGCTCCGCGTCTTTGTCATGTACTATTGACGTATCCTGTGACAGTCTGTAAATAATCACTTCATACGTCTTGGAGTAACCCGCCGCCTCCGCTATGGACGTCAGCGTAAATTTCGACTCGCCTGTTGCATTTATGTCAAATACTTCAGAGTTGGGCATAGGAGCAAAGTCGTTTCTGCTGCCGTTCATCGGAGTATTTACATTTACGGTCGGACCGTACGGCGTACCGTACTCGTACGTGCTCAGTTTAACACGTGCCGGAGCATCCTTTCTTATACCGTATCTGTAAACGATTGTGCCGTCGTCCTTTATGGTCGGATCGGTCATCTTTACGTCGTTAACATAAATGTCAATATCCTTGTCAACGTTCTTGTACTTTTGACCTATTAACAGGTTAAAGGTCTTAATCGCGCCAATCCTTTCGGGAATTGTGGTTCCCTCATAATTGGTAACAATACCTACCTGTATCTTCACCATTGTGAAACCGCCGTCTGTGTCTGTAAGCGGGAGCGAGAGCGACTCGGCCTGACTTTGTGTCCAGCCCTCATTATCGCCGTCTACGCCGTCCCAGCCAAATCCCGCGGCATCAATATTATAATCCGCGGCAGCCGCATTGAACGCGGCGCGTTTCTTCTCATAATCCGCGAGCAGGCTGTTATATTCATCGTCGCTCATGCCGCCTGTTCTGACAGGTTTTTCGGGTCTTGCAAGATGACCTATTCTTACATAATTCTCCGAATCGTCCGCAATGGCTCTCACGTCAGCCAGCGCGTTATCTGTCGGTTCGAGACGGATAACGTACGCGTTGCGGTCTTCATCGAATACCGCACTCGTAAACGCGCTTGTGGCGTGCTGCGATACAAGCACATCTTCAAGACCGAGATTGAGCTTGTTAATTGTTATTACATATGTCTTTGTACTTGCCGCAGCAGCCGAAGGCTTAACTTTTACGGTTATTGTCTTGGCGCCCGTCGTCAGGTCAAACGTTTCATATGTGTTAATGTGCTGCGTATAACTGTTGCCTTCAATGTTGGCTTGTGCAAGCAGCGTCTTTGTTACAGCCTCGATGTCTATGGTTTCAACATCAGCCGGCAGCCATAACTGATAGCTACCGTTGTTGTCCTTAGCCGCATCAACCGATACGGGTTTATTGTCGTCAACATATGTAGCCGTTACTCTTTCAAGTTCAGCATTGGAACTCTGCTTATAAATGTACAGATATGTTACGGTGTAATCGTCCTTATCCGCAGCTTTCGTCTTAATCTGGTAAATTGTCAACTCATTGCTGTCAAGTACCTCCTCAAACGCCTCCCATTTATAGGTATTGGCGTCTGTCGGGTCGGACGCTGTCGGGTTGCCCGCGTTTACAAGCGAGTAAATGTTGTTTGCCTCGATGGATATGTCAACAACCGTCTTGTTTGTAAACGGTGCGTCCATAGGTGTTTCAAGCACAACGGTGTATACCGGAGCCGTTTCACCCGTATCCTTGTTGATAACCGTATCAACGGGATTACCGGCAACATACTGTTTGTCACCATAAGTTACGATTATACCGCCTATCTTTATCGTATCGTCTATGCTTTTTCTCGAAAGATGGAGTACAAAGTGTTCTATGACGTTTTCAGCCGATGTTACATCTATCGGGATATAGAATTCTTTAACGCTCTTATCCAGTACATACTGACCAAGCTCATGAATATACGGTGTAAACGAGGTGTTCTTTGTAGATGCTATGCTGACCGACGACGTTGTATTGACCGCTTCGGCTCTAATTGCAATATACGCAAGTTCTTGGTCGATAATATAGCTGTATACATTATCCTCCGCATCTGTAATTTCCTCGTAACCGTCACCAGTAAGGATACCGCCTGTCAGCGTAAGCGGATTTACCTGTACGCTCTTAAGACCCGTATGATACTTGCCGGGTTTAAGCATAAGCGTATATTCTACCGTTGACATTTCATTGCCGCTAGTAACAACAAGGGTGTATCTTGTTATTTCGCCTTGTGTTACGGGCAATTCGCTGTTGTACCATGTCTTATTGTCGTCTGTCGAGAGAAGTACCTCCTGTTTTTCGCTGTCATATACATGAATTATTCCCGACGCCGGCGTAAACTTCGCAAACGCCGAAGTGTCGTTACTGTCTACTTCCGCGATATATGTATTGTCTACACGCTGAACTTCTACATCGTTTACAACAACCTTATCAAGCGTCGCTACCGGCGGTTCCTTAATGATTACGAGAGTATGAACTCTTTCGTCGCCGTTTGTGGCCCTTATTGTGAACGGGATTTCCGTACGCTCGTTTATAAGACCGCCGATAAGTCCCTCAAATTCGCCCACATAATAGCCGTTCCTGATAATTACAGCCGAATTCGGATTTTGCGCCTTGATGTAGATATTAGCTGAGTTCTTGGTATTTCTGATGTATACGATATGCTCGCAGTCTTCATCATTGTCAAGGCTCATTAAGTCTATACCGAACAGACTTATGCTTGCCGTGCCGCTGTGCAGTTCAACAAGCAGTCTCGGAGTAGAATCCGTACCGAGAGACCATACATCGTCAAAGTTCCAGCTTGTGTAACTCGAATGCTTAGTCATATCTCTTGCTGACAGAACGCTGTTGCCGACGCCGTTGCTTGCCGACGGGTCGTCAATGGTAAACGGCGTTCCTGTCTGCGCATGCGAGTAGCTGATGCTGCCCTCGTTTTTAACCGCGATTGACGCGGCATTCTGCAATACCTGTGACACATCGACCATGCTGTATACATAGCTGATACTGCCGTCCGCACTGTTATTGATAACTATGCCTGCCGAGCCGTCGTCGCTTACAAGGTCTATATCCTTGACGTACGAATTTTCGATTGTGTTGTTATTTACTATCGCAATACCAGCGGAGCGTGTGCCTGTGACCTCACCAGCAACAACGGCAACCTGAGAAATTGTACCGTTGTTTACGCCGGTGATTACCGCCGCGTTATCTGCTGACGCGCTGCCGATTGTCGCGGGACGGACAACGAGATTCTTGATAACGCCGTCGTTCACCGCAAACATTGCGGTATAAGCCGTACCGTCTACAGTCTTTGCGGAATTGATAACAAGGTCGGTTATCGCATATCCGTTACCGTCGAGAGTTCCCGTAAACGGAGTGGTTTCGTCGCCTATCGGGTCAAATGCGATATGTTTCGAGTCACTCGTCAGGAACGAAATATTATTCTTCAATACATAATGCTTGGTGAGACTGTCAGCGTCATTTCCGATACTCATTAAGCCTACCGCCGATGTAATTTCAAACGGTCTTTCGGCGCTGCCGTCGGGAATATTCAATGTTGAAATATCCGCGTCGGCAGTCTGCGCCATAAGCGTCGGATACTGTGCCGTAAACATTGTCCATACTGTATTGAAGTTCCAGCCGTTAAATGTTTCGCGATCTTTAAGCTCGTCGGGAAGAACGGGCTTACTGTTCGTCACCTTGCCGTTATTAGTTATTGCATCAATCCTATTCGGAATATTTGTGTATGCATTTGCAATATTACCGTCCTCGGAGTTAACCGCAATACCTGCCGTTATTTCGTCGGGATTTACTGCGGACGAGGTTGAAATAACGCCTACGCTGTAAACATTCTCTATTGTGCCGTCATTGATACCGGCGATACCTCCCGCGTAAAGTTCGGAGGAAACATTGGCTTTGTTGTACGAATCTTTAATCGTTCCCTTGTTCTCACCCGCAATACCGCCTGCCGCGTGCGCAGAGTGAATTGAACCGGACGAAACCGCAACTTGGCTGATTGTTCCGTCTCCATAGTTGACGCCGGCAACCGCGCCCACATACTGGTCGTCAGCCGATTCGTTCGCTATTATATTTACATTTTCAAGCTTGAAGTTCTCAAGCTTACCGTTGTTCCAGCCGAACAGACCGTAATCGCTGTCGCTCTCGGACGCGTTAATTTCAAGATTTGAAATCGTCTTTCCGTTACCGTTAAGGCTGCCCGTAAACGGTGACGACGACGTACCTATCGGAGTCCACTTAAAGCTTGACATATTGATGTCGTCCTTCAGTATATAGTGAGCGTCAAGGTCTTTCTGTATATCTTGAAGTTCCGCGGCGCTTGTAATCTCAAACGGATATTTCTCACTGCCGTCGGGATCTTCGGGAGCAACGTCCTCACCGCCGCCGCACGAGGCATTCTTAGCAATGTACTCCTCATCGGGATTGCCTCTTTCGGCAATAACTGTGGCAACGTTTGTGTTACCGTTCTCCTTAACTATCTTCAGTTCGTATCTTCCGTTCTTTGTACCGTTGCTGAGAACGATGTAGAACAGGTTCTCCGCCGCAAGGTCGGAAATATTCTCTACGGCAATTTGTACCTTGCCCTGCATGAGCAGCTGGTTATCTTCGCCGTCTTTTACTCTGATAAGTCCTACTTCCGCGACATCACGTACCACGATAACAGCATCCACACTGTTGTCGGACGCCGGTATTGACGCGAGATAGTTACCGTATCTGTCGGGAACTATCGTTCTGTAATCAGAGTCGGACTTCGACTTGATCTGTACGCTTGACAAGCTGAGTGAAACATCCTGTTTCACAAGCTTAATCTGCTCCTCAACCACATTAAGTGCATTATCGTACGGATACGAGTAAATCTTTACGGGAACAACCGTTTCATTACCCGTCAGCGTAACCGCCTGCTTATTCTTATGCGCGGCAGAAACGCCGTTAAATTCAACCCGTGAAATCTCGCTGCCGGCAACTACGAGAACTTCAGCCGTCGTAGCCTGATAATTCACTTCGTAAACATATCCGTCGGATGTCTTGTCAACCTTGTTGCCGTTTACGTAAACTTCGTTCGCGCCCTCATTGGCTCTTACAATGTAAAGCTTATAGTTCTTGCTTACACTTCCGTCCTTGGACGATACGGAGAAGTCAAGAGTCGTTATCGGGCTGTTGTCCGTAAATACATACGAGTATTTCAGTACGCCTTCAACCGTAGGCTGATTTCTGAAGTTGATAACCGCATCCTTATTTGACGCTGTGAGAACAAGAACACCGTCTTTTACAATCGTATCCGTTCTTACCGCGTATGTATTTGTGAAGTTGTCAAGTTTTTCCGCTTCTATACCGTCAAACTCAACACTCTTGAGAGCCGCATCGGATGCCTCTTCGTACTTAATAACTATTTCATACGGGTCGCTTACGATTTTACCGTCATAGCTTGTAAGTCTGAATTGGTATACGGTATCACGAACTGTGTCAAGATTGAGATTTTCGAATACGTAACCGTAGCTGCTGTCGCTTACGAGCGGGCTTTCCTCGGAAATACCGTTGCCGTAAAGCTGAACTTTAGCCATGTTACCTTCCGGAACGATTGAAATATCAACCGGTCCTCTCTTATTTACTATCGCAGTGTAAACACGCTCTTCCGAAACAGGTTCGAGCGACAGCAATGAGATGTCAACATCTGTCGACGCTCCCGCCGTAAGTCTCTTTTTGTTCAGGTAAACCGTCTTAGCGTTTACATTCTCGTAATCGGTATATACATACAGAATGTAATTCTGCTTAACTAAGTCTGACGATGAGGTAATTGTAAAGTCAAACTCGTTTACGGTTGTAACGCTCGGCGAGTCGAGATACCTTGTCGCGATAAGCTCGCCCCTCTTTACGTCGGGCGCACCGTTCTTGTTTTTAAGACTTATCTCGGCAATACCGCTTGACGTGCGGATAATAATTTCCGCCTCACTGCCCGAATCGGACGGAATTGCTATTTCATAGATTGTCGGATTGTTCTTGCGCGGAATTGCGTTAATGCCGTTTACTATAACTTCACCGATATCAGTGTTATTGCTGTTCTTGTAAATGTTAACCGAATACGTCCTCTTGGCATTCGGGGTACGAACATCGTCAACATAGAGCTGTGAACGTACCTCTACAAGAATTTCCGTAACCTCACGCTCGGAAAGCTCATAGGCGGCTTTGCTCCATACGTTTGAGTACGGCAGCGGCATAGCCGTTCCGTTGAGACCCACAATCTTAGCGAGTGCGTTTGCCGTAACTTTAACATCCGCGTTAGTCGTATCGGTCGGAACGCTGAAGACATATTTGAGCTTATTCTCTATAGCGTCGTCTTCTGTCTGCGTGTCGTCATTTACCTGTACCGAATCAAGCGACAGGTCGTCCGACGCGCCCTTCAAAAGCAGGTAATAGTTCTTGACAGGCGCGCTTTCCTTCTGCGGCTGAACTATCATTCTCAGATACTTCATCTGACCGATTTCAACGCCGTCGGAGAGTACTCGCAAGAATGCTCCGCTGTCTGACTTACCCTTGTCTACGGTTGCTGCGACTACATTCGCCGCATCGTTGGGCGCGTCAACCTCAACGACATTCATAAGTCTCGCATGACTGTCGTTGAGCGTAATTTCGATTTCTGTTCTGTCGTTCGGAACAACAGCCTCAAATACCAGCTGCGGCGACATATCGACATTATATTCGCCGTCCTGACCCTTCTCGGTAACTATGCTCTTAATCGTTGTATCGGACGACTTCTCGCGGAATTCAAGACCATATGTCTTGGTTTCTCCGTTTTCTGCCGTTACTTCGATTACATACTTACCGCCGTTAGCATTGGCAGGTATAGAATTGTGCCATGTGTTATCGGCTGTCCAGCCCGACGCATCGCTGTTTGCCGCAGCGGTCGCCGAACCGTTATTGTGCCATTTTGAATTACCGTCGTAATATCCTACTCTGAGCGTAGCCTTTTCGGATGCCTCAATGTCGATAGCCGGCGTTGTTGTCATATCGTCAAGATAGAATACATACGTCGTATCTTCATTTCCTTCTTCATCGGCTACGGTCTCTTTTTCCGCATCTTCCGTACCGCGTTTAACACTGATAATATCGTTATCCGCGCTGCGTCTTATAATACGGAGACGTCTCGTCGTAATACCCATATCGGTATCCTGAGGCAGGATATAAATTGTGTAATATCTTGCCGTATCGTCCGTCATCGCTTCCGACAGCGGAATTGTATAGATAGCCGATGTGGTTCCTTTATCGCGTATATCAGCCTTTGTAAGCGTTGTACCCGAGGGGCTTATCGCCAGTCTCGTGTACCTGTTATTGGCTTTTACTATGATATTCGCGTCAGTTTCATCTATCGCGAGACTTCCGTCATAGTAACCGCCGCCGGCGCTTACCCAGTTCGCGGTTATGCCGTTTACGGTTACATCAATGCCGGTATCCGTACTCTGCGGTGAAATTATAACTCTGTACAGCTTTGTAAATGCCGAGCCATCCTTTACGATTTCAACCTCGTATGTATGGTCTGAACTTGCCGACAGGTTGTATTTATTTTTGTTGATTGCTGCGGAAGTCGTATTTGTCGGATTGGTTACGTCTCTTATGTACGTAATAACACTGTTTTCCGCAGTCAGGTTGACAGTCGCATTGAGCATCGTAGACGGAATGTATACGATAAAGTCATTGCTTGTGCTTTCCTTTTCAATCTTTTCATTGTTGTACGTTACGGATAGCGATATATTCATATCCGTCGGCGTAACGATGATGTAATACTTCTTTGTATTACCGCTCTGTGATGTAACCGTTACGGGAACGAGATACGAATCATTCTTAGCATCACCGTCATAATCATATTCCGGCACGAGTCTTGAAATTCTCGACTGCGCAACTCCGTTCTGCGTATCCCTGAACGGTACTTCGTCAAACATCGTTACAGCCGCATTTATGTCGTCAACCTTTACCGCAAGATCAAAGAGCAGGTAATTCGTAAGATCTTTCGGCTCCGGAATAAATACGTGGAATGCCTCGTACTCCGTACCGTCTTTATCGGTATATACATCATCTGAATTTGTATCGATATTCGTCTTATCGGGATCATCCGGGTTTGCCGTTACCGATGCGATATTGGCATTATTGCTCTTTTTGTATATATAGAGCGTATAGTTGGCTGTTCCCGTAATCGACGGATCACTCGGCGTAACCTTAATTGTTACCTCTGTAAAGTTACTGTTTATTACATCCTCAAGGTCTGTCGTAATCTCGGCGCCCATAGACGTATCACTGCTGTTGTCGCCCGAGATACCGTTAAGACCCGTTATCTCAACAACATAACCGGTATTCTCGGCAAGCGCCCATATATCGGCTTGCGTAGCGGTACCGTCGATGTAATAAATGTACGAGCCGTCCAAATTCTGCGCCACAACGGAATCATCATCAACCTTAAGGTTGATGCCGAAGTCACTGCTCAACCGTCTGAGAACGACAACATTTTCATATATCGGAGTGCCGTCCTCCTCAGCGTACAGTCTGAACGGAACCTCCATCTCGTCCTCGAACGAGAGCAGCATCTCAACCGTCAGTTCTGCATAGCCGCCGGCTGTTATCGGACCGTTATCAATCTGAACATAATGGTTTTTGCTTGCCGCTTTTACGCCCACTACCGCATTGCTCGCGTTGGGAAGAATGTCATAATACGTATATCTCGGTTCTTCCTCCGTAGGCGAATTTGCAGCAAAGCCGTTTACCGTTACGCCGTTTTCTTCGGCAATCTGCGGTTTTGTTTCCTCGCCGACAATTCTGATTGTGTAAACGGTTTCGACACTCATATCCTGAGATACAACCTTAATGTATCTCAACTCATCGCCGGATGTCAAATCAAGGTTGGCGAGCGTCTGAATAACTCTGCCTGTCTGGGACGCCGTTCCGTTTTGCGCCGAATTATAGTTGCTTTCTACATACGTCAGCTTAGCAAGTTCATCCTCGGCTTTTACCGTTATTTCGGCGTGTTTTGTTGTGTCGGGGACTCCAATCGTCCAAGTACCGTCGCTGCCCTTAGTCGCATAGCTTGTGCCTATCTTGATGTATTCAAGATTTGCGTTGCTGTCGTTGCCTCTGATGATAAGCGTGTATTCCTTGGTTGTATAACCGTCAGCGGCTGTCACCGTTATGCGGTATCTGTTGACCGGCTGTGAATGGAGCGCTACCGCGTCATTCTCCCAGAGATTTATAACTTCCGCACTGCTGTCGGATTCGTTTATAAGTGAAGGTATCAAGTCATAAGGCTGCTTTGATGTGTCTCGTGTAAGCGCCTCTACCTTAACCGTCGCGCCCGAATCCGCAGCCGCTATGGCTATCTTCGCCGTCTCTTGACTGACAATATCCTCATTAAGGTATATATAGCTGCCGTTTGTCTCATTTACGTTTTGGTCATTAACCTGAACATACTTAAGATCCGTGCTTATATGTACCTTTATAATTTCAAGCGTGTACTGCTTTACCGTACCGTTCTTTGCCTTAACCGTAACAGGCATCGTCGTTGTCGTACCCGTCAGCGGAATATTAAAACGTGTTACGGTACCCGTTGCGGCGTCGAGAAGGTCGTATGCACCGTCAATGTAAACATACTGAACCATCGGTGTTTCGGGCGTTGCAATTACATTCACGGTATTAAGAGTATCTGCAATCTTAATCGTGAATTTGCTTTCCGCCGCGTTCTTTTCCGCCGTTCTCGGAATACCGTCCGCTACAACTTCAATCTTGTCAAGCTCGGCGTTGCCTTCTACCGACATAACCTTAACATAATATGTTTCAACGGTATTGCCGTTTTCGGACTTCACGTATACGGGGATAACAATACCCTCTTCAAGCTGTTCGCTTGTTACTCCCGTTAAGTCTATGTCCGCTCTCGCATCGTTTGTTAAGGAGAACGCTATCTTGTCCGCGCCCGCATAATTTTCGGGATCGTACGTTGTTTCAATCGCAACTCTGGACTGTATGTCCGCACCCTTTACTCGGAGCGGAAGAATTGTTCTTCCTTCTTCAACATAGGTATAGAACTGACCCTCCGCGTTTCTGTTAAGTTCGGGATCTTCGTCCTCAATCTTGATTGCTTTTACAAAGTCAATATCCGCATTGCTTGACTTGGCGCGTATTATGAGCTTGTAATCCTTCGTGTTAAAGCCGTCCTCGGCAATAACGCGGATTGTCATTTCGAGTTCGTCCGTAAGGAGGTCGGGTGAAAGTTCAATATCCTTATCGTCTTTATAATCGGCTTCCGTACCGTCGTCGGGAAGGATTATAACTTTGGCGTTAACGTCGCTCGCCTCCGCCGTTATAACGATATGTTTAGCGTTACCCGATGTTACTATATCTTCCTCATCTATACCGAGGTAATAATATGTTTCCTTGTTTCCTTCAGCGTCTGTCTTGGTTAATGTTTTAACCTTGCCCGTATAGTTCGGGCTCGTCGGATCGCCGTCCGCCTGCTTGGCGTCGACTCTGTACAGCGAGATATTGTTTGAGGCGTAGGATATTTCAAGTTCGGGAGTATTCATAGATACGCCTTCCACAATACCGTCCGCTCTCTTAATATACAGTTTTGCCATTGTTCCGCCGTCCGATTCCGGAGCTATGTCCGTCTTCGGAAGGACAACACGCGCTATACCGCCGAGTTCGGGCTTGTTCGGGTTGATCGGGTCGGGCATTACAAAGTCGCCGTGTTCTCCCGAACCGTTCGGTCCCACCGCAACCTGAGAACGTGCGTCTGCGGTATAAACGTATATTACAATACCGTCGTCCGAATAAGGAGCCTGACCGCTGTACTTATTGAGAACGCTGTTATATTCGGTATCGGGATACGTCTTATCTGTCAGCTTAACAGCCGTAACTCCCGACGTTTCTGGCAGCTTGTAAAGCTTAACCTTAACCGTTTCCTTCTCCGAACCGTCTTCGGACAGTATATGAATATATACAACCTTAGGCTCAGGCTCTGCAGCGGTGTAGTCCGCCTCATCCGTATATGTCGCGTCAGCGTCCATTGTGAATGCTGAGTTATCGGAAATCGTGAGTTTCAAGGACGTGTCGGGTTTTTCGTCCGAACCGCTTACGATTATACCTTCAGCCTTCAAGGTTTGAGTTGTATTATCTTTACCGTCAACCGAGGCGGGTAATGTATACTCGTAATCACCGTCAGCGTTTTGGTCAAGTCTTTCTTCTCCGAAGAATACCCTTATTGCCGTATTTGCGGACATCTTAACTATATCAAGACGGTAAGCCGTTTGATTTGATGAGTATGCCGGATCGGCAGGCGTTACGGCAAGGTATACCGTTGTCGTATCGCCTGTAAGAGTTACATCCTCCGAGGCGGAATTTGCAGCCATCGGATTTGCAGATTCGGTTCTCGCGTCGCTCTCCGCGGCGGCTATGCCGATATGAGCGTCTTGCTGAGCCGATTCCGCATAAACTCTTACCTGTTCGGTACTATTCTTAACCTTTGCTATGTATTTTCCTTCTTTGATGTCATACTCTATTGATTCTGCGTCGATATTGGTTGCAATATCCTTAACGGTGAGCAGACCAAGTCTCGGATCGGCTGACTTCTTATACAGACGCAGTGTGTATACTTTAGGCGTACCGCTCTCCTGCGGAATTACATTGAGCGTAACATCCATGTATCCGCCGCTCATATCAAGAGATACATCTTCCGTTGTCCTGTAAAGCGCGGGTGTTCCGCTTTCGCCTATTCTTACCTGGGCATTCGGAAGGGACGTCGCAAGAGTTACCGATGCCTGCTCTGCACCGTCGTCAACCGCCCAAATATACATCTGCTTAAGCGAGCCGTTTTCGTTTACAAGCATGGGCTCTATTCTGCCGCTGTTGTCTACCGATACAAACGGATCTTTTTCCTCGGATACTCTGTAAATTGTGAGCGTGTACGGAGCGCCTTCGAGCGAGTCGGCTATAAGCTGAATTGTTATCTCGTCCTCGGTCTTTCCGTCTTCAAGTATGTATTCCTCATACGTAAACTTATCGTCCTCTATCGAAACCGATCTCTGATTGTTAACTGACGATGACGGTGTATATACCGCCTTATCCGCGGCTACCACTTCGGGAGTCGTTACAATATCGACTACTTCCAAGTTGTCGGGAATTACAACCTCGTAACTCTGCGGGTTGTTTTCATTCTTGGTATATGCGGCATATGTTGTTGTTATATTACCTTCTTCGTCTTTAACGATTACCTCTATTTTATCTACCGTTGTCGCTTCGGACTGTCTGTAGATCGTAAGCGAATGTGAAACGGGATCCGAACCGTTTTGAGGCTTAACCAGTATCGGTACGATCTTCATCATTTCACCCGCGCCGAGCGTTACCTTCTGCACGTCATAATACTTATCATGTTTATCGGCGTCGTCATGGTCGTAGTTAACCGTCACATCACCGACCTTCAGATTTTCAACCGAAGGAGCTGCCTGTGCATAAACGTAAATTGTATGTTCCTCGGACGTGCCGTCTGTTTCTTTGATAACAGCATAGTAATTGCCCGTATTGCCTATTTCTATCGCATCACGGATTGTATCCGATACGGGAGCGGTCTTAAGCTCTAAATGCTTATCGCTCTCAAGGTAATTCACATAATTCTCATCGTCCACATCATCTTCTACAGCTATTCTGAGGAGTTTGAGGTCGCCGTCGCTTGAATATCTTATGGTGTGCGCTTTGAATGTCGCGTCATATTCGGACGCTGTATTTATTACTTGGATATAGTAATTATCCTGAAGTTCGCTTATGGGTACGTTCTTGAATTCATAATATCCCTGGAAATTCGGGTCTGTGCTAAGCGTACCTTCTATATAGGACATATTATCCAGACTGCCCTTGCCGCCCACAAGCTTAATCGTATCACCGGTTACTCTGCTCTTTACGCGTACCGTTACGGTCTGCGAGTTGGGCACTTCCGTCTTAACGCTGCCGGAGAATATACCCTTGAGAGGATCGTTAAGCGTATATACGTCGTTTCCTAACGCATTCTTCGTATACGTATATTCGTCCTCATCCAGGTAGTTCTTTTCAACCGCCTGTCTTACAGCCGTCAAATCAAGCGGCGAGTAATCGAATACGACTCTTTCGAGATGATTTTCACCCGGATCGATAACCTGAACATAAGCCGTTTTGCTCAATCCGGTCTTTGTATCGGTTACCTCTACCGTACCGGTTGAAACCTTCTTACCTGTAACCTCGCCGTTATTAACGTAGATATAATCCTCGTTAAACAGAGGCGTATTACCGTTTTCATCCAATACGTCTTTAACATTCCAGGTATACGTATCGGCAGACGCCGCATTATCCTTTATAAGATTAAACCTGTTAAAGGCTACTTCAAACTTAGCCGGTTTGTCGCCGATATAAATTACCATTGATTCCGGTTTAAGCTTTATGTCGGTGCCGGTTACGAGATCGCTTGCATACCTGTCCTCATAAGAGGCATTTTTCTCAACATTGTCACTGCTGAAGTAAGCCGGATCTTCGCCCGCGTGACCGTTACCGAGCTGACCGTTCAGGTTATGACCGAATCCCCATACAAATCCGTCGTCGAGAACAACGTATGATGATGAACCGCCTGTTGCGATATCTATTGCTCTGTAATCTTCCGTTTCATCTATTGGAATGACCGTAGGAGTAATATATCCCTGTTCGACATATCCTGTGCCGAGACGTCCGTTATCCGCGTTGCCCCAGCCCCAAACCTTGCCGTCCGCAGTAATCGCGAGGTTATGAATTGAACCCGTGGATACCTTGACGACATACTTATCCAACTGAGATGCTATTTCATCGGGGTCGTCTACGCCCGTGAAACCGTCCACATACGCCGGAGTATAATTATTACCCTTTCTGCCAAGCTGATATGACGTATTATCCGTCGGACCCCATGAGATAATTCCGCCGTTGTTGAGAAGTGCAATTACGTGGTCGTTGCCCTCATAAATTCGGAGTACCTTACCGTTAAACTCTCCCAAGTCGAGCTGTGTCGGCAAATCGTGCGACGAATATGCGCCATTCTCGTAAATCGCGTCTTCACCCCATGTCCATACGGTACCGTCATAACGAACCGCCTTGGTCGCATTACCGCCCGCTCCCGTTGAGATGCTGATAATCTTATTAAGTCCCTGAGCCATTACAGGTCTGATGGACTTATTTTCGGGCGTAGCAACCATAGGTACGCCAAGCTGTCCGTGCGAGTTATCACCGCTGGAGTATACATAACCGTCAGCGGTAAGGAACATTGAATGAAGCGTACCTGCCGCAATAGATGTTACAGCGGGAAGTCCCGTTATCTTTCTAGGAGTCGAAACCCAAGCGTTCGCGTCGTTAAGACCGAGCTGACCCTTGTTGTTTCTGCCCCAGGCGTAAACATCACCGTTGCGCGAGAGCGCAAGTGAATGATATTCACCCGTCTGAATTCTTACAATGTCTTTATCGTTAAGCGCTGTTATATTAACAGGCTCATAAGCATTCGATACGCCGCCGTTTCCGAGCTGTCCGTACTCGTTGTAGCCCCACGACCAAACCGTACCGTCCGCCTTCAGCGCAACAACGTGTGCGAAACCTGCCGCAATCATCGGTGTTGCTTTCGAGTCTTCGCCAACAACGCGCACGATGGTAACGGATTTTTCATCGCCGTTTGTTACTATAACATGAGTAAGACCCGGCTTAAGACCTGTTATTTCAGCATAATTTCCGTTATCGCTCAGCGATATAATATCGTCGTTTACAACCGTGTACTTGACGTTGCCGTCATTTGCGGCATAATCCGTGCGGAGGTTGAACTTGTTGCCGGAGAATACCTCAATAGTATCGCTCTCTCCGACAGGAATTGACATCTCTGCCTTGGAAACAAGTTCGGTTCTCTCGCCGATAAGTACGGGTATGATACTCTTTGTTTCGTTTCTGCTGAGGTTCGCACCGAGTGAATAATCACCGAACGCGTATACAAATCCGTCTGTCGTGTAGAACAGCGAGTATTCGCTGCCCGTGCTTATGCCGTCTACAGCCGTGCCTTCCGGCAAGGTTTCCGTAAACGAGTTGTTTGTGGGCGCACTTCTCAAATCCGTGTCACCCAGACCGAGTTGACCGGAATTATTGCGTCCGAAACCGAATATCGTACCGTTTTTATCAATTATATAGCTGTATCTGTCGCCGGCGCTTATTATGCTTGCGGTATTCTGTACCGTGTCGGGAAGCTTGGTGAATACAGCCGACGACTTACCCGTGCCTGTCTGTCCGTAATCGTTGCTGCCCGTTGCGTATACGTTCGACAGGAACGCAAGCGCAAGCGAATGAGTTGTGCCGGCGGAAATATCAACCATCGGCTCAATGCCTTTTACCTCGGTAGGCGTCCACAGTGAGCCGGAAACACCGCCCTGACCGTTTCTGTTGTCGCCCACAGCCCATATTGTGCCGTTTGAACGGAGCAGAAGAGCGTTTTCGCCGCCTGCCGAAATCGCCGTTATATTATCTATCAAAGACAGTCTCTGCGGCTGTGAATACATTGTTGCCGTATTGCCCAAACCAAGCTGCTGTCTGTTGTTTGCGCCCCATGCCCAAACATATCCGTCTTTATCGAGAGCCATTGCAAACGCACTGCCCGCAGTAACTTCGATTATGTTGGAAATACCGTCTATCTGCGTAAAGCTTGTACTGTTCGCAGTCGTTGCGTTATCGATACCGAGCTGTCCGTATGTATTGTCGCCCGTAGCCCATACGTTACCGTCAGTGTCAACAGCGAGCGCAAATTCATTGCCTACCGCGATTTCCTTGAACTTAACACCCGCGGGCGTTACGTCTGTGGGTTCGTCGATATTAGCCAAATTGCCTGTTCCGAGCTGACCCTTTTCATTTACGCCCCATGCCCACAGCGTTCCGTTTGACCGCAGAGCGAGCGCATGGTTGCCCTTTGTTACTGCTTTTGGTTTGATGTCTGTGCCTTTATCATCGACAACAACTTTTATATATGCCGCCTTACGGCTTAATTCTGTTTCCGTTACGCATATATATGCCACACCCGACTTGACAGCCGTCGCCAAACCGTCATTCATGCTAACGGCAAGCACATCGCCGTTATTTGAGACAAACTTAAAGTTTTTCAACTCTACCGTATCATTTTCGTACAGATTAAATACATTAAAGCCCGCGTTGAAATCTTTCGTATCGCCTGTCTTCATGTAAACCGTACCGTAGAGCGGAACACCGTTTTCATCCTTTATCACAACGTCGTTGCTGCCTACCATGGTCGGTATATTCTTCATTATAGCCGTCATATCGCCAAGCTGACCGTCGTCATTGCCTCCGACAGCCCAAATGTAACCGTCAGAATCAACAGCCATTTGATGTGTCGCGCCGCCGGCTATAAAGTCGAATGTCAAATCTTCGGATGTATTTACCACCTTAGAAGGCAAATAGTTCTTAACGGCAATATCATTATTTCCGACGCCGAGCTGTCCGTAACCGTTATAACCCCATCTGTATACGTCGCCCTTTTCGTCGATTGCCGCCGATACATATTTGTCAGCCGATATATCAACTACGTTCTTAAGGTAAGTATCATCTGCGTCAATATTCTGTTCACCCTTGCGAACCTTAACGGGAACCGAAGGCGTACGCGTATCGCCGCTGCCGAGCTGTCCGTAACCGTTGTTGCCGTATGCCCATACATAACCCTCGGAATCGAGCGCGAGTAAGTGATTATAGCCATGCGCTATCTTAAAGATAACCGCTTCTCCGCCGGAACTGTCCGTATAGCCCATAACCTTTGCGGGAAGGGCGCCGTTTATAATCTGCCATACCTCGCCGCTTACGGTCAGCGCATAGCTGCCGCTGAGCTGCAGCACATTTGAAAGTCCCGGAACATCGGTTGCGAAGTTCTGATTATTAAATCCGTTACCGAATGCCATTACCGTACCGTTGGACAAGAGTATGTACGATGTGTTTTCATACGCCGACACGCCTACCGCATTTTCAACCGGCTGACCTTCCGCGTTCTTAACAGTGTCAATATCCCATACGGATCTGTCGCTGTTGTTGTTACCCAGCTGTCCGTAACTGTTGACGCCCCAAGAGTAAACCTTACCGCTCGTACCTACGGCTAAGACGTGGCTCGCACCCGCGGCAACCATTACCGCAGGATCGTTGTCAAAGCCGTTGAAGTCGACCTTCTTAGGCTCTAAACCGTCGGCGCCCGATGTATCGTAACCAAGCTGTCCGTAGTTATTGCGGCCCCATGTCCATATGCTGCCGTCCGCTTTAAGAGCAATACTGAAACCGTCGCCGCCGTCTACCATCGGGTAGATGCCGCCGTTTCTGCCGACATAAACCGTTACATAACCTATTGCATCGGTACTGTCTTTCTTAACCCTAAGCATCGTTCTGCCTTCTTTGACGCCGCGGATTGTATGACCGTCCGTGTCAACGGTTACGATATCGGTATCAAGAGATTCAACCGTATATGTACCGTCGTTCAGATTGCCCGAACTATTCTTTTTAAGATTGAGATACTCGCCCGTGTTTACGGTAAGCGGTTCGTTTACGCCGCCGCTGCTCCGGTCGCCCTGAGTTACATCAAGCGACGCATCTTTATCCAAACGCAGAACCTGCGGCTTAACGCCGAGTTGAATTCTGCCCGCGAGTACCGGTGTTGCCGACGCCGCGTTATTCTGGTTGCCAAGCTGGCTGTATGAGTTGTCGCCGAAACTCCACACGAAACCGTTTTCATCTACGGTAACCGTATGGTCTACACCGGCTCTTACCATTATAAGTTTGGTACCGTCGGGGTATGTAACTTGCGTGGGTTCATAGTAATTCTTTGTAATTTCCTGACCCGCCTGTTTATATTCGTTATTACCCCAAGCCCATACCGTGCCATCCATTGCAACAGCCGTACTGTAATGATAACCTGCGTCTACATCCTTAACATTACCTTTTATCGGAACAAGCGCAATCGCATTGTCGCCCGTTGTATCCGTATAACCTGCCACGCCAAGCTCACCGTTGGAGTTATCGCCGAATGCATAGAGTTTATGATCCGTCGAAATCAACAGTGTATGACCCGTCTGCGACGTACCCGCTACCGCGAGATGGTCGTTTGACGCAACCTTTATAAAGCGCGTGTCGTTTGTATTCTTTTGAACAACGACTACCGCATTGTTTGATGTGGGTACCTGCCAGATTGTTCCGTCTGACTTAAGAGCGTACTTGCCCGATACCTGTATCATTCTGTCGAACAAATCAAGCTTAACGGGTGAGTTGCCGAAACCTGTTCTCGATATTACGTTACCCCAAGCGTAGATATTGCCTTGCTCGTCAAACGCATAGCTTACAAGTTCGCCTGTCGCAATATCCGCCGCGTCTATATCATTGGGCAGTGTAATCTGTACGGGTTTGTTATAGGATCTTGTGCTGCCTGTTCCAAGCTGACCGTAGCTGCCCTGACCCCATACCCATATCTTGCCGGTGTTGTCGAGCGCGATTGTATGGCTTGTACCCGATTCTATTCTTGTAATGTAGTTTGACGGATTGGGGAAGTCAAACGCAATCTCGGAAATTGTAATACGGTTCGCATATGTTCCGTCACCAAGCTGTCCGAAATCGTTTCTGCCCCATGTATATACTTTACCGTCCTTGTCGAGCGCTACCGTGAAGTCCTCGCCCGAGGCAACCTGCGGAACAGCCTTGTAACCGTCCGTAAGAACCGTTACCGCTACCGCTGCGCGTCTGCCGTTTCCTGTTACGGCAACCTGTGTCGTTCCGGATGCGACAGGAGATATTTTCATACCGCTTACGGACGCTACCGATGTGTCTACCGATTCAGCCGAGAATTTGACGTTGTTGTCAACGCTCTCCATAACATTGAAGAACTTGATATATGTAGGCGTCAAGTCAGCCGTCTCTCCGTCACGAAGTGTGACGAAGTACCGTTCAAGCGAGATATAATCATCACCTGTCTTTTTCGGCGTAAGCGCGTTAACATCACCCTTTGAGGAGCTGCCCGCGGTGCCGTCGCCTATCTGACCGCCGTCTCTTGCGCCCCACATCCATACATAACCGTCGTCAAGTATTGCGGCTGTATTCTGTGTTCCGGCGCTTATAGCCCAGACATTACCGCCATTCACCGAAATAGACGTCGGCGCTTGCGTCTCGGTTTGTCTGTCGTTACCAACCTGACCGCGTGCGTTCTCGCCCCATGCGTGAACCTTTCCGCTGCGCGTAAGCACTACGGTATGAGTTTTATCATATGTCTGAATTTCCGATTCGGTGTCCGTATTGAGTTCTCCGCCGAACTTAATATCCTTAACCGATTCATCATTAAACTCATCAAGCAAGGTCGGTGTAGCCATAGACGCGTCTACGCCGTTGTCGAGCACCTGATTGTTATACGCGCTGCCCCATACGTAGACCTTACCTGTGTTGTCGATAAACGCTGAGTTGTGATTGCCCGCGGATATTTTTGAAATATAGTTTTCTTCATCTATGTTATACTCAACCTGTTGAATTATATCATAGTAATCATTGTTAAGCGTAGGTACGCCAAGCTGTCTGACAGCGTTACCGCCGACAGTCCACAGAGTACCGTTGCCCAAGAGCATCATAGTATGCTCCGCGCCGGCCGCTATTTCAACCACCTCGCCGAGATAGCCGTTGCCTTCCACGCCCCTCATGCGTACAAGCGACGGGTTCTGCGACGTATGTCTTGTTGTACCGAGCTGACCTGCCGTATTCCTGCCGAAACTGTAAACCGCCCCGTCAAGTGTAAGAACCACGCTGTGGTCTCCGCCCGCGGCAATCGCGACTACGTTGCCCGCAAGCTGAACACCGCCCGAATCTCTTACCATTACAGGCAGATTTGCATAATTATATGTATAGTAATTATATCCAATCTGACCGTAGTTGTTCTTGCCCCATGCGTAGAGCTGACCCGACTCGTCAAGAGCGAGCGCGTGGTCGTCGCCCACAGCAATATCAACTATGCCGGCAGTAAGTTCAAATACCTGATTATTTGTCGGATTGAGATAACGGTTAATAAGCGTAGGCGTCGCTACATTTGACGCACCTGCGTTTATACCCGTCTTACCATAATCGTTTACACCCCAGCCCCAAATTGTACCGTCGGATCTCAAAGCTATTGTAAAGTCTTTTCCGACCGCAATCTTCGGGTTCGTGAAACCTTCGGATACCGTTATCCAAGCCGCTACTGTTTTTCCTGTCATGGAGTCGGTTGCGATAAGAACCGTCGAACCGCTTTCAAGACCTTCTATAGTCACCGTCGTGGACGTTACGCCTTCATCGTCCGTTGTACTGTCGGTGTTGCTCTTTATTTTCGCAACTGTTTCGTCAAGTATTCTCCACGATATTGTGGTCGAACCTTCAAGTTCGGAGTCAAACAGTGAGAACAACTGCGTTCTCGTGCTTGCCGTAACGTCTTTTGTAGTATTTCCCGAACTGAGATCTATTCTGATTCTCTGCTCGTCAATCGTTACCGGGCTGCTTCCGACAACAACCGGGTATGCGCTGTTGGTTGTCGTCCGGTCGCCGAGTTGTCCGTTAGAGTTGTTACCCCATACATAAACTCCGCCGTTCTTTGACGCCGCCATTACGTGCGTGCTGTATGTGCCGGACTCAACAAGCATTATATCGGTCAGATTTTCCGTACCGGAATTATTCTTCTTAACCACCGATGGGAGAGGTGAAAGTACGTTGACCTTACCGTTACCTATCTGACCTACGTTATTGTAGCCCCATGCGTATACGTTTGCATCAGCCTTGTTTGACAAAGCATAATGCACTCTGTAACCTGCCGAAATTGAACTTACGCCTGTGAGCGGGGCGCTGTTATCGGGCATTTGAGCCTTTACGGGATAACCGGTATTAGCATAAGAATTATTACCCGTTATACCTTGACCGTTGTAACCGGTTGCGTATACATAGTTATCAAATGCAGCCGCATTCTGCTTTGTATCATCGCTCTTGTCAAGTTCAAAGGTTACAAATGCGCCGTGATGTTCGCCAAAGCCAACGTCTGCAACGCCTTCGAGAATATCTCCCGCAGACGATTTTTGAACAGTACGAACCAGACCGTAACTTCCTCCCGTTCCGACGCCGCCTTCACCGTAGCCGTTATAGCCTACGGTTGCCGCTGTCGCGTTTTTGTTGAGGAATACAGTCGTGTATCTTGACGGAACTGCGTCTATAGCCTTATTTATGCCGACAACCTTCTTCGGCAGCGTGTTGCCGCCTGCGTTTACGCCAAGCTGTCCGTAATTGTTATAGCCCCATGCGTATACGTTTCCGTTTTCGAGTATTGCCATAGCATTGTACGGACCTGCCGAAACCTTGACAATCTTGGAGGACAAATTGCTGCCGAGAGGATTTTGTCCGTTTATATCCTTGACAAACTGCGGAACAACCTGCGCCGCGCCTGATGTAAAGCCCTGACCGAGTTCGCCGTTACCGTTATAACCCCATGCGTAAATCAAGCCTTCTCTTGTCAGTGCATACGCCGTATAAGCGCCGGCCGCAATATCAACAATATCGGTCATTGCCTCGCCGCTGCCCAGCATTACCTGTATAGGAGCAAGTTCCTGTGTACCCGCAGACGGGTTGCCGAGCTGTCCATATGCGTTTGAACCCCATGTCCATACCGTACCGTCCGCTTTCAGCGCCATTGAATAGAAATATCCGGTGGCGATTTCGGGGAATACGGCAGTTTCATTTTCTACTCTTTCTTTATAATCTCTCGGAAGTACTTGTACTTCAACCAATGTATACAGACCCGTGTCTCTGTCGGCTATGACAATCTTAGCCTCGCCGACGCCAACAAATTTAATTTTGCCGTCGCCTATATACTCCGCTACCGTCGGATTTGTCGAAACCCACTCAAAGTCTCCGGCTCTGTCGGTCTTAGGTTCAAATACGTTGAACCCTGCGACAATTTCCGGCTGAAGTGTTCTTATGTTTTCTTCACCCGAGCCGCCTGCATATGTTAAAATTCTGTTGTTGTCGAGATTGTCTATTTTTATTATCTGCGAACCCACGGCAGTTGGATACTGGCTGTTGCTGAATTCGCCGTTACCGAGCTGTCCGCTTGTACCGAGACCCCAAGTGTATACTTCACCGTTACTTCTGATTGCTGCGGAATGACCGCCGGAATTACTTGCATCCGCCCAAATTGCGCTTGTAAAGTCCGTATCTTCGTTAGACTTTACTTTTTCAAAGGTCGATTCGCTCGGATTTGTCGAACCTGTTCCGAGCATATTGTTCGTATTCTGACCCGACGCGTAAAGATCCTTGGTCGATTCCTTAATAGCAAATGTTGTTCTCGCTCCGCTTATACGGATTGATGAATTTATGCCGGGGCTGTTGACGGGCATGCCTGTCAGATTGGCAACGCCGGTCTGATTATCCACTCCCTTGCCCCATACATATGTTTCTTGCTTTTCTGTTATCGCAAAGCCGCTGTTATAACCTGCGGCTATAGCAACCGCTTTATCGTCTATCGATACCTGTGATTTTGACACATCGTTAGCGGCACGGTCGTTTGTACCGTGTTCCATAGAGGAGTTGAGACCCCAAGCGTATACTCTTCCCGTTTCCGTAAGAGCGTAGCTTGTGGCATTGCGTCCCGCCGCTACCGAAATGACTCTCGAAACACCTGTGTAAACGGGCGATGTGTATACATTTGTCGCTTGGTTAAGAATTTGTCTGCTGTAATTATAACCCCAACCATATACGTCCATTGTATCGGTTACGGCGAGCGCAAATTCACTTGTGCCGGCGCCGCCTGCCGAAATGTCTGTCACTTTAAGATTATTGTTACCGAACCACTCTATCTGCTTAGGCTCGTTAACCTGAACATTGGTAGCCAAACCGAGTCCGAGCTGTCCGACGTTATTGATACCCCATGTCCACACGCTGCCGTCTGTCTTTAAAGCCATTGCGAAGTTGTCGCCTACGGCAATCTTCTTGACATCGGACATTACCTGCTGCGGCTCTGTTTCCATACCGCCCGTATAGCCGAGTCCGAGCTGGCCCGAGGTGTTCTTGCCCCATGACCAAACCGTGCCGTTAGCCTTCAGTGCAATAGTATGTTCCTGACCCGCCTCGACCATAGGATATGTAATGTATTCATCCTTATCGGGAACTACGGATATAAGAATATATTGCTTGCTTACCTCGTTTCCTTCGGGATCTTTCAATGTAATTACCGCATACGTCTGACCTACCGCTGCGCCGATAAGAATTCCGTTTTCGTTTGTTGCAACGCTCGAATCCCATACATCATAATTCTGACTGTATGAAACAGCCGCATCCGATGATGAGAATAGATTGAAACTTCCCACGGTCTCAATAATATCCTTTATATTAACTTGCTTATGTTCCTTAAGGAGAATTTCTCTTTCCTTAACCATTATCGTGGGCTGTCCGCCTATCATCTGCGCCTTATTGATCGAGTCGCCCGCGTTCTGGAGAGCCAACTGTGACGACGAGTTGTTACCCACGCTCCACACATAACCGTTGCTATCGATATAGAGCGAGTGCGTACCGCCGACAGCCGACGCCGCGCCTATCGCGTCATCAGCCGTTGTGTCGTTGTCCTTCCGGAGATCGTAACTCTGCGCAAGCGAAGTCGAGCTTGTCTGTGAACCGTTCGCAAGCTGACCGCTTGTGCCGAGACCCGACAGCTTTACATTTCCGTCTTTATCTATTGTATATATGCTCTCGCCGCCGCCCATAAGCGCAACGTTTCCGCGTCCTATCATAAGCGTCGGTGACGCGATATACTGTGCGTTCTGCTGTGAAATCGCATAGTTTGCATTTACGCCCCATACGTATGTTTCCGTACTCGGAACACTCGACGCATTGAGCGAATACGTTACTGCCATACCGCTCTGGTTGCCCGCACCTATCGCCATTGCACGGTTGGCAAGCGGTACCGTCGTGAGTACCGAGCCGGACGTTCTGCCGGTTCCGTACTCGTACGCACCGTTTCTGCCAAGGGCGTATACAAGACCGTTTGACGTCAGCATATATGACGTAGCACCCAAACCTGCCGTTACATCAACAACCTTCGATGCCGGCAAAGTTACGGGAACGGTATAATTTCTGAGTCCCGACGGAACAAGCTGTCCGTAATCGTTTGCACCGATACCGTATACTGTACCCGTACTGTCAAGAGCGATTATAAATCCGGCAGATTCCGTAAGACCGCCCGCCGCAATCGCTACTATATCTTCAAGGTATACTTTTTCTTCGTCATCGGCGTTCTGCTGACCCTTCAAAACCTGTACGGGTCTGTTTGAATTGGTTGTCGTATCATTACCGAGCTGACCCGCATCGTTTCTGCCCCATGTGTATACGTTTCCGTCCTTTGTGAGAGCCGCCGCGAAGTAGCCTGCCGCAGTTATCTTAACTACATTGTTAAGGCTTTCTATCTTACTCGGAGATACAACCGAACCGTTGAATACGCCGTTACCGAGCTGTCCGTATGAGTTTGAACCCCATGTCCATACAGTACCGTCAGCCTTCAGCGCAACAGAGAAGTCCGCGCCCGCCTTAACCTGAGGATATGCGATACTCTCCGCGCCCACCTGATTGTCTGACGGACGAACCTCGACTTTAACAAGACCTGTCGTAAGCGGGTCGTTCGCAACCGATACGATTACATACGTCGTACCCACTCCCTTAGGCGTTACCTCACCTGTCGTCGGATTTACTTCAACTATATCCGAACTTCCGTCATACGTCTGCCACTTAAGTTCCGTAACTGTGCTTTCACCCGAATTTGAGTTGAATACATTGAACGAATCCATAGACGGCTTTGTTATCATAACGGAACCGCCGTCCAACTTAAGCGAGTACAGGTATTGGCTCATGGTCAGATACGAAGTACCTACTCTTACGGGCTCGGATCTGGACGTAGATGTGCCGTCGCCGAGCTGATTGTAATAGTTATCGCCCCATGACCATACGCTGCCGTTTTCCTTAATCGCGTACATGGATTCTCTTTCACCGTTTGACGTTGACGCGTAGATTATATCCTCAAGAAGTGTTCCTTCCTGTCCCGAATCGCCCGCGTGAACATAATCCGGAGTGTATGCTGGAACATTTGATGCTCCGCGTCCGAGCGCATAGTCGTTTGCATTTCCGGCTGTAATAACTCTGCCTTCTGTCATAACAACCGCCGAAGTGGTGGATATGTCCACAAATACAGGCGCTGTTGTTACCGTCTCGGAAGGACGATTTATCAGTTTAATTAAGTAATCGGAGTTCTTTTCACCCGATTTAACATTTATTTTTACGGTCTTTGTAACGGTTTCACCGCCATCGGCGTGCACGTCCAAAGTTTCTCCGACCGCTCCCTTGTATTCGGGATCGGTGCTTTCCGTAAACGTATCGCCAGTGAGACTGTCTTCCGCACTATAATACTGCATTACCGCACCCGAATCCGCAGCAAATACAACCGGTTCGGCGGTAACAGTGCCGAGCGGAAGTTCTATTTCATATATACCCGCAACATTTTCGTCCGTATCTTCGCTGAGCGTGCCGGAGGCGGTAGTTACCGAACCGTCTTTAAGCGTAACGTTCGCCGATACGGTCCTTAACATAGCCGCATCCTCGGAAACAGATAACAGACTTATTGTTGATATTTCCTGTTCATAATCGTGCTTACTGTAGGTATCGATAACGGTAGGCAGCAGTATGCTGTTTCCGTTGCCTGACGCGGTTGCACCCGTACTGCTGTAACCCCAAGTCATAACGGAACCGTCGCTGGTAATTGCTGCGCGTGTATGCCATCCGCCTGTAGCGTAAACGGCTTTCTTTCCGCCGAGGTTGGCTTGTGTCGTCGTCACACCGTAATTATACTGAGCGCCGTTACCGAGTACGCCGTAATTAGCGTAACCCCATGTAATAATTTGACCGTCGCCGCGCAGTACGCTCATCGCATGACCTACCGAATCGGGTACAATCTTAACCGCTCCGATTAACATACCGTTTGCGTTTGTAATATTGGTCGGAACGCCTCTCGTAATATCGCCCGCCGTTTGCGGTTCAATCGCACGATTGTAGTTTCTGCCCCATGTGTACAGCTTGCCCTGTATATCGAGAGCCGCTGAGTAGAATGCGGTACCCTGATATCCTGCCGCACCTATATCTATTATGCAATCGCTTTGTTCGCCGTCGCCGAGGAACGTATCCGTATTGTTACTGCTGTAACTCGTTCCCACTACTTCCATAGCGACGTTTGACGTGTGGTCTGTGTTCAGTCCGTCGCCCAGCGCGCCGTATCTTCCCCAGCCCCAAGCGTATACTCTGCCGTATTTGGTAAGCGCAAGGTTATGGTACGCACTGACAGAAATTTTTACAACATTTGTAAGCGGTATATTGTTGGAGTCAGGGTCTGATTGATCTTCCTTTACCATAACCTGAGTGGGCTGATCAACCTGACCGCCGGTTGTACCTATACCAAGCTGAGCGTAGTTGTTAAGACCCCATGCCCAAACGGTACCGTCCGCTTTCAGCGCTACGGTATGAGCTACGCCCGCCTGAACTTCGGGATATGCTATGTAGTATTCATTTTCGGGCACGACGTTAAGCTTGAAGAAACCTTCCGCACCGCTTGATTTATCTCTTACTATTATATATGTAATACCTGTTCTGTGAGCCGTAATTACTCCCTCGTCAATAGTAGCCACATCGGTATTTACGGATTCAAATGTAAGCTGTTCGGGCGTATATGCCGATTCCTTCAAAAGGTTGAAGGACGATACTCCCGTTATCTTATCAACATCAAGACTGAGAATGTCTCCCGCTTGAATTGCCGTAATTATCTCATTGTTATTGATTTTTCTGAATGTATCATAATAGATGGCAACACTCTGCTGCGTGCCATTATGATTAAGCGTAGCCGTCGGGATTGAAAGCTGCGGCTGACCCTGATCGGATACAACCTGTACCGGGCTCGGCTTAGAGTCAAATGTACCGTCTCCAAGCTGTCCGTTAACATTATAGCCCCACGTCCACACCGAGTAGTCCGGCTGGATTGAACCCGAACTGAACGCTCCGGCAAACGTACCTACCGAACCCTCGATATATGTTTTATTTGTTCTTCCGCCGGTTACGGGTTCGGCGTAATAGAAGTTGGCAGGCACGGTCGCGCCCGTACCGATTTGTCCGTAACCGTTAGCGCCCCATGCATATATTCTGGTAACTTCGTCGCCCGCCGTACCGTCGCCCGCGTCCTCTTCTTCCTGAGTAACGGTTTCGACAACACGCGCCGTCATATGCTGCATACCCGCGGCAACTTCGACTACATTGCTAAGTTCCGTAGCCTCTTGACCGTCGCCTTCGGGTTTACGCATTACATATACAGGTGTTGTTTGAGCATTGCTTGTTCCGCCCGTACCAAGCTGACCGTTTCCGTTATAGCCCCATACGCGTAGCTTTTTGTCTCGCGTAAGTGCGGCAGCGCTGAGACCGCCCGCGGAAATTTGTACAATTTCATGCAGACCCAAATCACCTTCGCCCGATACTCTGACAGGCGTATTATATGTTGTGTTTGTCGCTGCGCCGTTACCGATCTGACCGTTGCCGTTGGTACCCCATGTAATAACGGAACCGTCGTTTTTAAGCACCATGGCAAAGTCGCCCGTGCCTCTGTCCCAATCGCCGCCCGCGGCAATCTGAACTACTTCGCCCAAATTCATCGTATATGCCGCGCCGCCCACCGGACGTACGGGTATACTTGAATTTGTATTATCGCTCGTACCAAGCTGACCGACGTTGTTCTGACCCCATGTATATACGTTGCCGTATCTGTCAAGAGCCATGGCAAACGACGGACCCGCCGCAATTTGAACGATGGGATTTTCGTCGCTGCCGAGAACTTCTCCCGAACCGTCGGCATAATTCTTTACACGCTGCGGTATGAGCGAATCTACCGTATCGCCCGTACCGAGCTGACCGTATGTATTGTTACCCCATGCCCATACATGACCGTTACTGTCAAGCGCGAGCATAAAATATCTGTTGCCGCTGCCGTTAGCGCCGCCGACGGCAACCTGAACTATTCTGTCGAGATAGTCCGTTCCGTTTCCTTTTACACGCGTCGGTATAAGCGAGTCGCCTTCCGACGAGCCGTTTCCGAGCTGTCCGTTTACATTATAGCCCCACGTCCAGACCGAACCGTCCGCCTTCAGCGCAATCGTATTATGCTGTGACGACGCTACCATCGGTGAGGCAATCGCACCCGACGGTTTAATTTGTATGCGAATCAAACCGAGGAAGTTTCGTACCGTATCCTCGACTATAACCACGCCCGTTCCGTACTTACCGTTACTGTTCGGAACGATTGTATTTCCGTCTTGAAGCGTAAACAACGATTCGTCAAATACGCTTATCTTTATATCTTTAGGATTTGAATACGACGAGGAGCTGTCCGTTATAAGGTTAAATCCGAAAACTTCCTCACCGACAATCTTTGACGTGTCTATGATAAGCTTTTCATCTTCCGCAAGCGCGTATCTTCCGGTCATGCTTGACGGAAGAGGATTGTTTATCGCGTCATATTTTACTGTACCCGACGGGCCGACAACGTCCGCCACCTGTATTGTGAAACGGCGCGTCGCGGGGAATCCGACATTCTTCGGAATCGACTGCGGCGTCACATTATTGGTCTGACCGAGCTGTCCTTGGTTGTTTTGACCCCAAGTATATACAACACCGTCGCTTCTTACAGCTGCAGCGAATACACCGTTTTTCGTGCCTGTTACCTGTACTACGGAATCACCGTCCGCAAGCGGTATCTGTGTTTTCACGGGCAAATAACTTGACGTGTACGCATCAGTCGTACCGTCACCGCGTTCACCGTAACCGCCATAGCCCGTTGCCCAAACATTTCCGTCATTCGTTATCATGTAACCGGTCTCATATATCGCAGGACCTCTGCTAGTGCTGCTGGAAGTTGAATATGAATATCCTCCCACACCTATCGATACTACCTTATTCTCAATAAGCATCTTGACCGGCGTCGGAGGCGATGTTGTCGTACCGTCGCCTATCTCGCCGTAACCGTTATATCCCCAGCCGTATACCTCGCCGTTATCCTGCAATGCAAGATATTGCGCGTATCGTCTTGCTCGCGTTGAAGAACTCCAACCATAATAGTAGTCTCCGCCGCCTTCCTCTATCTGGACAACATTCTCAAGGAACAGGCTGTTACTTTCGCTTGTACCTTTTAATACCTGTACCGGCGCAGCAGCGGAAATTGTGTTGTTGCCAAGTCCCGGATCGTTTCTTCCCCACGTGTATACCGTTCCGTTTGTTTTGAGTGCTATTGTCGAACCACGCGTAGAATCTACCTGTATTATATCTGTCAGGTACGCGCTTCCCGTCGCTCCGCCCAAAACTTGCGTAGGCGTTACTGTAGGTGCGCTTGTTCCGGCAACGTAGCTGTCATTATATCCCCATGACCATAGCGTTCCGTCGTCTTTTATAGCAAAGCCCGTGTACAGACCCGCATTAATATATACTACATTATCTATTCCTTCTATTTTCCTCGGCAGTGAATGTGCAGCCGCGTCCGCGTCGTTCATGCCGTGCTCGTTATGTCCGTTATATCCCCATACCCAGACATTTCCGTCCGTATCAAGCGCGTATGATGTATGTATACCGGTAGCTATCTGTACTATGTTCTCAAGATATGAGGTCGCATTTCCTTCTTGGTCGGTACTTGCCATTACTTGTACGGGAACATGATATTCCGTCGTATTCTGAATAAGAACATCAGTATAGTTTCCTTCTTTATCTTTTTGGTTGCTCGTTCCCTGACCGAGCTGTCCGTAACCGTTATATCCCCATGCCCAGACTGTTCCGTCATATCTTAAGGCAAGCACGTAGTTATTACCCATGGCAAGCTGCGGCATTGCGATACCCGTTTCGATCGCCGACTGTCCCGCCGCGGTATGCTGCGCCGCAACACCGTTCGACGGAACAATGCCGACACGGATTGTTGCACGGTATGTATTTGTTACTCCGGCAACTACCATTTGCGCCGTTGCCACAATGGCAGCCGTACCGTAAGTTCCGGTGTGCGCCGGAGTAATTACGCCGTTTTGGTCTACCTTTACTATATTTTCGTTCGTCGATTTATAGGAAATCTGGGTTGGAATAACCTCTTCCTCGGGAACCATGGTATTAAACGAGAATTTGCGGTAAACCTGTGCTTTGTCTATTGTGAACTGCTCATAATGAACAGCCTGTTCATCGTCCTTCAGGTAAATGTTGGTAATTAACTTGTCCTTTCCGCCGACTGTTTCACGCTTGCCCTTATTGTCCGTAAGCGTACCACCACGAACAAGAAGTACGTTAGAATTATCACTTCCGACTTTCACGGCTCTTGTCCAATAACTAACTTCTGTTTTTTCTGTCGGTATTCGGGAAAGCACTCCTGTTTTTGTACCCGTTCCGAGCTGTCCGCTTGAGTTGTCGCCCCATGCCCAAATCGTTCCGTCTCTCTTTAAGGCAACGGCAAAATAACCGTTCTTTGAACCGACTACCTGAACGATATCCTTAAGCGGGTCATGCATCTCTCTTTGTACCTTTGTTACACCGTCCGCTGCGGTGTATTCATCAATGGTATAATCTCCTCCGGCAATCGTAACCTGAACGGGGAGATATGTTGCCTCATCCGCGCCTTGAGAATTTATTCCCGTAGAATAAGTATGCGTCAAACCGTTGCCGAGCTGTCCGGAACCGTTATAACCCGTCGCCCAAATTGTGCCGTCCTCTGTTATCATATAGCTTGTTTCAGGTTTTGAAGGACCGCTACTACTGTTACTGGAAGTTGAATATGAATATCCTCCCGCGCCTATTGAGACTACTTTCTTATCAATAAGCATTTTAACCGGCGTAGCTTTATCTATCGTCGTACCGTCGCCTATCTCGCCGTAACCGTTATATCCCCAGCCGTATACTTCACCGTCATCCTGTAAAGTAAGAAAATGCGCGTATCGTATTGCACGAGTTGAAGAACTCCAACCATAATAGTAGTCTCCGCCACCTTCTTCTATCTGTACCACATTCTCAAGGAACAGATTATCGCTCTTGCTCTCACCTTTTAAAACCTTCATCGGAACACTGACACTTCCCGTATTATTTCCGAGTCCCGGATCGTTTCTGCCCCACGTGTATACCGTTCCGTCTGATTTAAGCGCAATTATGGAGCCGCGTGCAGCGTCTACCTGTACGATGTCCTCCAAATATTGTTTTCCCGACTCCCCTCCGAGCACTTGAGCCGGAGTTGTCGTGGACGCGGTTGTTCCCGCAACATAACTGTCATTGTTGCCCCACGAATAGAGCGTTCCGTCATGTTTGATTGCAAACGCGGTGCGCACGCCTGTGGCAATAAACGCTACATTATCTATATCTATTTTTAAGGGAAGATAAGAGGCTTGCGTAACACCGTCGCCTTGTCCGAGTTCATATTCACCGTTATAGCCCCAGCCCCAAACATTTCCGTCCTTATCGAGAGCATACGAAGTCCAACCGCCTGCGGCAATTTGTATTATGTTCTTCAAATAATCGCCGGTTCCTCCCTGGTTTCCTCTTTGTACCTGTATGGGGTATGCTTTACCTACGTTTGTGCCGTCACCGAGCTGTCCATAAGTGTTGTCGCCCCACGCCCAAACTGTACCGTCAGCCTTCAATGCAAGTGTATAACTTGCACCTGCAGCAACCATAGGCGTAGCTATGTCCTTGCTCTCATTACGCACCTCGACCTCGACAATGCCAATCATCTTGCCGCTTGCATCGTAACCGACAACCTGAGTGCGTCCGATACCCACACCGACAACGGAAGTGCCGGATATATTCGCAACAGACGTATTGATCGCCTTGATGCTTGATGCGGCTTGACCCTCGCGCTTGGCGAAGATAAGGTTAACATTCATGTTTTGACCGACATACAGCCTCTGGTGTCTGCTGACAGCTGTGTCTTCACTGTGAGGATAAAGCGTATTGAAATCCTCATTTCCAATCTGTACCGCTCTTGTCCAATACGTCGTTTGTGATCTCTCGGTCGGTATGCGTGAAAGTACGCCCGTTGTCGTACCCGTTCCGAGCTGTCCGCTTGCGTTATTTCCCCAAGCCCAGATTGTTCCGTCTCTCTTTAACGCAACTGCGGAGTAATTATTTTTTGAACCGACTACCTGAACTATATCCGTAAGCGGCTGATGTGTTTCTCTTTGTACGGTAACCGCTGAATCGTTTACGGTATATGTATAATTGCCAACAGTATAGCCTCCTGCCGCTGTCGTTACTTGTACGGGCAGATATGTTGCAACGTCCGCGCCTTGGTTATCTATTCCTGTGGCATAGGTGTGTGTCAAACCGTTGCCGAGTTCACCGTAGCCATTATAACCCGTTGCCCAAACACTTCCGTCGTCTGTTATCATGTAACCGGTCTCATATATCGCAGGACCGCTACTAGTGCTGCTGGAAGTTGAATATGAATATCCTCCCACACCTATCGATACTACCTTATTCTCAATAAGCATCTTGACCGGCGTCGGAGGCGATGTTGTCGTACCGTCGCCTATCTCGCCGTAACCGTTATATCCCCAGCCGTATACCTCGCCGTTATCCTGCAATGCAAGATATTGCGCGTATCGTCTTACTCGCGTTGAAGAACTCCAACCAAAATAGTAGTCTCCACCGCCTTCTTCTATCTGAACAACATTTTCGAGATAATCGCTGTCGCTGTCACTTGCACCCTTTAATACTTTCACCGGCGCAGCGGCGGAAATTGTGTTGTTGCCGAGTCCCGGATCATTTCTGCCCCACGTGTATACCGTTCCGTCAGATTTAAGCGCAATGGTAGAACCACGTGTGGAATCTATCTGTACTATATCGGAGAGATATACGTCTCCCGATTCTCCACCCAAAACTTGTGTCGGCGTTACAGTGGACGTACTTGTGCCGGCAACATAGCTGTCATTATATCCCCATACCCATGCGCTGCCGTCATGCTTTATCGCAAACGCTGTCCACAAGCCTGTGCCTATGTATGCAACATCGTCAATTCCGTCTATTTTTCTCGGCAGCGGGTGCGGGGTAGCGCCGTCCGCATTGTTCAAGCCGTGCTCGTTATTTCCGTTATATCCCCATACCCAAACATTTCCGGTTGCGTCAAGAGCATATGAAGTATATGCTGCCGTTGCTATTTGGATTATGTTTTCCAGATACGAAGTAGCTTTTCCGTCATCGTCGGAACTTGCCATTACCTGCACGGGATAATAGTATGATGTTGTATTATTAATAATTGTGTCGGTATATGCACCCTGCGCATCCTTTTGTTTGCTCGTTCCCTGACCAAGCTGTCCGTAACCGTTAGCGCCCCAGCCCCAAACGGTACCGTCCGCCTTCAGCGCAAGCGTAAAATCGCCGCCTTCGGCAACCATAGGCGAGGCTACATCTCCGCTCTTATTGCGCACCTCGACCTCGACAATGCCAATCATCTTGCCGCTTGCATCATAACCGACAACCTGAGTGCGTCCGATACCCACGCCAACAACGTTACCGCCCGATGTTGTTGCGACAGACGTGTTGATAGCTTTAAGGCTTGACGGGGTTTTGTAGTCACGAGATGTGAAAATCGAATTTACATTCAGAGTTTGTCCGACATACAGACGTTGATGTCTGCTGTCCGAGGATGCAGACATGAGCATGATACCGTCGTTGCTTATCGGAGCAATTTCCTCTTCCGGCTCGTCCTCGGGCTCCGCTTCGGGTTCGTCTGCCGGTTCCTCGTCCGCCGGTTCATCCTCGGCAACAATCTCTTCCGCAACGTCGTTGATCTGTGCGGGAGCGTTGTATGTTTGTGTGTCAACGTAATATGTACGTACGGACGTCGCCTCATAATCGGGCACGTCAACCTTCGGCGACGATACGCGCTGCGGCGCTGCCGTCGGCGCGGGTGCGTCAACCTCGACGATCTGTACTTCTTCAACCTGTACATCTACCGTCTTTTCGACATATTCCGTTACTTCCCGGTCTTCGTATGTAGTGGACGAATCAACCTTCGTGCCGACCTCCGGCGCGTCCGTGGTCGTGTATTCGTTGACCGTCGTGGACGTGTTCGTGCCGTCGTCGGTTGTAACTGTTTCGCGCACGGTGTAGTTTGTGCCGACTACTTCCTCAACCGTCTCTTCCGTTTCGATCGTTTCGGTGGAAGGTACCGTGATTGTTTCATATTGAGTTTCGTAAGCGGTTTCGCCCGTTTCTTCATCGTAAGCCGCGGCGACAACCGTCTCCACGCGCATTTCCTTCTCTGTCGGAACTTCCGTGTAGACCGTCTTTGTCGTCGTCTCGACTATCGGTTCTTCACTTACGATTTCCGTAGTTGTTGTCGTGGTCGTTGTTGTCGCTACCTGCTTGGTCGTCTTTACTTCTTCGACGGTTGCCTGCCGAACCGTCTTTGTTGTGACAATCTCCTTTGTCTCCGATTGCTCGGGTACGCCGTCGCCGCTATCGACCTGTGCGACCGACTGCGCAGCAATCGGTTCATCCGTCGCCGTTTCCGCCTCGGACTCGGCTGTATCGACCTGTGCCTCGTCCTGCGCGGGTACAACGGATTTTTCTGTATCGTTAACCTTATTTTCTTTTATATCGGAAGTCTCGGCATTATCATCCGCAGGCGCGGACTTCACCGTTTCCTCAACTGATTTTTCGTCCGAAACGGTCTCTTTTTTATCTGTTTCCGACTGAGTTTCTTCCTTATTATATATATCGGTATCCGTTACATTCTCGTTCTCATCTTTATTCTCGTCCGCAGCGGTTACGTTCTCAACACCGCTGTTTTCATCGGTCTTATTTTCAGCCTGCTTTTCCTCGAACAGCTTTAGAATTTCCTCGTCGGACATGCTGCCGTAATCGGGGTCTGTATCCTGCGCGCCGAACTCGGACAAGTCGTATACGGAATTGTCCTGCGTAAGTCCGGTCTGATACATTTCCTCGACAAACTTCTTTACCTCCTCCGACTCGAACTCGGTTCTTGTGCCGGCGTCGGATTCCTTCTCCTGCTCGTCCTCGGCGGGAGCCGTACCGTTGGAAAGGTAAATCGTACCCGTAATTCTGTCTTCAAGATTGGATTTAAGCATTGCGTAGAACGGTGTTCTTTCAATATCCTCCACCGTGTCGCCGTCCCATGTAATATCTACCGAACTCTTGTCGCCGTCTACGACAGGTTCCGACAAAGACAAAAATCTCGGCTCGCCGACTTCCCACACAATATCGTTACCGTCACCGTTCGCGGCTGTGGCTGTGAATGTCTTTGTCAGGCCGAAGTGATCGAACAGGGCGAATGATTCGTCAAACCACAACTTGTCACTGTCGTTTTCGGTCGAATACGGTTCAAGAATCTTTGACGTATCGGTTGACACATCCGTATCGTAATCGTTCAATGAATTTGCTGCCGATGATGAAGAGCCTGCATTGTAATCCGAAACTGACGAAGTGCCATCTTCGTTTTGGGAGAGAGCTTCGGAATTATTTTTTACAGCGCTTTCAGACGCAGCCCCTGCCTCTTTATTTTGAGCAGTTTCTGCGTCTTCCTTATTACTATTGTCCTCATCATCGGCAGCAACGGTGTCCTCAGGCTCCGCGCTGCCTTCGCCGTCCGAGGCGGCGTCCCTCATTTCGACCGCATTATCCGCAATCGCTTGCGAGGCGGTTTGGATTTGTGCCAGCGTAGGCATTTGAACCGATGTGCCTATCATTGACGCCATAACCAGCACCGACAAAATTTTTGTCATGATTTTTCCGTACTTCACAACTATATCTCTCCTTATATTGTTGAAGCGTATGGTTTATTAAAGTTACTTTTTCCTAAATCCTGTCTCGTCCCGTCTCTAAACCTTGTCTAAAAAATGTTGTTAAAAACTATATATAGTGGTACCCAAAAGACAATTTGGGCATAATAATACTATTATCTACATTATACATCTATTGCCTGAAAAAGTCAATATTTTTTGTGTAAATATATTGAATTTTTTGGAGTTTTATTATATTTTTTAGTTCTTTTACACATTTTTAACGTAACCGTAATTTTGCCGTATCGGCGTCGAAAAAACAACATAATTTTGTATGACAAAAATAACAAATTTAAAATTTCGGAAACACTTTTTAAATATTTTTGGGCAAAAAAAATATACGCGGCTCTTTATTTGAGCCGCGCAAACTCCTGCGCCCAATAAATACCGTACTCGCCGCCCTTTACAACGCCGACGCCGAGAGACTTGAACTCGGGATTTAAAATATTCTGCCTGTGTCCGGGACTGTTCATCCACGCTTGCATCGCCGCCTCGGGCGAATACTGTCCGGCGGCGATATTCTCACCCGCCGCATGGTACGATATGCCCGCTTTTTTCATTCTGTCGAACGGCGTCTCGCCGTCGGGATTGTTATGCGCGAAAAAGTTACGGTTGATCATGTCCTCGCAGTGCGCTTTGCCGAGATTTGCGAGAGAGTCGTCCCACTCCAGCGGGTTAAGACCGTTCTTGGCTCGCTCCGCGTTGGTAAGCGTAAGCACCTGCAAAGCCCAGTCCTCAAATTCACTCTCACGCGCCGTAATCGTAACCGTTCGGCTCTCCCCGTCCCAGTCAACCTGCGCCTGCGCCGCCTCCGCAACGGCGCGGAGAGGTACCATGGTATAGTCGTTATATATAATCGCGGGGGTGTTGAGTTCCGTCGTCTTGTCGTTTACATACATGACAGGGCTGTCTATAAACAGCGTTATCGCCGTACCCTCGCTCTGCGCCGTGACGCGCCTGTCCTCCTCGAACCACTGCACCGTCATATCGAGCCGCTCGAATATCGAGCGGAACGGTACGAGCGTTGAATCGTTCCGTATTATGGGCGGCTGCTCGAACGAAAGCTTTTCACCGTTCATATAAACCGCTATGTCATCGTCCGCATACGCCGACGGCGTTAAACAGATGACGGCACACAATGCCGCAATCGCTTTTTTCATGGCTATCACCTCTTAAAACAAGTATACAATAAACACAACCCAAAAACAAGACAAATATAATGATATATTTTGTCAGAGCATAAAAATTCATAAAACACTTGACATTTAGCCCCTAAATAATGTATAATGACATAGTTGCATGAATTGCAGCATTCCATCAAGTCCGTTTTTTTAGAATTGACTTGCCGGAGGGAGGGATATACATGTCTGAAGTTAGAGTAAAAGATAATGAGTCACTCGACAGCGCGCTCCGTCGTTTTAAGCGTCAGTGTGCCAAGTCAGGTGTTATGTCTGAAATCAGAAAGCGTGAGCATTACGAAAAGCCCAGCGTAAAGCGCAAGAAGAAGTCTGAGGCGGCGAGAAAGAGAAAGTTCTGATTTCGATTTTGATATGAGGAGATGACTTTAATGGCTTTAAAGGAACAGTTAGCGCAGGATTTGAAGTCGTCAATGAAAAATAAGGAGACCATCCGTAAAAATACCGTTCAGATGATACGGACGGCGATTTTGCAGATTGAAAAGGACAAAAAAGTAACTCTTGAGGATGAGGACATTTTAGACGTCATTGCAAAGCAGTTAAAACAGCGCAAGGACGTACTCCCCGAATACGAAAAGAGCGGCAGAGAGGATTTGATCTCGCAGCTCAAAGAAGAAATGGATGTTTTGATGGGCTACCTTCCCAAACAGCTTACCGACAAGGAACTTCGACCGATTGTCGAGGCGGCGGTTAAGGAAACGGGTGCGTCGTCGATGCGCGATATGGGTAAGGTTATGGCGGCTGTAATGCCGCAGATTAAGGGCAGAGCGGACGGCAAAGCCGTTAACGCTATTGTCAAGGATTTAATAGGTTAATAAAAGCGAGTTCTACTCGCTTTCCACGCTGGTATAGCTCAGTTGGTAGAGCAGCGCATTCGTAATGCGCAGGCCGCGGGTTCGAGTCCCATTACCAGCTCCACGAAAAAACCGCTTGTATACAAGCGGTTTTTTTGATGTTGTATTGAAAAGGAAAGGGCGCCGCCCCGTCCGATTACGGAGCGGCGTTCTTTTGAGCGGACTTACGCCGCTCTTTTACCCATCGGTAACGCGTTAATTGCTTTCCCGCTATTGACAAGGCGGAGATTGTATGTTATACTTTAGATAACAAAGGGACGGAAAACCCGTTCCGACACTTTAACGATTTTAGTAGATATATGTTAAATCATATTCTACCCCAACCGCTCATTGGTCAGAATGGGCGGTTATTTTTTTATCCATTTAATAATCATAGCAATAACAAAGACTTGAATAATAAACCAAGTCCAGTCCGAATTAACCATGACTATGCACCCCCTGTAAGGAAGTGCCGGAACTGACCGCCGCCCCTGTACTTGTTATCAGGGTCGCAAGAAAAATGTCTTCACCCGCGGCAATTCGCGCCGCGTATATATTGTACCACAATATCTTGTTTCCAACAACATACATAACATACAAGATATGGATATTATTATTGTGTATTTTGCCTATGCGCTACAGATTTCGACGGCTTTCGAGCCACACTATAAGCACCGACACGTCAGCCGGCGACACGCCCGATATTCGCGACGCCTGACCGATCGATTTCGGCTGCACCTTGTTAAGCTTTTGACGCGCCTCCAGGCGCAGACCGTGAATATCCGAATAGTCCTGATTTTCGGGCAGCAGCTTTTCCTCTGTTTTGCGGAACTGCTCCACCTGCGCGATCTGACGCTTTATATACCCGTCGTACTTCAGCTTTATCTCCGCCTGCTCGCAAACAGCGTCGGGTAGCGGTTTTCTGTCCTTATCCACAGGCGCGAGTTTTTCATAGTCGAGCTCGGGGCGTTTTATCATGTCGCTTAAACGTATGCCGGTCTTTACCGCCGCCGTGCCGTATTTTTCAAGCAGCGGGTTCGTGTCCTTCGGCGGCACGACCACGCTTTCGAGCCTTTTTATCTCGTTTTCCACCATATTCATTTTTTCGAGGAATTTTTTGTACCGTTCCTCCGATATAAGCCCCACGCGGTAACCGAACGGTGTCAGACGCTCGTCGGCGTTGTCCTGTCTTAGGAGCAAACGATACTCGCTGCGCGACGTCATCATGCGGTACGGCTCGGTCGTGCCTTTCGTTATGAGGTCGTCTATAAGCGTGCCGATATAACCGTCGCTTCTTTTAAGCGTAAGCGGTTTCTCGCCCTTGATTTTAAGCGCGGCGTTTATGCCCGCAATAAGCCCCTGCGCCGCCGCCTCCTCATAGCCGGACGTGCCGTTAAACTGTCCCGCGCCGTACAAACCGCTTATTTTCTTAAATTCAAGCGTCGCCAAAAGCTGCTGCGGGTCGCAGCAGTCGTACTCTATCGCGTAGGCGCTGCGCATTATCTCCACATTTTCCAGACCCTCGACGCTCCTGTACATTTCAAGCTGCACGTCCTCGGGCAGACTTGTCGAAAAGCCCTGCGCGTACATTTCCTTTGTACCTAACCCCATCGGCTCTATAAAAAGCTGATGCCGTTTTTTGTCGGCGAACCGCACGACTTTATCCTCGATCGACGGACAGTAACGCGGGCCCACACCCTCGACGTGACCGCCGTACATCGCGGAGCGTTCGAGATTGGCGCGGATAATATCATGCGTTTTCTCGTTTGTGTAGACGATGTAGCACGGCACAAGGTTCTCCCCCGCTTTTTCAGTTTCAAACGAGAACGGCACGATTTTCTCGTCACCCTCCTCGACCTCCATTTTGCCGTAATCGAGCGAGTCGGCGTGTATTCTCGCGGGCGTACCCGTTTTAAAACGCATAAGTTCCACGCCTATACGCCGCAGATTTTCCGACAGCTCGTTTGCGGGGAACATACCGTCGGGACCCGACTCACGCGAATACGAGCCTATGAGTATTTTACCCTTTAAATACGTGCCGCTTGCGACAATGACCGCCTTCGCGGTGTACTCTGCGCCCGTACTCGTCACAACGCCCGTAACGGCGTTGTTTTCGGTAAGTATATTCACAATCTCGGCTTGCTTTACGTGCAGGTTTTTCTGCGCCTCAAGGCGGTTTTTCATCTCCGCGTGGTACTTTTTGCGGTCGATCTGCGCGCGCAGCGAATGTACCGCGGGGCCCTTGCCGCGGTTCAGCATCTTAGACTGTATCATCGCCGCGTCGGCAGCCTTACCCATTTCGCCGCCGAGCGCGTCAACCTCGCGCACGAGATGACCCTTCGCCGTGCCGCCTATGCTCGGATTACACGGAAGATTGCCTATCGCGTCAAGGCTTATCGAAAACACGACCGTCCTCATACCGAGCCGCGCGGCGGCAAGAGCCGCCTCACAGCCCGCATGACCGCCGCCTATCACAGCCACGTCGTAATCGCCCAAAATCATTCCTCGCCTACCTCCGGCTCGTTTTCGTCCTCGTCAAGATATTCTATAACGGGCTTTTTTTCTTCCTTTTTCTTCATGTTTGTGAGTATGGTTTTCTCGATAACTCTCGCCGCGTAGAAATCCGTCACGTAGCGCGTGAAACACAGTCCGAACACAAGCACTATTATTGCCGCGAACAGCGGATTTAAGTTTATTACCATGAATATCGCGTACAGAAGTCCGCAGCTTATGGCGGTCGTCAGAATATTGCCGGGCAGCTTTGCGATCGAAAGCAGCAGCGCGTTTTTGTATATCGCGCCGAGAGAGCAGTCAAATGTCACCATTATCTGATATATATACGAGTGCATCATTGTGTAAAGCACAAACACGACCACCATAATATACGATGGCAAAAGCCATATCACGTTACCGGTCGAGGTGTAAAAGCTGTAATAAAAGTGCATCGCGTTTACGCCGAACACGAGTATAATCGCGTCAATAAGCACAACGAGCATACCCTGCTTGAAGTTTTCCAGAAACTTGTCCTTGCCGTCGCTCGCGACCCACACCGGCACGCCGCGCGTAAAGCAGCGGTTAATATACGCGTAAGCCGCGCTGCTCGGGCCGCTGCCCCACAGCACGAACACTCCGACAGAGAAGAATATCTGCAGCATTACAACCACGTTACCGCCAAGCTGCGCGGCTTGCTCCGCCGTTAAGCCCTCCGCCTGACGAATGTTCTCGGTGACGTTATCGACTATGCCCGTCCTGATGAACAGGTAGCCGAAAAACATATACAGCGCGGCGATCCACAAAAGGCTCGTGAGCGAGTATAGCGAGTTCGCAGCCACAAACTTGCCCATTTTCTGCCATATTATATCTATATACAGGAAAAACCCCTTCTTTTTGGGCTCGTCCTTGTCCACGCCCGGTCCGGGCTTTAAATATCCGTTAAACAGTCCCATACAAATATCTCCTTTTCGTTTTTTACAAAGTATATTGTAACATATTTTCTTTTGTGATACAATATTTACCGCGGAAAAATTTACTTTCGGGGTAATGAAATGAGAGAAATAACTGTAAACAAAAACGACGCAAATCAGCGTCTTGACAAATTCATAACAAAATATATGCCGCGTCTGCCTTTGGGAATGTTATACAAGGGGCTTAGAAAAAACTGTGTGCGCGTGAACGGTAAGCACGTAAAGGACGGCGCGTATGTGATACAAGGCGGCGATGTTCTGACGCTTTATTTCGCCGACGAATTTTTTGACGCGCCTTGCTCGTTCAAGGCAGACAGGAGCGATATTGACGTCGTGTACGAGGACGGTAACATCATACTCATCAACAAGCCCGCCGGACTTGTCGTACACTCGGATGACAAAGGCACGGACGACACGCTGCTTTCGCGTATGCAAAGCTATCTTTTCAAAAAGGGCGAATACGACCCGCAAAACGAGCACAGCTTTGCGCCCGCGTTTTGCAACCGTCTCGACCGCAACACGTCGGGAATAATAATCGGCGCGAAAAACGCCGACGCGCTCCGTGTAATGAACGAAAAAATCAAAAAGCGCGAGGTTAAAAAGTATTACCTCGCCGCAGCAGAGGGCATAACGGACGCGGAAGGCACGGTTACATCGAGCCTTACACGCGGCGACAAAAAGGTGAGCGTCACTGACGGCGAGACGGACGGGTCAAAAAAAGCCATGCTCCGCTACAAAAGACTTGCCGTAAAAAACAACCTGTCGCTTGTCGAGGTCGAGCTTATGACGGGGCGCACGCACCAGATACGCGCACAGCTGGCGCACATCGGTCACCCGCTCGCGGGCGACAAAAAGTACGGCGCGAAAACGGCGCAAAAAATACAGCTTGCGTCATACAAGCTGCATTTCGATTTCACATCCGACGCGAGGATTTTAAATTACCTGCGCGGCAAAGAATTTCAGATTACCGTTTCCTTCGCGGCAGTCTTTGACACGGCGAAATTGTAAAGGTCGGCTGTCGCGTTCGGCTTGCCTATATGGCTCACGCTTTCCTCCATGATACGTATGCGCCACGGGCTTGTGAACAGCATATTCAACGCGTCCTGCACGCCGAAGGTGTCGTTTGTTATAATCGCCGCACCCGTGTTCACGAGGAAGTTAAGATTTCTGTCCTCCTGACCGGGAATGGGGTTTGAAATAATCATCGGTATACCCTTGCTCAAAGCCTCGGAGGTCGTAAGACCGCCGGGCTTTGTTATCAGAACGTCCGACGCATCCATCATAATATCCACGTCGTCGGTAAAGCCGTAAACGTGAAAGCTCTTTGTCCAGTCCGACGCGTCCACGTATTCTTTAAGCTTTTTGTTCGACCCGCACACACAGATTATCTGGAATTCGTGCGGGCTTTTGTCTATCGCCTCCAGCTGCGGCTTAATATTGCCGTAACCCATCGACCCCATCATTATAAGCACCGTCGGTATATCGTCTATACCGAGCATACGCCGCGCCTCTTTTTTATCTGTTCTGCGAGCGAACTGTTCCCGCACCGGTATGCCGAACGGCAAAAGCTTATCCTTCGGTATACCCTTCTGCTGCATCTCCGATGCGAGCAGCTCGTCCGGTATCACGTAGTAGTCGAGGAACGTACTCTCCCACAGCGGATGCACGGTGTAATCCGTTACTATTCCCACCGTCGGGCATGAGGTCACGCCCGTTTCGGTCAGTATGCTCATGCACACGCCCGCGTAGCTGTGCGTACCTATCATGAAATCGGGCTTATAGTCGCTCACGTACTTCGACAGCTTTTTCGACACGAACCGCGAAAACAGCGATATAAGCGAATGGTAGTCATAAGGCTCGTCCTTCTGCGCCAGCTTTCCGTACGCTTTTCCGTACGTTTTCGGTATATATTTCGTCATGAGCAGATAGCTGTCGTTTATATAATCGCCTATGCGGTGGCTTATGTAATCGAATATGTCAAGCATTTCGCATTGGTGACCGTTTTTTTCAAAATACTCTATTATCGCTTTCGCGGTCGAGTGGTGGCCGTAGCCCGCCTTTACCGACAGCAGCAGCACCTTCATTATGAAATCCCCCTTTTGTCTGATTTTTGTCCTCTTTTTCATTTTTCGGTTGTTTTTATTATACCAAACCGAAAAAAATTTTTCAACCTATTGACATAAATATTATATTGGACTATAATATGCCGTAAATTTGCTTACGCAAGAGGCGGAATTTATGATATATGATATGACGAAAGGCAGCCCGCTGAAGATGATATTATCGTTTTCCGCGCCGATGCTTATAGGAAATATTTTTCAGCAGATATATAATTTTGTTGACGCGGCGGTGGTCGGAAAATTCGTCGGCGCACAGTCGCTCGCGGCGGTCGGCGCAACGTCCACACTTATGACGCTCGCGATATGTTTTATGATGGGCATGACGAACGGCGCGGGCATAATCATTTCGCAGTGTTTCGGCAAGCGCGACTATGTAAAGCTGCGCGAAACGGTCGCGTCGCTCGTGTACATAATAGCGGTTATGGCTGTTGTAACGTCAGCGGCGGGAGTTGTTTTCGCGCGCCGTATTCTGCTGCTTTTGAACACGCCGTCCGACGTAATAGACGAGTCGGTGCGCTACATTTCGATTATTTTCGCGTTCATGGTGACAACGGCGGCTTACAATGCGTCGGGCGCTGTTTTGAGAAGTCTCGGCGACAGCAGGACGCCGCTGTTCGCGCTCATTATTTCGGCTATGCTGAACGTCGGAATGGATCTGCTGTTCGTCGTCGTGTTCCGCATGGGCGTCGCGGGCGCGGCGTGGGCGACGGTCATAGCGCAGATGATAAGCGCGGTGTTCTGCATAACGCATATAGTACGGCACAGAAAAATATTAAACCTCGACGGCATTATATGGAAGGCGAAAAAGGAAACGGTTTTTAAAATATTCCGCACAGGTCTGCCCGCGTCGCTCGAAAGCTGCCTTATATCGCTCGGCACGATGAGCGTTCAGCGGCTCGTGAACTCCTTCGGCTCGATGACGATGGCTGCGTACACCGCCGCGACGCGTATTGACTCTATCGCGATTATGCCCGTCGTGTCGGTGGGAATGTCGCTGTCGGTATTCACGGGTCAGAACATGGGCGCGGACAACATTGACAGAATAAAAACGGGACTTTACCGCACGCTCGCGGCGCTTATCGGCATATGCGTCGTAATTGCCGCCGCGATAGTGACGTTCCGAGTGCAGCTGCTCGGTATATTCCTCGACGATACGGCTGCCGAGGCGGTAAAAATCGGCGGCGAGTACCTCACAATAGTAAGCACCGCGTACCTCGTCGCTGCCGTCATGCGAAGTTATCTGAACGTACTGCGCGGCGCGGGCGACGTGAACACCTCGGCAGTGTCGGGTATAACGGAGCTCGGCGCGAGAATTTTGTTCGCGTACATACTCGTAAAGTTTTTCGGCGCGACGGGTATATGGATAGCGACCCCACTCGCCTGGGCTGCCGGCGCGGCAATACCCGTCGTGAGATATTACTCCGGTAAGTGGCAGGAGAAAAAACTGGTGTAAAAACCCGAAAGCGTTGACAATTCCGTAAAAAATGATATAATGATTATAAGGGGTGGTATGGTGGCACTCGAAAATCAGCGTTACGGAAGGAACAAGTCAACGCTTATAAACAGCGCATATATCGAAAGCGGCGAATACAGACGCAAATTCGACAATTTAACGCCGAACGATGAAGTGAACCGCGTATTATATGCAAAGGCAAAGGAAATGCTAAAGCACAGAAGCGGTACTTTGTACGAGGATATGTACTGGATCGACGGCGATACGGGAAAAATTATTATAAGCGCTTTAAATGAGCAAACAGAAAAAGCGGTTGCATATACCGGAGCAATGAAGAAAGTCTTAAAAGGGCGCAATAATATAATTGCAATACATACGCATCCGCACAGTATGCCGCCGAGCGCTGCGGATTTCAACGCGTGTTACAAAAATAATTATCGTCAAGGCATAATAGTCTGCCATGACGGTAAAGTTTTATGTTATACGGCAGAGGGAACAATAGATGAAAAATTATATAACTCCTATATCGCAAAGTTTACAAGAAGGGGTTTTGATGAATATAAGGCACAGATAATGGCACTGAATACAATAAAAGAGAATGTAATTATAGATTTTTGGGAGGTTGAATAAGATGAAAAAAGAAATATTTGTCGCAGATGATAGAGGTATAATCCCCGATTATATCAAGAATATGACTGATGAGGAATTAGACGCCGAAATTGCTCGGCTCGAGGCAAAAGTCATAGCGGAAAAACAGCAGCGGCTGCGCATGGAGAAAAAAGCAAGCTGAAAATCAACGCAAAAAAGGACGCTTTCGCGTCCTTTTTCATATAAATTGAAATGTTTCGCAACACAAAAAAGCGCACAGCCGAAACCATGCGCTAAAAAACACACGGCTCGACTAATGCGACTTAGTTCAATATCTTTTCATTTTAACATTAAGCAATCTTGAAAAGAGCCTGCATTTTTTGCAAAGCAAAAAATTACTTAATATTAAAAATGCTGAAAAGTTTAAAAAAGATATTGTTTAAGTCGCAAAAATATTATAGCATATAAAATACCGATTGTAAAGATAAATTTGTATGTTGCTCTTGATTTTACCGCGGCTTTATAGTAGAATATAAATGTAAAACTATGTTTACAAGGAAGGATTGGATAAACAATGAAAAAACTCGAACAGCTTTACGAAGGCAAGGCAAAAAAGGTTTTCAAAACCGACGACGAAAATTTATACATAGTGGACTACAAGGACGACGCGACGGCGTTCAACGGTCTCAAAAAGGGACAGATTGCCGGTAAGGGCGTTGTGAATAACAAGATGTCGAATTTCCTTATGCAAATCATGGAGAAGAAGGGCATCCCGACGCATTTTGTCGAGGAGATTTCCGACAGAGAAACGGTCGTTAAAAAGGTTGAGATTGTGCCGCTTGAAGTCATAATAAGAAACATCGCAGCGGGTTCGTTCTCAAAGCGTTTCGGCGTAGAGGAAGGCAAAAAACTTAACTGCACCACGCTCGAATACTGCCTGAAGGACGACGCACTCGGCGACCCGATGATCAACGACCTTCAGATTATCGCGATTGGCGCGGCGACGAAAGAGGATCTCGATACGATAGCCGATTTGACGTTTAAGGTAAACGACGTTTTGAAGGCGTATTTCGAGAGTATCAATATTGAGCTTGTTGACTTTAAGATCGAGTTCGGTAAAACGCCCGACGGTAAGATTATTCTCGCGGACGAGATTTCGCCCGACACCTGCCGTCTGTGGGATGCGACCACGCATGAAAAGCTCGATAAAGACCGTTTCCGCCGCGACCTCGGCAACGTCGAAGAGGCGTATGAGGAAGTATTTAAGAGATTGGGATTGTGATTTAGCGCATTAAACCCCTCAGTCACACTACGTGTGACAGCTCCCCTAGTAGGGGAGCCATACGGTGAGCGCCGCATATTGCAAGCCTCCCCTACTAGGGGAGGTGGCGCCGAAGGCGTCGGAGGGGTTTTACACAAATAAATCCCATTTACAAGGAGAAAAACATGGCTACAAACACATACGAAAGCCCTTTAAATTCGCGTTACGCGTCGAAGGAGATGCAGTACATTTTCTCGCCGGACAAGAAATTCTCGACATGGCGGAAATTATGGATTGCGCTCGCGGAGAGCGAGCAGGAACTGGGGCTTGACATAACCGACAAGCAGATCGCTCAAATGAAGGAGCATATCTACGACATCAACTACGACGTCGCGAAAGCGCGTGAAAAAGAGGTGCGCCACGACGTTATGTCGCACGTTTACGCATACGGCGTGCAGTGTCCCGACGCGAAACCTATCATACATCTCGGCGCGACAAGCTGCTACGTCGGCGATAACACCGACATCATAATCATGACCGAGGCTATGCGGCTCGTTAAGAAAAAGCTTGTGTGCCTTATCGGCGAGCTTGCGAAATTCGCGGAGGCGAATAAGGATTTGCCGACATTGGCGTTCACCCACTTCCAGCCCGCGCAGCCGACCACCGTCGGAAAACGCGCCACGCTGTGGCTCGAAGATTTGATGATGGACTTGGAGGACGTGGACTATCAGCTTTCAAAGGCTAAGCTTTTGGGCTGCAAGGGTACGACCGGCACGCAGGCGAGCTTTATGGAGCTTTTCGAGGGCGACCACGAGAAATGCAAGGAGCTTGACAGAAAAATCGCCGCGAAAATGGGCTATGCCGACACGTTCCCCGTAAGCGGTCAGACGTACCCGCGAAAGCTTGACACGCAGATGCTAAACACGCTGAGCCTTATCGCACAGAGCGCGTACAAATTCTCGAACGATATTCGCCTTTTGCAGCATTTAAAGCAGATAGAAGAGCCGTTCGAGAAGTCGCAGATAGGCTCGTCGGCAATGGCGTACAAGCGTAACCCGATGAGAAGTGAAAGAATAGGCTCACTCGCGAGATACGTTATAGTGGACGCGCTGAACCCCGCCATCACCGCAGCTACACAGTGGTTCGAGAGAACGCTCGACGACAGCGCGAACAAGCGAATTTCCGTTCCCGAGGCGTTTCTGGCGGTTGACGCTATACTCAATCTGTACATCAACGTCGTGGACGGCTTGGTCGTTTACGACAAGGTCATATATCAGCAGTTTATGCGCGAAATACCGTTCATGGCTACCGAAAACATAATGATGGACGCCGTCAAAAAGGGCGGCGACAGACAGGATTTGCATGAGAAAATCCGTGTGTACTCGATGGAGGCGGGCAAGACCGTCAAGGTTGAGGGCAAGGAAAACAACCTTGCCGAGCTTATCGCGGCGGATCCCGCGTTCGGACTGACGCTCGACGAAATCAAGGCGGTCATGAAACCCGAAAACTACGTCGGACGCGCGCCGCAGCAGGTGGAGGATTTCCTCGCGGAATACGTAAAGCCGATGCTCGAAAAAAACAAGGATTTGCTCGGCGTAGAGGTTGAAATTACAGTTTGATGTTGCCTGAAATTTATTCATTGCGAAATGCAGGGAGGTAATATTATGAAAGCAAAGAAACTTTTGTCACTCGTTCTCGCGTCGTCAATGACGCTCACGGCGGCTGTTACGGCTGTAAACGCGGAGGACGATATTAAGGTGCTGCTCGACGACAAGGAGATTACGTTCGACGTGCCGCCGCAGATTATCGAGGAAAGAACGGTCGTACCGTTCCGCGCCATCTTCGAGGCGCTCGGCTACGAGGTGGACTGGAACCAAGACGCGCAGACGGTAACGGGCGTAAAGGGCGACATAACGCTGACAATGGTAATCGGCTCGACCGAGGCAACAATTAAGACCACAAAAACTCCGGTAAATATCGGCGGCGATGAAGTAGATACTTTTTTGGAAAAGGTTGTTACTCTTGACGTACCGCCGCAGATCGTGGACGGCAGAACGCTCGTTCCCGTGCGCGCGGTAGGCGAAATGAGCAATTATAAGGTTGACTGGGATAATGATGCGCGAAAGGTTTTGATTACCTCGCCGCTTGATATTATGACGGGTCCCGGTCCGGCAATGCCGTCTAACCCCACGACGCAGACCGAACCCGGTCCGGCGGTGTCGGAGTTCCCGATTACTTACGACGACACGAATGAGCGCGAGTCACACAACGTGCGCGGATTTGAACTTACGTCCATCGAAAAGAACGAAGAGGGTAAGTACGACATAACGTTTACGCTCAGAACATTCTTCGAGGGCAGAGGCACGGTTGCGGCGGCGTTTGATTGTCTTGATGAAAACGGCAGCGTCGTAGACTCGTTCAGCGGCAGCTATATAGGCAGCGACTACGCGTGGACGCCGCACGAGGATAAGGCGACGATTTCCGGCAATACGGTAAAAATCGTATTTCATTTAGACAACTGATTTAGAATTAAACGCAAAATATCACAGGAGGAATATACAATATGGTAAAAGCAATAGTGGGCGCAAACTGGGGCGACGAGGGCAAGGGTAAAATCACCGATATGCTCGCCGCCGAGGCGGATATAGTAATACGTTTTCAGGGCGGCGCGAACGCGGGTCACACAATTATAAACGATTACGGAAAATTTGCGCTGCATCTTCTTCCGTCCGGCTCGTTCAACCAAAACGTCACAAACATGATAGGCAACGGCGTCGCGCTCGACATTCCCGAGCTTATCAGCGAGATTGACAGCGTAGTAAAGCGCGGCGTGCCGAAACCGAATATCGTCGTTTCGGAAAGAGTACAGGTGCTTTTGCCGTATCACAAGTTGTTCGACCAATACGAGGAGGAACGTTTAAGCGACCGTCAATTCGGCTCGACGAAATCGGGTATCGCGCCGTTCTTCTCGGATAAGTTTTCGAAGATAGGTTTTCAGGTATGGGAACTTTTCGAGGACGACGACAGGTTAAAGGAAAAAATCAAGAACGTGCTCGAAGTTAAAAATCTGCTCCTTGAACACGTCTACCATAAGCCGCTTATTGACGCGGACGAGCTTTTCAACACGCTCAAGGAGTACGGCGAAATGATAAAGCCGTATGTTATCGACTCGGTATCGTTCATGCACGACGCGGTAAAGAACGGCAAAAACATACTTCTGGAGGGTCAGCTCGGCTCGCTTAAAGACCCCGATTTCGGTATTTACCCGATGACGACCTCGTCCTCCACTCTCGCGGGCTACGGCGCGGTAGGCGCGTGTATTCCGCCGTATGAGATTAAGGAGATTATCACGGTCGTAAAGGCGTATTCGTCGGCTGTGGGCGCGGGCGCGTTCGTTTCCGAGATATTCGGCGACGAGGCTGAAGAACTCCGAAAGCGCGGCGGCGACGGCGGCGAGTACGGCGCGACGACCGGCAGACCGAGACGTATGGGCTGGTTCGACTGTGTTGCGTCGCGTTACGGCTGCCGTGTGCAGGGTACGACGCAGGTCGCGTTTACCGTCCTCGACGTGCTGGGCTACCTCGACGAGATACCCGTGTGCGTGGGCTATGAGATTGACGGCGAGGTGACGCGTGACTTCCCGACCACCGCAAGGCTCGAAAGAGCAAAGCCGGTGCTTAAAACGCTGCCCGGCTGGAAAACCGATATACGCGGTATAACGAAGTACGAGGATTTGCCCGAAAACTGCAGGGGTTACATCGAGTTTATAGAGAAGGAGCTTGAAGTTCCGATTAAGATTGTGTCCAACGGTCCCGGCAGAAATGAAATAATTTTGAGATAAAAATAAGATAAATTATGATTTGGCGGTGTAAAACCCCTCCGACGCCTACGGCGCCACCTCCCCTAGTAGGGGAGGCTTGCGATATGCGGCGCTCACCGTATGGCTCCCCTACTAGGGGAGCTGTCACACGTAGTGTGACTGAGGGGTTTATGCGGGCGAACACGGTTCGCCCCTACGGAAACGGGCTGTCGAGGGCGCCAGCCCCTACGACGCACTATTTACAAATAACGGGTGTAGGGGACGGCGCCCTTGACGTCCCGAATCTACGGTGTTAAATCATAATTTCCCTTCCCTACTTCACACACACGCTGTTTTTACCCTTTACGATCCTGAGCGTCAAAAGCATTGACGCGCCTATGCTTACAAGAATTGCACCGAATATTACCATTTGAATTACCTCCCGCTTTATCTTATACACCGATTATACACGATTGTATGTACGATAAAACGGACTTAATATATTTCAAATATAATATACATAATTCAATGCCATTACAAGTGTTTTACATTTTATGTAAACCTATTGCTTTTTTATGACAATTCCGATATACTTTAATTACCGAAAAATCAAATATGTACCAAAAATTTTAATACAGGGCAGGGAGCAGTTATGTACAAACTCGTTTCTAAGCGAGAAACTGTGGAAGGGAAAGAGTACGTCGTATACGGCATCCGCTATAATGACGAGTACTGTTTCGAGGATATTTCCACAGACGAAAAACCTGTCAAAGAGCTTGCAGATAACTGCAATAAATTTTCTCTTGATCCCGTGCATCTGAAAGATGTAATCGAGGATTTCCTGAATTAAAACAAAAACGCGTTCTCAAACGCGTTTTTTGTTCTGTGCATATATTTATTCACCGCTTTTAAGTTCCTCAAACTTCGCAGCCATCGTGGGGTTATTTTTTGTGAGCTTTTTTATCGACAGTTTCTGCGCCCTCTCGTTCGCGAGACGCAGATTGTTCCCCGACGACAGCAGCGCGTCCTTCGTTTTCTGCAAATGGTCTATCGTTTTGTCGATTTCCTCGATAGCTTTGTCGAATTTTTTGCTCGCCAGATTATAGTTGTATTCAAACCTGTCCTTAAAATCGTTCATATCCGCCTCGAAATGGGAAATATCTATATTTTGATTGCGGATTACGTTAAGTTCCTGTTTGTATGAAAGGGAATTGAGTGCGGCGTTCCTCAAAAGCGTTATCATCGGCACAAAAAACTGCGGACGTATTACGTACATTTTCGGGTAGCGGTGCGACATATCGACTATGCCCGTGTTGTAAAACTCGCTATCCGCCTCCAAGAGCGACACAAGCACGGCGTACTCGCAGCCCTTTTCGTTCCTGTCCTTGTCGAGTTCCTTTAAGAAGTCCTCGTTTTTATGTTTCGTCGCGGTTTGGTCAGCCTCGTTTTTCATTTCAAACATTATGGATATAAATTCCGTACCGTCCTCCGACCATTCGCGGAAGATAAAATCACCCTTGCTGCCCGTCCGCGCGTCGTTGTCCTTTTCAAAATACGCGTTTTTAAAGCCTGCCGCGCGCAGTTTGTTAAACTCCGTTTCGCAGTGCTGCTCCAGGCTCTCGCCTATCATTTTTGTGGACTGGCGCGCCTTAAAATCCTTGTAATACGCTATCTGCTCGTCTTTGTCTCTAAGCTTATCCTCGTAGCTTTCCTTCAGCGTCTTTTCCCTGAGTTCAGCCGCCTTGCCGTTCGTTTCAATCCGACCGCTGAGCAGCGTTATCTGCTCGCGCTGTCTGGAAATCTCGCTGTCCTTTTCCGACACCGCCTCGTTTATTTCCAGCTTTTTTTGCGTTTCGAGCATGTCAAGCTTTGCCCTAAGCGCGTTTATCTCCGCATCCTTTTCGGCTATTTTACCGTTAAGCTCGCTCTCCGTTTCGGTACGCGCAAGCTTTACAGCCGTATTTTTTTCGCGCTCGAACTGCGATGTTCGCTCGCTTATTTCTTTCGCGAACTCCTCGTTCCGCACCTGACGCGCTATGGACTCGTAGCTTGACTCGTCGGCTTGAAACACTGCTCCGCAGCTTGGACATTTTATTTCATACATATTTTTTCCTCCGTTTCGCCCGCCATGTCTTCCATGACTTTATTTTAAAGCAAGCGGTAAAAATAGTCAATACCCCAAAGCATATACGGCGCGTTTTGCGAATAAAAAACAAGGGGGTGATATTATGAATTATATCTGGTGCGCGATGATAATCGTGTCGCTCGCCGTGTCGGCGGTAAACGGCACTGTCGGCGAAACGGTAAACGCCGCGTTCGACGGCGCGAAGGAGTCGGTTTTTGTAGTGCTGTCGTTCGCGGGCGTAATGTGTTTTTGGACGGGAATAATGAAAATCGCGGAAAAGTCGGGGCTGCAAAATAAGGTAAAACGGCTGCTCCGACCCGTGATTTCGTTTCTTTTTCCGGGCGCGGGCGAGGACGCGAAGGGTCATATCGCGATGAATATGAGCGCGAATTTGCTCGGTATGGGCAACGCCGCTACGCCCGAGGGTATTCTGGCTATGCGCGCGCTCGACCGTGAAAATCCGCGTCCGGAGTACGCGTCGAGGAATATGTGTATGCTCGTTGTGATAAATACCGCGTCGATACAGCTTGTACCGACGACGATTATCGCGCTTCGCGCCGCCGCCGGGTCGGCTGACCCGTTTTCGGTAGTACTGCCCGTGTGGGTCGCGTCGTTTACCGCCGCCGCCACAGCCGCATTGTCGGCACGGTTGTGGCTACGGTAGGGGCGGATGTGTAGTGAGGCCCCCTTGTCAAAGGGGGCTGTCGGCGGAGCCGACTGAGAGGTGGTTTTGAAATTGTGCATTGCCACCTCTCCGTCATCGCTCCGCGATGCCACCTCTCCTCAAGGAGAGGCTAACATAACGTATTCGCTATTTCGTAGGGGCGAACCGTGTTCGCCCGCGGGCGGATAATATCCGCCCCTACGCAAACTGGGGGATTCTTTTTAGATTTTCATAATGAATCCCTTCACCGCCTTCGGCGGTCCCCCTCCCTTTAACAAGGGAGGCTAACGTAGGGGCGACCCTCGCGGTCGCCCGCATCCACAAATCAAGGAGGCACATCATGACATACGTAATACCCGCGATAATCGTCGTAATCCTCGTTATCGCGCTCGCGAAAAAACAAAACACATACGACCTGTTCATATCGGGCGCGGCGGACGGTATGAAAATCGTGGCGAACATATTCCCTCCGCTTTTAGCCGCGCTTACCGCCGCGTACATGCTCCGCGCGTCCGGCACGCTCGACCTCATAATAAAACTGCTCGCACCCGTGACGCGGCTCATACCCGCCGAGGTAATGCCGCTTGCGCTGCTGCGACCCGTATCGGGCAGCGGCGCACTCGGACTTTTGACCGACATACTCAAAACCCACGGCGCTGACGGCGACATCGGACGTATCGCGTCCGTGATCATGGGCAGCACCGAGACGACGCTCTACTGCCTATGCGTATACTTCGCCGGAACACGCGCCAAACACACGCTCCGCGCCCTGCCGTTCGCAGCGGTCGGGGACGTCGTGGGAATACTCATGGCAGTCATACTGATTAAATTGTTAAATTTTTGATGAAATTGTATTATCCACTTGCAATACGGACAAATTTTATATATAATATAAGATAGAAAAAATGCGGCTGTGCCGCGCGAAAAGGAGATAAAATTATGTATAACAAAATGACTGTTGAAGATGTGGATGTAAAGGGCAAGAAGGTGCTTGTCCGCTGCGATTTTAACGTTCCGCTGGACGCCGACGGCAACATCACGGACGAAAACCGCATAGTGGGCGCGCTCCCCACAATCAAGTACCTCGCGGACAACGGCGCGAAGGTTATCCTTTGCTCGCATATGGGCAAGCCGAAGGGCGAACCCGTTCCCTCGATGTCGCTTGCTCCGGTTGCGAAGAGCCTTTCGGAAAAGCTCGGAAAAGAGGTTGTTTTCGCGGCTGACGACAACGTTGTCGGCGACAACGCGAAGGCTGCCGTTGCGGCTATGAAGGACGGCGACGTTGTTCTTCTCGAAAACACGCGCTACAGAAAGGAAGAAACAAAGAACGAGGAATCGTTCTCGAAGGAACTCGCCTCGCTCGCCGATTTGTTCGTAAACGACGCGTTCGGCACGGCTCACAGAGCGCACTGCTCGAACGTGGGCGTAGCGTCAATATTAAAGCCTGCCGTTGCGGGTTATCTGATTGAAAAGGAAATCAACTTCCTCGGCAACGCCGTAAACAACCCCGTAAGACCGCTTGTCGCAATCTTGGGCGGCAGCAAGGTTTCGTCGAAGATTTCGGTTATCGAGAACCTTTTGAAGAAGGTGGACAAGCTTATAATCGGCGGCGGTATGGCGTACACGTTCTTCGCCGCGCAGGGTAAGACGGTCGGCACGTCGCTGCTCGAAGAGGATTACATCGACTACGCGAAGAAGATGCTCGACGAGGCGGGCGACAAGATCATTCTGCCGATTGACACGGTCATCACCGAAAAGTTTGACAACGACGCTCCCTCAAAGATTGTCGAGGGCAATATTCCCGACGGCTGGATGGGTCTCGATATAGGCCCGAAGTCGGTCGAGCTGTTCAAGAAGGAGCTTGCGGACGCTAAAACGGTCGTTTGGAACGGCCCCATGGGCGTATTCGAGATGCCGAATTTCGCGAAGGGTACGAATGAGATCGCCGCGCTTTTGGCTGAACTCGACGCTACGACGATTATCGGCGGCGGCGACAGCGTCGCAGCGGTAAACCAGGCGGGTCTCGGCGATAAGATGAGCCACATCTCCACCGGCGGCGGCGCAAGTATGGAATTCCTCGAAGGTAAGGAACTCCCCGGCATCGCGGCTTTGACGGATAAGTAATAATATAGAGCTTTAAAAGCCACCTCTCAGTCGGCTACGCCGACAGCTCCCCTCAAGGGGAACCTTACGTAGGACGGCGCATATCGTGAGCCTCTCCTCGAGGAGAGGTGGCATCGCGGAGCGATGACGGAGAGGTGGCAATATGAAATACGAACATCTGCCTTATAACAAAAACCTGAAACAAAACGCCGTAAAACTGCGCAAAAACATGACAAAACAAGAAAAACATCTTTGGTATGACTTCTTGAAAGACTACCCGATAAAAATTTACAAGCAAAAAATAATATTGAATTATATCGTCGATTTCTACTGTGCATCCGCCAAATTAGCCATAGAACTTGACGGCAGTCAGCATTACGACGGGCAGGAGGACTACGACGCGGCGCGGACAAAAGCGCTGAACGGCATGGGAATAACGGTGATCCGATTTTCCAATTTGGAAATCGACACCAATTTTAAGGGAGTATGTGAGTATATAGATTTAACAATACAAAAACAAAAGGAGAATTAACAATGGGAAAATATATAATAGCGGGAAACTGGAAGATGAACAAGCTGCCGTCGGAGACGTACGACTTCGTTAAAGAGGTCGTTGAGGCGACAAAGGGCGCGACGTGCGAGGTAGTATGCTGCACGCCGTACGTGTGCCTTGCTCCGGCGATCGAGGCGGCGAAGGGTACGCACGTAAAAATCGGCGCGGAAAACCTCCACTACGAGGACAAGGGCGCGTTTACGGGCGAGGTATCGGCTGATATGCTCGTTGATTTGGGCGTGCAGTATGTTATAATGGGTCACAGCGAGAGACGCGAGTACAACAACGAGACCGATGAAACGGTCAATTTAAAGGCTAAAAAGGCGCTTGAAAAGGGTCTTATTCCTATCGTATGCTGCGGCGAAAGTCTGGGGCAGCGCGAGGCGGGAATTACTATGGACTGGATCGCAATTCAAATCAAAAAGGCGTTCGCGGGCATAAGCGCGGACGACGCGAAGAAAGTTGTCGTAGCGTACGAGCCTATCTGGGCTATCGGTACGGGCAAGACCGCGACCGACGAGCAGGCGGAGGAGGTTTGCGGTGCGATAAGAAAGCTTTTAGCAGACCTTTACGATGACGCGACGGCAAAGGCAATCACCATTCAGTACGGCGGCTCAATGAATGCGAAGAACGCGGCGGGACTTTTGTCAAAGCCGAATATCGACGGCGGACTTATCGGCGGCGCATCGCTTAAAGCGGCGGATTTCGCGGTTATTACAGATGCGGCGAAATAAATAGGGGTAAGCGTGATTTAGTATATATAAAACCCCTCCGACGCCTACGGCGCCACCTCCCCTAGTAGGGGAGGCTTGCGAGATGCGGCGCTCATCGTATGGCTCCCCTACTAGGGGAGCTGTCACACATAGTGTGACTGAGGGGTTTATGCGGGCGAACACGGTTCGTCCCTACGCATGACCCCCTCTATGAGGGGGTCGAAATCTCTGATTTCGGGGGTGTATGCTTTGAAGAATGACACCCCCCAAAACTCACAAGTGAGTTTTGACCCCCTCGGAGAGGGGGCATACCAACCACCAAAAAAGGAGGATTGCACATGGCAAAGAAACCGACAGCGTTAATCATCATGGACGGATACGGCATCAACCCGTCCACGGAAGGCAACGCGATAGCGGCGGCGAAAAAGCCGAACCTTGACAAATTCATGGCGACATACCCGCACACGCAACTGAGCGCGAGTGGTCTCGACGTCGGACTGCCCGACGGTCAAATGGGCAACAGCGAGGTCGGCCACACGAATATCGGCGCGGGCCGCGTCGTGTACCAGATGCTCGTCAAAATCACAAAGGACATAAACGACGGTAAAATAAACGACAACAAAGCGCTCTCGGACGCGATGGACAAGGCAAAGGAAAACGGCAAATCGCTCCACCTTATGGGACTTTTGTCCGACGGCGGCGTGCACAGCCACAACGAACACCTTTACGGTCTTTTGCGCATGGCGAAGAAAAAAGGGCTTACCAAAGTCTACATACACACGTTCCTCGACGGACGCGACGTTCCGCCGACCTCGGGCGCGGAGTATATGGCGCAGCTCGAAAAGGAAATTAAGGAGATAGGCGTAGGCTCTATCGCGACGATCGCCGGACGTTTCTACGCGATGGACAGAGATTTCGCGTGGGACAGGGTCGAAAAGGCGTACGACGCGATCGTGTTCGGCAAGGGCATACAAGAGGACGACGCGGTTACAGCCGTCAAAAACTCCTACGCGAACGACGTTACCGACGAATTTGTCGTTCCGACTGTCGTTGACAAGCAGGGACAGGTCAAGGAGGGCGACAGCGTAATCTTCTTCAACTTCCGCCCCGACAGAGCGAGACAGCTTACAAGAACGTTTGTAGACCCCGATTTCGACGGGTTCGAGCGCAAATATTTCCCCGTAAACTTCGTCTGCATGACGCAGTACGACGAGTCGATGCCGAACGTAACCGTCGCGTACCCGCCCGAATCGCTGCACATGACATTCGGCGAGTATATAAGCAAAAAGGGCTTGACGCAGCTTAGAATAGCGGAGACGCAGAAGTACGCGCACGTGACGTTCTTCTTCAACGGCGGCGAGGAAAAGCAGTTCGAGGGCGAGGACAGAATACTCATAAAATCGCCGGACGTTGAAACGTTCGACTTAAAGCCGGAAATGAGCGCGTACGAGGTTACGGACGCGGTCATAGACGCGATAAATTCGGATAAATTCGACGTTATAATCCTGAATTACGCCAACTGCGACATGGTAGGTCACACGGGCATAATGGAAGCCGCAATCAAGGCGGTTGAGGCTGTTGACGAGTGCGTCGGAAGAACGGTTGACGCGATACTCAAAAAGGACGGCAAGGTCATTATCACAGCCGACCACGGCAACGCGGACTGTCTCATCGACCCCGTAACAAAAGCGCCGTTCACGGCTCACACCACAAACCCCGTTCCGATGATTTTGATCGGCGCGGGCGACGTTAAGCTGAAAACCGGTCGTCTTTCCGATCTTTGCCCCACAATGCTGGAGCTTATGAACCTCGAAAAACCCGAGGAAATGACAGGTGAAAGTTTGATAGTAGGATAAATATGAAAAGCTGCGGTTCACGCCGCAGCTTTTTTGTAGTTGTAGGGGCAACTACAAGACCCCCTCATAGAGGGGGTCTTGTATGCGACCGTAATGAACCACACACAAAAAAATTTCTTGACATATGTTATCGTATATGATAACATAATATACAGAAAAAGCATATATTATCGGAGGTGTATAATGGATTGGCAGGTTGAATACTATAAAAAAGAAAACGGCGATATTCCCGTTTTGGATTTTTTGCTTTCTCTAAACCCCAAAATGAGAGCAAAGGCGTTTTCCGAAATCGAATTGCTGGAAAAACACGGGGCAAACCTCCGGGAACCGTATGTAAAACCGATAAAAGGCGAAAAATACAAGGATTTATTTGAGCTTAGAATAAAATTTTCCTCCGATATAAGCAGAATATTTTATTTTACTTTTCAAAATAACACCTTTGTGCTGCTTAACGGTTTTACCAAAAAATCCAACAAAACCCCGACAAGCGAGTTAAACAGGGCAATAAAATACAAACAAGACTATGAAAGAAGGTGCTGTGATGAGTAGAGCGGGAGCGAAGTTCTCCGAAGTGAAAGACATTCTTATGAATGACGTTGAATTTAAGGAAGAATACGAAAGACTTAAGCCGAGATACGAGGTTGTATCGCAAATTATAGAGGAACGCGCAAAACAGAACATCACTCAGGAGGAGCTTGCGTTCAGAGTGGGAACACAAAAATCGAATATATCCAGACTGGAAAGCGGAACATATAACCCGTCGCTTGATTTTTTAACAAAAGTGGCTCAATCACTGGGAAAAGAAGTTCAAATAATTTTAAAATAAATTCGGTTTGGAAAGACGGTTCTTTATTGAGAGCCGTTTTTTTATTCCTCATACATCCTATCGGCGACATTGATCACCTTATCGCCGAGGTCGGCGGCGGTGCGGATTGTCGCGCCGGTACCGCTGCTGGACAAAATACAGAACGCGATACAGAAAAACGCGTCTTCGATCATGCGCATATTCCTTTTTTGCATACATCCGTCCACGTAAGCTGACTCGGTGACGTAGAGAATATCGTCGGCGGCGTCGAGCATATCGTCGTAACGCATCCGCGACTTTTTATCCCACCTCTTGCTCTGGTCGTAACACGGCAGGTACAAAACGAGCCTGATATGCGGATATACTTCCCTAAGCTCCGCGACCGTTTCGGCGGCTATCGTGTCAAAACCGAGCGCACCGCCCGATATAAAATAGCGCACGTCGTAATCGTTTATAAGCCTTTCCGCCTCATCCCATATCAAATTTTTTATCTCATCTGTCCGCGCGGCGGGCAGCCGCCTGTGACCTGTAAAAAAGCACGCTCGTATCTTTTCCAAAACAAAACACCCCGCCTATATTTTACAACATACGCGGGGCGTTTGCAAGTCCTATCTCATAAGAAAATACACCGACGCGCCTATCGCGGCGAGCAAAATCACAAAAAGCCCGACCGACCCCGCGCCGTTTTTCTCCTTCGCGGTATAAATGCCGTAGCCCGCGGTACGCGTCAGACACACCGCGATAACCGGCAGTAAAATCAGCTTTTCCATGCCTAATCCTCCTTCTGCACCATTCCCGTTTTCTTTATATTAAACTTCACGTCCACCGTTATGGCGTACTCGCTGTAATCGACGGAATTTTTAAACTGTTCAAAATCGCCGTAAGTCCAAAAATTCTTTTTCGCGTGCTCGTCAAGGTGGAAAATGTCGCTCTTATACTCCCTCGTGACCTTGTTCATCAGCGTTTCGCTCTCTTTTTTTATATGCTCCTCGCATTTTTGCTCAAACTCCTCGGCGCTCTCGTCCGGCTCGTAGTCGGGCGGCGCGGAATAAATACTTCCGTTCAGCGTCAAACCGACATGAATTGACTTATTCTTCGTGTCAATCTTATAGCGCGGCTGTTTTTTCTGCGCTATCTTTATAGTCACGGGCTTTTGGAGCGTGTCCTCGTTCTGCAGCGTAACAAAGCCGCCCGCGAAATCACGGTCGAGGAATTTGTAAAGCTCCGTCTCGTCGCGCTCAAGCTCGCCGACCATCTTACCGCCGTTAAACACCGCGCTTTTCGCGTCTCCGCTGTCGGGCGACACCACGGGCAGAACCGTGTCGTACTCGCCCGTCTCTATACCGTCGAAAAACACCTTCAGCGTGCCGTGCGGCAGACCGGTAAGCTTGTCCTTGTCGAAAAACATCTTGTAATACTTCGCGGGATTTGCCTCGTTCTCGGGGTTCATGCTTTCGAGATACTCGCGCGCGTTCTCCGACACGGCGAGGTACACGTCGGGACGCAGCTCCTCGCTGTTAATGAACATCTCCGACATGTTTTCCAATCCCTCTTCCGCGACGGAACGCGAAAAAATTACCACCTTCGTATGCGACAAAAACAGCTTTTTACTGTCCTGCAAATCAGCCGACGCGACAGCCTCGTAAATATCGCTCGCCTCGACCGTCACGTTCTGAACGCCGCTTTCATCAATGTTTATTTCCTCGCCGCCGCTTATCTGCGCGGGATTTGCGTACTGTATAGTAATATTATATTTTCCGTTTTCACCGCCGTCTATACCGAGCGCGACAATATATGAAAGATCGTTCGGCTCGACGCCGTTGCACGACGCGGTCATAAGAATTACAGCCGCGGCAAAAATAACCGTCAATATTTTTTTCATCCGCTTTTTTCCTTTCGTTTTTTCTCGCGCACTTTCGACACGATACCGAAAATGACCGGCAGCAAAAACGCGGCGGGGTACGCGAGCTTGTTTTCAAATTCGGCGTTCGTCACTATATCGTTAAGCGTCGCGGGCAAAAGCGAGATCGCACCGCTTATTATCACGACCGGAAACACAAGCGGTCTGTAAAAATCGAGGTCGAACGTCGTCTGCCACACGCGGCACAGCGCGAAAATGTACAGCGCGGAATACAAAAGGAGCAGTATCGACCACGCGAACTGGAACACCGGCTCGAACCTTCCCAGAAAATCGCCGAGGTGCAGTATACGCGCCAGCTGGTAAAACGGTATCATAAACTCGCCCGACACGGGGTAAGGGTACACGAGACAGTACGCGAGAATAATCAGCACCGTCACGGGCGCGGTTATCAGGAACACCGCGCGTATGCTTTTTTTTGCCTCGCCCGCGTCCTTGTAGTACGGCAGCAGAATGTTTAAAAGCAGCATATCCGAATAAATGGATATGGTGTGAAAGCCGTCGGCGAAGATTTTTTTCGCGCCCGTGCCGAGTATCGGCAGAAGGTTATAGATATTGTAGTGCGGCACGAGCAGCACGATTAAAAGCGCGAGTATCACGCCGATTATCGGTATAAATATATAGTTCACGCGCGCGATCGACTCAATACCGAGAGCCGCGCCGACGCCTATCGCGCCCATAAACAAAAGCGTTATGAGGTTCGTGTCGAAATTCTGCAAAAGCACGGTCTTTACCGTTTCGGGGAACACGCGTATGATAAGCGCGAAATTTATCATAAACACCGCAAACACTACAAGTCCCGTCGGTATTTTGAGCCACTTTCCGCCTATCGCGCCCGCCATTTCGATAACGTTTTTGTCGCTCACGTAAAGCCACGATATGACGGCGAACACAGCCGCCGCGCACAGCACGTTATATATTACCTGTATCCACGCCGCGCTGCCGCTGTTCGATAGCAGCAGTTTCGGGAACACGAGCACCATTTTCGCCATGATAGCCGTTACCGTCAAAAGCGTCAGTTCTTTTCTTGCAATCATAAATCCCTCTCTGTTGTTTCACGTGAAACATTTTCTTACTGTTCTTCCGTCCACTGCCTGCTTATATTCGGCTCGGAGGTCTTTTGCTGCGCGTGTAAAAATCCGGGGCGTTTCTCCCTGCGCCATATTGGGTTCACGAACAGCAGCGTTGACGAGCTTTTGCTGCGCACCCTAAACGGCGGCGACAGGAACGGTACGCCGAAACTCTTTTGCGCGCCAAGGCTCAGCGCGTATATAAAAAGTCCTATCGCGATGCCGTAAAAACCCGTTGACGCGGCGAACACAATAAAAATCAGCTTTAAAATCCTAAAGCTCCAGCTAAGCGAATAGTCGCTCGTCGCGAACGAGCCTATACCGGTTATCGCAATAACGATAATCATAATAGGACTGACTATCTTCGCGCTCACGGCAGCCTGACCGAGTATAAGACCGCCGACGATGCCGAGCGTCGAGCCTATCTGTCCGGGCATACGTATTCCCGCCTCGCGTATCATCTCGAACGAAAAATCCATGAGCAAAAGTTCCAGCACACTCGGAAACGGCACGCTCTCACGCGCCGCGCTTATCGAGTAGAGCAGGTACGTCGGTATGACCTCCTGATGAAACAGCGTTATCGCGAGGTACAGCGCGGGCAAAAGCATTGACAGCATGAGAGCCGCCCCGCGCACGAGCCGCGCCATGTTCGCGTAAGGCACTCTCAAATAGTCGTCCGACACGGCGTGCGTAAGCTCGAATATATTCGTCGGCATTATTAGAGCCTGCGGGCTGCCGTTTAATAAGAGCGCGGCGCGCCCCTGCGTCAGCGCGCGGGCAACGCGGTCGGGTCGCTCGGTGTGGAGGAAATGGTTCGTCGCGGTGAACGTGTTTTCCTCTATCATCAGCGCGACCTCCTCGATTGAAATGACATAATCCATTTTTATGCCGTCAATTCTTTTCCGCGCCTCGTCCACAAGCTTTGGGTTCGCGATGTCGGAAATGTAGAGCAGCACGCCGCGCGTCTTGCTCTTTTCTCCTATCGTCACGCCCTCGGCGATAAGATGCTCGTCCTTTATAATTTTACGCACAAGCACGGTGTTGGCGCGGAGCATTTCGCCGAACGCCTCCTGCGGGCCGTATATCGACTTTTCGTTTTCGGATTTTTCGATGCTCCTGTGATCCCAGCTCCTCACGTCCATCACAAACGCTTTCGCAACGCCGTCGACAAACAGCGCGCAGCTGCCGAAATTTACCTCGGTCATAACGTCGTCCATCTTCGTCACGATGTTAAGCTGCGAGTGCGATATGAATTTTTCACCGATCACGTCCTCGCCGCTTTTCAGCTTTGAAAACGTCACATACGGCATTGTCTGCAGCGACTGTATGATGTTGTCGTTCACAAATTCGGTGTCGACCATGCCGTCTATGAACACGACAAACGCGCGCTTTTCCTGTTTAAGCTCGATTTTGCGTATCACAATATCGTTGTTGACGGGGTAGTTAAAACGTTCTTTTACGTATTTGAAGTTTACGTCTATGTCGGCGGAAATCATGTCGTTTTCCGTGCTTTGCTTTTTTGTGCCGTCCTCGCCGCTTTCCGTCAGCACGAACCCCTTTTTCGACGGCACCGTGCGGAATAAGGCGTAGTTTACGAATTTTTCAAATAACATGATTTCCTCCTTTTTGATAGATGGCGCCGTATGGCTCCCCTACTAGGGGAGCTGTCACACGCAGTGTGACTGAGGGGTTTGTTTTTGACAATTTTCAAAACCCCTCCGTCGGCTTTGCTGGCTATTGCTGCGCAATAGCACGCGCCGACACCTCCCCTAATAGGGGAGGCTCACGATGTGCGCCCGTCTGCCTCCCTTGTCAAAGGGAGGGGACCGCCGAAGGCGGTGGAGGGATTCATTATAAAAACTCAAAAAAGAATCCCCCAGTCACGCTGCGCGTGACAGCCCCCTTTGACAAGGGGCCTTGCGCTTTTTCTTATTATTCACCCAACATACCAAAATATACATTTTTCAAATATTACATCAATATTAAATTTTAATTTGTTTCACGTGAAACATTTACAAATAAATCATTTATGGTATAATATTCTCAGGATGTTACCTATATCAAAAAATTAACAAAACAATTTACGGAGATAAACATGACCAAAATAATAGCGATAACGAACCAAAAGGGCGGGGTGGGGAAAACCACGACGTCCGTAAATCTCGCGG
>CANQIP010000055.1 GCA_947623955.1 uncultured Clostridia bacterium | reverse complement strand
TTATGTCTACTGAGATATTTTACAAAATTGCCTTGATTTTTTCCATGGCTTTTATGGTATTTTCCTTTGTCGAGAACGCCGTGAGTCTCACATAGCCCTCGCCACTCGGTCCGAAACCGCTGCCCGGGGTCGTTACAACGCCCGCCTCGTCGAGAATTTTATCGAAGAATTCCCACGACTTTAAGCCGTCAGGCGTTTTCGCCCATATGTAAGGCGCGTTCTCGCCGCCGTATACGGTAAGACCCGCCTCGGTGAGCGCGGCGCGGATAATCTTCGCGTTTTCGAGGTAGTAAGCGATTGCCGCCTTTGTTTCGCGCCTGCCGTCCTCGCTGTACACAGCCTCCGCTGCGCGCTGGATCACGTAAGGCACGCCGTTAAACTTTGTGCATTGACGGCGGTTCCAAAGCGAGTTGAGCTCTGTGCCGTCAATTTTAAGCGTGTGCGGCACAACGGTGTACGCGCAGCGCGTACCGGTAAAGCCCGCAGTCTTGGAGAAACTCCGAAACTCGATCGCTACTTCCTTCGCGCCATCGATCTCGTATATACTGTGGGGAACGTCGGGGTTTGTGATAAACGCCTCGTATGCGCTGTCGTAAAGAATTACCGCGCCGTTCTCCTTCGCGTACCCGACCCAAGGCTTTAACTGTTCTCTTGTCGCCGCCACGCCCGTGGGGTTGTTCGGGAAACAAAGGTAAATTATGTCAACCTTTTCCTTTGGCAGCTCGGGCATAAAGCCGTTTTCCTCGGTGCAGGGCATGTAGTAAAGGTTACTCCAATGCTCGCCCACATAGTCGCCCGCGCGTCCCGCCATCGCGTTCGTGTCAACGTACACGGGGTATACGGGGTCGCACACCGCTACCTTGTTGTCTACCGAGAAGATGTCGCCGATGTTGCCGCAGTCCGACTTTGCGCCGTCGGAAACGAATATTTCGCTGATGTCTATGTCTATACCGCGTGATTTGTAGTCGCACTCGGCTATCTTCGAGCGCAGGAAGTCGTAGCCCTGCTCGGGGCCGTAGCCGTGGAAACCCTCGGCAGTACCCATTTCGTCAGCCGCGGCTTTCATTGCCTTTATGACTGCGGGCGTAAGCGGCTTTGTCACGTCGCCTATGCTCATTTTGATGAGTTCTCTGTCGGGGTGCGCCGCCGCAAATTCCTCCGCCTTGCGCGCTACGGTCGAAAAAAGATACGCTCCCGGGAGTTTTAAGTAATTGTCGTTTATCTTTGCCATTGTTATTTGTTCCTTTCATATATTGATTTGAATTTTTTACATCATTTGCGGGCGGCCGATGACCGCCCCTACGTGAGGCCCCCTTGTCAAAGGGGGCTGTCACGCGTAGCGTGACTGGGGGATTCTTTTTCGATTTTTACAATGAATCCCTCCACCGCCTTCGGCGGTCCCCCTCCCTTTGACAAGGGAGGCTAACTGGCGAACACGGTTCGCCCCTACGACGGTAATATTACACCTCAATTTCCCCGTCGAACACAAACGCGGCGGGGCCCGTCATATACACGGCGTTTTCGTTTTCGTCGTACTTTATATGCAGCGTGCCGCCCAGAAGAACGAGGTCTGCCTCATTATCCGTAAGACCGTTCAAATACGCCGCGACAAGCGTCGCGCACGCGCCCGTGCCGCAGGCGAGCGTCTCTCCCGCGCCGCGCTCCCACACGCGCATCTTTATCGTGCGCCTGTCAACTATCTGCGCAAACTCGGTGTTGATGCGTTTCGGAAACAGCTTGTGATTTTCAAAGTGCGGCCCTATTTTCTCTATTTCGAGACTGTCCGTATCGTCGATAAAAGTCACGGCATGCGGGTTGCCCATTGACACGCCCGTAACCTTGTACGTCTTACCGAGAACCTCCACGTCCTCGCTTATAAAGCGTTCCTTGTCGGAGTCGATCGGTATGTTCTTCGGCACAAGTTCGGGGCTTCCCATGTTCACCGTCACGCTCTCCACCTTGCCTTCTTTCACGTTAAGGTCGAGAATTTTTATTCCCGCGAGCGTTTCAAGCGTCACACGCGTCTTATCGGTAAGACCTCTGTCGTAAACGTACTTACCCACGCAGCGCGTCGCGTTGCCGCACATTTCAGCCTGCGAGCCGTCGCTGTTATACATATCCATACGGAAATCCGCCTTGTCGGACGGGCAAATCAAAACAAGACCGTCAGAACCTATTCCGAAATGGCGGTCGCTTACCTTTTTCGCGGTCGCGTTTATATCCTCCACTTTTTCCTCAAAGCAGTTGACGTATATGTAGTCGTTGCCCGCGCCGTGCATCTTTGTGAATTTGAATTTATTCATATAACCACCCCTGTGAATTTTTTATATGCCCAATATCTGTCTCGCCGTATCTATAAATTTCGCGCCCGTGTCCATACTTCGCTTTTGTATAAAGCGGTGAGCCGCATCCTCCGTCATGGCATGGTTCTCCATCAGATACGCCTTCGCGCTGTCTATTATCTGCTTTTCCTCGTCGGTTCGCTGTTTGCGGTGCTTTGTTCGCTCTATCATTCCGACGAACGTTTCTATCGCGTTTAAAAGTATCTGTCGGTTTATCGGCAGCGTCACAACAAATAT
>CANQIP010000054.1 GCA_947623955.1 uncultured Clostridia bacterium | reverse complement strand
GACAAGGACGCCTTCTACGAAAAGAGCCCGTACAATTCGGTAAGACTGTTCACAGGCAGAAAGACGGCGGAGGACACGCACGAGGATAATATATTCACAAGAGCGAAAAATCATCTGTACACATGGATAGAGAATGATATACTCGTGCGCGACAAAGAGCCGGTAATTTATATGTACGAGCAGACCATTGACGTCGGCGGCACGCAGTACTCGAACGCAAGCTTTGTTGCGCTCGTGGAGCTTAAGGATTACGGCAGCGGCGTTATAATGCCGTGCGAAAAGCCGCACGAGGTATCTATGGGCGACCGTTACGAGCTGCTCGCGGCTACAAACGCTGACCTGAGCCTTATAAACTGCCTGTACGTCGAGAAGGAAAAAGAACTTTACAACCTCATGACGAAAATACATGAGGAAAAGCCGGACGTTGAATTTTCGTCGGTCGAGAAGTCGGGTGAGAACATTCATCAGAGATTGTGGATAATTTCCGACAAGCAGACGATAGACTTTATCGTTGACCAATTTAAGGATATGCCGCTTTACATCACGGACGGTCAGACGCGTTACGAGACGTGTTTGCAGTACAGGAACTACATGAAAGCGAACAACCCGAACCACACGGGCGGGGAGGCGTACAATTACGCTATGGTATCGCTGTCAAACTCCAAGTCGGACGGACTTGTGATGCTCCCCGTGCACAGGGCGGTAAAGACGCCGAGAAAGTTCAGCGAGGCGATGTTCATAGCGAACTCGCAGGATCACTTTAAGGTCGAGAAAATAATCGTTGACAGCACCGACGAGGAGCTTTTGCAGACGATGATTAAGCAGATAGTCACGGTAAAGAACGAAACGAGAATTTCGGCGTACTGCGGCGGCAACTATTTCTACCGCATGATTTTGACCGACGACGACTATATCAAAAAAGAGGTATACCCCGAGATGTCGAAGGAATACTGCCACCTCGACATCGTCGCGCTCAACAAGCTTGTAATCGACGAGGTTCTGCACGTTGACGAGGAAGAGTACGACGAGTACGTACATAAGTCGCGCAGCTACAACTCGTGCTTTAACCGCGTAAAGAACGGCGAGAGCGACATTATGTTCATCTTAAACGCTGTAAAGGTCGACCAGATACGCAACATAACGGCTGTCGGCGAGTGGCTGCCGGAAATGACGGTGAGCGTTTACCCCAAGCCGTCGGTGGGCGTTCTGATAAATGTAAAGGACGAGTAAAAAAACACTTGACAACACGGCTTGTTTGTGTTAAAATACCCGAGTGACCGCATAGAAAAGGTCTTAAATTGCCATGCAATACCTTAATAGCGAGTCTCCATTATAAAATAAGGAGGTGCAACTATGTACGCAATTATCGTAACGGGCGGAAAGCAGTACAAGGTATCGGAGGGCGACACGCTCTTTATCGAAAAGCTTGACGCAGAGGAAAACGATACCGTTACATTCGACACGGTGCTCATGGCGGGCGAAGGCGACGATGTAAAGGTAGGCGCTCCGACAGTGGAAGGAGCTACCGTTGAGGCGAAGGTACTTAAGAACGGTAAGGCTAAGAAAATTTACGTTTTCAAAATGAAGAGAAAGAAGAACGAGCGTACCAAGAAGGGTCACAGACAGCCCTTTACAAAGGTTGAAATAACAAAGATCAACGCGTAAGTTCAAACACGATTATTTACTGGGAAACGAGGTGTTTTAAATGGCTCATAAAAAAGGTATGGGTAGCACAAAGAACGGCCGTGACAGTGAGTCCAAGAGACTCGGTGCGAAGAGAGCCGACGGTCAGTTCGTACTTGCCGGCAACATTCTTGTAAGACAGAGAGGAACGAAGATCCATCCCGGCAACAACGTCGGAAAGGGCAGCGACGATACGCTTTTCGCTCTTATCGACGGTAAGGTAAAGTTTGAAAGAAAGGGCAGAGATAAGACGCAGTGCAGCGTTTATGCCGATTGATTTTGAATTTATCGCCGCCTCGGTCATACCGGGGCGGTATTTTTTTGCTTACGTGTAATTTGGGACTTGATACCGAGCAGAAAAAATGGTACACTAATATTGACCGTGAGCCTCCCCTACTAGGGGAGGTGGCGCCGAAGGCGTCGGAGGGGTTTGGTTGTTTCGTAAAAACCCCTCAGTCACACTACGTGTGACAGCTCCCCTAATAGGGGAGCCTTCCGTAGGGGCGACCCTTGCGGTCGCCCGTAAACATATAACACATCACCAACCACAAGGAGCAGCATATGACGTTAAAGGAATTAAAAAAAGGCGAAAGCGCCGTCATAGAGAGAGTAGGCGGGGAAGGCGCGCTCAGGCAGCACTTCCTCGACATGGGCGTTATACCCGGCGCGCAGGTGACGCTCGTAAAGCTCGCGCCTATGGGCGACCCGATACAGCTGAGCATTCACGGCTACGAGCTTACGCTGCGTCTCGCCGACGCGGAACAGATTGACGTAACGCCCATTGAGGAACGCACGGGCAGGAAGGACGGCAGAGACAGACGCGTAAAGTACCACCCGAAACTCGGTGAAAAAGCGTCCTACCGCGCAAGAAACGGCAAGCCGCTATCCGACAGCGCGACGCTTACATACGCCCTCGTCGGCAACCAGAACAGCGGCAAAACCACGCTTTTCAACCAGCTTACCGGCTCGAACCGCCATGTCGGCAACTTCCCCGGCGTAACGGTAGACCGACGCGACGGCGTAATAAAAGGACACCCGAACACGCTCGTGACCGACCTCCCGGGCATATACTCGATGTCGCCGTACACGAGCGAGGAAATAGTGTCGCGCAATTTCGTGATGCAGGATAAGCCTACGGCTATAATAAATATAGTTGACGCGACGAATATCGAGCGCAACATGTACCTCACGATGCAGATGCTCGAGATGGACGTGCCGATGGTAGTCGCGCTCAATATGATGGATGAGGTCGTCGGCAACGGCGGCAGCGTCGATATAAACACAATGGAGGACATTTTAGGCGTGCCGGTCGTGCCTATATCGGCTGCGAAAAATCAGGGTGTGGGCGAGCTTATCGACCACGCGATATACGTCGCGAAGCACAACGCGAAACCGGGCAGACAGGATTTCTGCGACGCTGCCGATCACAGCGGCGCGCTCCACCGATGCCTTCACGCGATAATGCACCTCATAGACGACCACGCCGAGAGCGCGGGCATACCCGTTCGCTTTGCGGCAAGCAAGCTCGTTGAGGGCGACAGCCTTATAATGGAACAGCTGAAGCTTGACGACCGCGAAAAGGCGATAATCGAGGACATAATCCTTCAAATGGAGAAGGAGCGCGGACTTGACCGCAGCGCCGCGATAGCCGATATGCGTTTCTCGTTTATAAAAAATCTGTGCGCCGCGTGCGTAATAAAGCCAAAGGAGAGCAAGGAACACAAAAGGAGCGAGGTAATAGACCGCATACTGACGGGCAAATACACCGCGATACCGATGTTTATAATAATAATGGCGCTCGTGTTTTACCTGACGTTCGGCGTGATTGGCGCGTGGCTGCAATCGCTGATGGAGTCGGGTATTGACGCGCTCGCCGCAATTACCGAAAACGCGCTCGAAAGCGTGAACGTCAGCGGCGTTATACGCGGACTGATAACGGACGGAATTTTCGCGGGAGTGGGCAGCGTGCTGTCGTTCCTGCCGATAATAGTGACGCTGTTCTTCTTCCTCTCACTTTTGGAGGACAGCGGCTACATAGCGCGCGTGGCGTTCTTTATGGATAAGCTTTTGCGCAAAATAGGACTGTCGGGCAGGAGCATTGTACCGATGCTCATAGGTTTCGGCTGCTCCGTACCCGCCGTAATGGCGACGCGCACGCTGCCGAGTGAGCGCGACCGTAAAATGACGATTATATTAACGCCGTTTATGAGCTG
>CANQIP010000053.1 GCA_947623955.1 uncultured Clostridia bacterium | reverse complement strand
CGCGTGTTAAAATATAAATACATCGTGTAGCGAAACGGCGCGTAAATCCGGATGGATTTACGTGTCGTTTTATTTTTTTGCACAATGAAAGGAGAACAAATAATGGAACAATCAAATTATCTCGCAGCGGAAAAGGTCGGAACGCTTATGAGGAAATACGCCGTTCCGTGTATAATATCGCTGCTCGTCGCCGCGCTTTACAATATTGTTGACCAGATATTTATAGCCAATGCCGATTATCTCGGCTCGTACGGAAACGCCGCGAATACCGTCGTGTTCCCGCTTACGGTTATCGCGCTCGCAATAGCCGTAATGATAGGCGATGGTTGCTGCGCGTTTGTGAGCCTGTGTCTTGGCAGACAGAACAAATCCGACGCGGAAAAGAGTATCGGAAACTCGGTCGTACTGTCCGTGATAAGCGGCATTGCCCTGTGTATTGTTTACCTCATATTCCAAAACGCGATAGTCACCGCGTTCGGCGGCACGGTCAACGCCGAAACGTTTGAATATTCAAAGGAATATTTCTTCTACATCACGCTCGGCATACCGTTTTACATGTTCGGACAGGCGATGAACCCTGTCATACGCTCCGACGGCAGCCCGAAATTCGCGATGGTATCGACGCTCGCTGGCGCGGTTATAAATATTATCCTCGACCCGATTTTTATATTCATATTCAAATGGGGAATGATGGGCGCGGCTGTCGCGACGGTCGCGGGACAGATTGTGACTGCCGCGCTTGCGGTGTGGTACCTCGTTCACACAAAATCCGTAAAACTCGAAAAACGCAGCTTCAAACTGAGCATACGCGTGATAGGCAAAATAATACCCTTGGGAATTTGCAGCTTTCTGTCGCAGATTTCACTCGTCGCGGCAATGGCTGCGATTAACAACATGATACGCAAATACGGCGCGCTCGACGAGATTTTCTCGCAGCCGCAGTACGCGCAGATACCTATGGCTGTCGTTGGAATAGTGATGAAATTTTTCCAGATTGTAATATCGGTCGTTGTCGGCATGGCTGCGGGCTGTATACCGATAGTCGGCTTTAACATGGGCGCGGGCGAGAAGGCAAGAGTGAAAAAGCTGTTTACCATGCTGCTCGTATGCGAGGCGGCTGTCGGAGCAGTCGCGCTTATGATAGCCGAGCTTTGCCCGCGTCAGCTTATCATGGTATTCGGCGCGGCAAACGAGAGCGCGTACTACACCGATTTTGCTGTAAAGGCGTTTCGTATCTACCTGTGCATGATGATTTTCGCGTGCGTAAACAAAGCCGCGTTTATATTTCTGCAGGCAATGGGTAAGGCGGTCGCGTCAACGATGCTCTCGATGGTAAGAGAGATAGTTTTCGGCGTGGGTTTCGCGCTGCTTTTGCCCGTATATTTCGGACTTGACGGCGTTCTCTATTCCATGCCCGTGTCGGACATACTGACATTCGCAATCTCCGCCGCGGTGATTATGACGACGTACCGCGAACTGTCCGTTCAGCACGAATACGAGAACGAACAGCTGCTGCAAACGGCGTAAAAATAATGCCCGTGAAATCATAAAGACCTCCTCTGTGAGGTGAACGACGCTAAAGCGTCGTTCACCTCACAGAGGGGGTCATACATCACGCCGCAAAAGGCAGCACACCTTAATTCAAACCGTTTACGTCACGTATTGTCTGTAATTCTGCCTCTGTTGGCTCCTGAGCATACATTGGTACCCACCAACCTAAAGCCTCCATCCATATCCAATTTTTATCCTCAGACAACCGGTAATTAAATGTACCCTCTGTTGTCGGCTCTGAAGTCATAGCCATCCATTCCGAACCCCAATGACCTTCTCCTGTTAATTTATTGACATAATAACGTGCATTTACAACAGATTTACCCGTTGAGTCCTTAAAGTCTGTCAAACCTGAAAACACTCTGTCTGTTTGAACCCTTCTGTTACCGCCTGTCGGGGTTTCCAAACCGAGATCCGGCGCAACGCCCTGTCCTTCACCTAAAATGCCGTGCGCCCCTTTTTTCAGCACTACCTCCGTGCCGTCCGCTTTTATAACGGTGTCGCCTTCTCTTGCAAATCTTCTCTGTGATACCTCGCCCTCGTGGATTATAATCGGTTCATCGTCGTTTGCCGTTTCCGGCGGCTGTTCGGACGGCTCGACTTGCGTGCTGATTGTGATTGTATTATTCACAAAACCGACCGTAAAGCCGCCTACCGCGTCGGCAATGTCGCGCAATTTAAAATATGTGCTGTCGTTTATATTGTAGCCTTCGATTGATTTGACAGCACCGTCAACCTTAATCGGGAACGGGTTCGCCGTAACAGCGTACTCGACCGCAAACCCCGTCAGCGCGGAACAGACAATACCGCCTATGATAAAACCTAATGTAAATCTTTTCATAAAAATTCCCCCTTCTTTGGTATTATACATCACTTCGGCGGAAATTGCAAGGCGGCGGGAAATGTAATCGAAGAAGAGATTTGCGAAAAATCTCTATTGCAAAGATACGAATATTGGTATATAATATATTTAAATCCGACAATTTTTCACTATTCGTAATATTGCTGTGTTATATTGTGTGGAAGTGGAACAAAATTACTATATATGAAAAAGTTAGGAGGGATTATTTATGAACGCTTGTGACAACAACAGACCCTGCCCGTGTACATATGACTGCCCGCGTCACGGGAAATGCTGCGCGTGTGTGGCGCATCACCGTGACAACAATGAGGGCGTCCCGGGCTGTTTCTTTTCAAAAGAGGCGGAGGCAACCTACGACAGGAGCATTGAAAACCTGGCAAGGGATAAGGGGCTTTTATAATTAAATAACCATAAAGGAGCTTGGAAATGAAAAAAATCATTACATTACTTATGACGGTCGCTCTGATAACAGCTTGTCTTGCGGGCTGCGGCGCAAAGGAAAACAATCCTGTGGAAGGGAAAAAAGTAGCGTATATCATGTATATGTCCTCCTCGCCGATTTTTGAGCTGTGGTCGGAGTCGTTTACAAAGACGGCGGAAGCACTCGGCATGGAGGCTGACACTTTTTTCTGTGAGGACAGCGACGAGGAATGGAAAAACAGAATTTTACAGTGCGCAAAAGACGGCTATGACGGACTGCTTGTGTCACACGGCGGAGAAGATTACGCGTGGGAGTTTCTGACGGACGTGCTGGAAGAATACCCGAATTTAAAAATAGCGACCTTTGACACAACCTTCAAAGATGAAAACGGGGAAACGAAAACGATTGACGGCGTGGTTCAGACGTTCCAGCAGGATTCGGGACTTGCGTCGGCACTGGTAGAGGAGATCCTTGCCAGGTGTCCGGACAAATCGGCTAAAAATGAACCGGTCAATATCCTGCAGGTACAGGAGGAAAACTATATCGCCGCTTTTGACCGCCGTCAGGTCGGCTATGAGCCTTACGAAACGGATGGACGGATAAAGACGCTGGAGCAGATAGCTCCCGAGGATCACTTAAACCCGGTATCCTCCATGCAGGAAACGGCAAAGAACATTATCGGAAAATACAATGACGGCGAAATAGACGCAATATGGTGCTGCTATGACACATATGCAAGGGGCGTGTATCAGGCACTGCGGGAATTGGACAGCGACATTCCCATGGTATCGGTAGATATTTGTGACGAGGATATAGGGCTTATGGCGGAAGGCAAAAACTGGAAGGCATGCGCCACGACCAACTGGACGCTAAACGGTGAGTTTGCATGTCGTGTGCTGGCTCTGGAAATGGCGGAGCAATATGACGATATAAAAGCGGCTCAGTGCTATTATGAAAACCCGGGAATGTGGATGGAGATCCCGTCCGTGGTGGTGACGCAGGAGCAGGTTATGTCGGGACAGGACATTACGGTAAAAAATCTTTCGGATGTGGCGGACGACGCATATACGGACAGGAGCTTTATGCCGTCCTGTGACTGGATGGACGCCGCACTTAAAGATTAACCGTCAGGAGAAACAGGTATGGTAAGCAATCGCAGCGAAAAATTCAGTCTGTCGGAACAGACGATTGACGCAGTGTCCGAAA
>CANQIP010000052.1 GCA_947623955.1 uncultured Clostridia bacterium | reverse complement strand
GGAATTGTGCCGCTGACGTTCATAAACGAGGCGGACTACGACAGGATAGACCAAACGGACGAAATAAAGATTGAAAATATAGGCAAGCAGATCGCGGCGGGAAAAGTAATCAAGGCGACGGACGTTACAAAGGGCTTTGATTTCAACCTCAACGCGGACTTTTCCGACAGACAGAAGGAAATGCTCTACGCCGGCGGACTGCTCAACTACACAAAACAGAACGCGTAAAAATAACGACCCCCTCCGAGCGAGGGGGTCGCCTTTATATTTCTTTAGTGAGGAAGGAAATCGGTGGGGTTTACGGGAACGCCGTCCTTTTCCATTTCAAAATGGAGATGCGGCTGTTCGACGTTTTCGGCGGCGCAGTCGCCGACCGTGCCTATTACCTCGCCGGACTCAACCGTTCTGCCTTCGGTGAGGTTTTCGGCGGTTTCAAGCCCCATGTAACGCGTCACAAATCCCGCGGGGTGCGATATTTCGACGCACGCGCCCATAGCGTTGTCGTACACTCTCTCAATTTCGCCCGACGCGGCGGACGCGACGGAGCAGCCTTTTTCGGCGGCTATGTCCACTCCTCCGTGCGCTCTCCAGTCGTCAAGCGCGTGGTTGTAGGCAAGCACGTCGGTGTACGGCTCCAGTACCTCGCCGTTTACCGGCATGATAAACGCGGGCAGGTCGTTCGTTACCATAATCGACTCGTCCGTAACATCGGGATTGTCAACGGCATAATCCATAACCTCGTCTGCGGGAGCAGGCACTTCCTCGGCGGTTGTTTCTTCCACTGCGGGTTCTGCCGTCGGCTCGGGCGCGGGCTGCGGAGTTATCTCCGCGAGAGACAAGCTCACGTCCTCGGGGAGCTCGCCCGAAAATACGGGCGCGGTGTCGCCGTTTTCGGTCGATGCGTCGCCTACCGTAACGGTTTCCGTATCCTCCGTATGCTTTTCGGTTATAAATCCGGCTACGCCTATCATCAGCACACAGCAGCACAGGGCTATATAGAACGCCGGAAGTCTTTTATTTTTCTTTTCTTCGTTATTTTGCATAATATGTTCCTCCAATGCTTGGTTTGATATAAAGTATTGTTTCCCGAATTTCCTTAAATATACCCATATGGCAAAAATTTTATTTGACAAAAATCGAAAAAAGGTATTCCCAAAACACAATTTATATAGTATAATAGAATATAATCATCAAAGGCAGGTGAATGTTTTGAAAATAGAAAAAATTAACAAGGACAGAATAGTGGTGACTCTTTCTCCGACGGATTTGTCGGATTACAATATTGATATAAACGCTCTCGGACCGAACAGCAAGGAACTCCACAGCCTACTTTTCAATATAATGGAAATGATACGCGACGAAACGGGCTTTAATCCTTATAACGGACAGGTTGTCGTCGAGGCGACGCCGTTTAAGGACGGCATAACGCTTGTTGTGAGCAAAATGGGCGCGGCGCAGAGACTCGCGCTTGAAGAATTTAAACGCAGCGTCAAGGTCACGGCGCGGCTTAAATCCCCCGAAAAGCGGGAGAAAACGAGATATGTTGTCTTTCGTTTTTCGGAATTTGACAACGCGTGTATGTCGCTAAAGCGTCTTACCGATGAAATTCTTTACGGCGGCGCTCTTTACAGGCTGGACAAAGCCTTCTGCCTTGCGATGAGAAACGAGGATGAGTACAGACGTTCGATAGACCTTGTAAATGAGTTTGCGGACGAAATGTCATACAATCCCCTAAAGCACGTGTTTGTGAAGGAACACGGCTCGCTTATAGCCGAGGGTGAGGAACTTGTCGAAATGGCGCGGCACATTCGCTCTCTTACATAAAATTTTATAAAATACTTGCAATATAAGGAAATACATGGTACAATACAAAAGAAATAAATTTGAAGGAGAGTAAAACATGAATATCTTGGAAACAGTCGTATTTGCGGAAGGCGAAACAGCCGATACGGCGGCGCAGCAGAATACCGCCGCGACCACGGAACAGCAGGCTCCGGCGGCGCAGCAGCAGCCTCAGCAGGGTAACACCGTAATGGGAATGATTATGAGCTTTCTGCCGTTTGTGCTTATTATCGTTCTTCTTTACTTTATGATGATAAGACCGCAGAGAAAGCGCGAGAAAGAGGCAAAGGCTATGCTTAACGCGCTGAAGGTCGGCGACAAGGTTGTCACGATCGGCGGCATATGCGGTAAGGTCAGCAAAATAAAGGACGAGTTTGTCTGGATAGAAACGGGCAATATCGGCACGCAGGATGAGAAGAGCGTTATCAAAATGGAGCGCGACTCCATAAGAACGGTAAATCCCGCGAAGGACTGATTTAAGGGAATATAAAAGAAATCTCCTTAATATATTTGTATCGAGATATATTAAGGAGGTTTTTTTATGTCCGTGAATATAAAAACAGTCGTAAAGGGTGCGATCGCGTCAATTCTGTTCGCCGTAGTGGTTTTATTTGTCCTGTCGCTTTTGGAAAATCTTACGGGAATAGGGCAGAACGTGATAAACATAGGTTCGTATGCGGCGGTAATACTCGGTATGCTTTTGGGGGCGGTAATAATAGCCCGCGCCGCCGACTGCAAACGTCTTATACACGTGCTGCTCGCCGCGCTGATATACGTCTGCGCGCTGCTCGCGCTCGCAATGGTTTTAAACGGCGGGATATGCTTTACCGCCCACACCGCGGCGGTAACTGCGGGAATATTCGGCGCGGCTATGCTGGGCTGCATAATAGGCAACAAGTAAAATTTATCGCGCTATTGACTTTTTTATCATAATATGGTAAAATATCCGTATATGGAAATAAAACAGACACGGAGGATATTTCAATGAAACACGTTACAACATTAAACAGCGCAAATCTTAAGTCAAGCGCGGTACACGGCGGATGCGGCGAGTGCCAGACTTCATGTCAGTCGGCTTGCAAGACGTCCTGCACGGTTGCCAACCAGAAGTGCGAAAGCGCACAGAACTGAACAAACAAAATCATCGGCTATGCGGTCGGTGATTTTCTGTTTAACGGCGCGTAAAATCGGTTCACGCGTTTCGTGAACGTTTTGGATAAAGGAGTTTTTTACAGGTGATACATAAGTTTAAACAGCTCGGGATGAATATAGTCATGGACGTTTATTCCGGCGCGGTACACATAGCGGACGACGTGATGTACGATATGCTTGACTGCATATTCGAGCCGTTCACGCCGGAGAGAGAATGCCCCGAATACGTGAAACAGGCGATGGCGGACAAGTATTCCGATGGTGAAATAGACGAGTGCTACGCGGAGATCTGCTCGCTTTACAGGGCGGGTCAGCTTTTCAGCGAGGACACGTACGAAAAGTTCGCGAAAAACTGGAACAAGGGCTCGATCGTCAAGGCTCTCTGCCTGCACATAGCGCACGACTGCAACCTGCGCTGTAAATACTGTTTCGCCGACACGGGTGAGTTCCACGGCGGCAGAAGTCTTATGAGCGCGGAAACGGGTAAAAAGGCGATCGATTTCGTAATCGCGAACAGCGCTAGCCGCCGCAATATAGAGATCGACTACTTCGGCGGCGAGCCGACGATGAATTTTGAAGTCGTGAAGGAGATTACCGACTACGCCCGCGAGCAGGGCGAAAAGCACGGTAAAAATTTCCGATTTACAATCACGACAAACGGCATACTCTTAAACGACGACATGATGAAGTACATAAACGAGAATATGTCGAACGTCGTACTTTCGATAGACGGCACGAAGGAAACGAATGACCGCGTCCGCCGCCGCGTTGACGGCAGCGGCTCGTATGACGCGATAGTGCCGAAATTCCGAAAGCTTGCCGAGAGCCGCAATCAGGATAACTACTACGTACGCGGTACGTTCACGGCTTACAATCTCGATTTCGCGAAGGACGTTCTGCACCTCGCCGACCTCGGCTTTAAACAGACGAGCGTCGAGCCGGTCGTCGCGCCATACGACGAGGATTATGCGTTAAAGCCCGAACACGTCGAAAAGATATGCGCCGAGTACGACAAGCTTTGCGAGGAATACGTAAAGCGTTACGACGAGGGCAGGGGCTTTAACTTCTTCCACTTCATGGTTGACCTCGACCAGGGACCGTGCGCGATAAAGCGTCTGTCGGGCTGCGGCGCGGGTCACGAGTACCTCGCGGTCGCGCCGTCGGGCGACATTTACCCGTGCCACCAATTTGTCGGCAACGAGGACTACAAGATGGGAAACGTGTACAACGGTACGCTTGACGAGGACATACGCTCCGAATTTGAACGCTCGAACGTGTACACGAAGGAGAAGTGCAAGGACTGTTTCGCCAAATTTTATTGCAGCGGCGGCTGCTCCGCTAACGCGTATAACTTTAACGGCGATATAAATAAGCCCTACGAGCTCGGCTGCGAATTTCAGAAAAAACGCCTTGAATGTGCGATAGCAATCGAGGCGCATAAAAAAATGGGATAAAACTCATGAGACCCCTCACAGAGGGGGTCATACGTAGGGGCGAATTGTGTTTGTCCGAAAACCCCTCAGTCACACTTCGTGTGACAGCTCCCCTAATAGGGGAGCCATACGGCGAGTGCCGCATTACGTGAGCCTCCCCTACTAGGGGAGGTGGCGCCGAAGGCGTCGGAAGGGTTTTATACCCCCAAATCATAATAACGAAAAATAAAATTTAAGGAGGAATACACATGATACACAAGGGATTTAAAATGAAACTCTATCCGGGACAGGAAAAGGAGTACGAGAAACGTCACAACGAGTTGTGGCAGGAAATGAAGGACATGATCCACGAGCACGGCGGCAAAAACTACTCAATCTATCTCGACAAGGAAACGCTCACGCTTTTCGGCTACATCGAGATAGAGGACGAGGAACTTTGGGCGAAAGGCGCGGACACCGCGATAAACCGCAAATGGTGGGATTTCATGGCTGACATCATGGAAACGAACCCCGATAACAGCCCCGTTTCGACCGACCTCGATCTTCTTTTCCACCTCGACTGATGATTTGCATATACACGGAAAAAAGCGCGAACGGGGAATGAAAATTTGTGTAAATTTACCGTTTGAAAAACGGCAGAACGCGTGTTAAAATATAAATACATCGTGTAGCGAAACGGCGCGTAAATCCGGATGGATTTACGTGTCGTTTTATTTTT
>CANQIP010000051.1 GCA_947623955.1 uncultured Clostridia bacterium | reverse complement strand
CGCTACCCGACGCGCAAGGATTACACCGACGGAGAACTTGCCGTCGAATACGCCTTGGAGCGCGGCTGTGACGGCGTTTTGCTGCTCGCCATGACGGGCGATAGAGCCGACCACACGATTACGGATATACTTCTGCTCGCAAGGTGTGAAAACGGCGTGCTGATTGACGATAACAACGAGATTTATATACTGAAAAAGAGGGTCGAAATTGAAGGCAAAAGGGGCGATACCGTTTCAATAGTGCCGATAAACGGCGATTTGGAGGGTATTGTTACAGAGGGGCTGGAGTACCCGCTGCGCGGCGAGACGCTGTATTTCGGCAAGAGCAGGGGCGTGAGCAACGTAATGACGGCGGATAGGTGTGGGATAACCGCCGAAAAGGGAATTGCGCTTGTCGTAAAAGTGCGGAGAGCGTAGGAACACATATTTATGGCGTGGGTGTAGGGGCGAACCGTGTTCGCCCGCCGCGACACATTGGAAACGGGCGAACACGGTTCGCCCCTACGATACCGTTGACATCGGGTTATCGGGGACGGGCGAACACGGTTCGCCCCTACGAAAGGCTCCCCTATCAGGGGAGCTGTCACACGTAGTGTGACTGAGGGGTTTGTTTAATTATAATTTCAAAAACCCTTCCGTCGGCTTCGCCGCCACCTCCCCTAGTAGGGGAGGCTCACGGTGTGCGCCGCACGCACACCCCACCATTCGTATTTGAAGGGAGAACATTCCACATGATATATCTTGACAACGCGGCGACGACGAAACCGTCCGATGCCGCCGTGCAAGCGATGATAAAAGCCGCCGAAATGTTCGGCAATCCGTCGTCGCTGCACGGGCTGGGGCTGGAGGCGGAGAAACTCGTCGAGGGCGCGAGAAAAACAATCGCGTCAAAGCTCGGCGCGGACGCGAAAGGTCTGCTCTTTACGTCCGGCGGCACGGAGGCGAACAACACCGCCGTATTCGGCGCGGCGCGCGCAAAGAGAAAAATCGGCAGACGCGTCATAACGTCAAAAATCGAGCATCCGTCGGTGCTGGAGGCGTTTAAGCAGCTTGAAAAAGACGGCTATGACGTCGTATACATCGGCGCGGACAGCGACGGACGCGTCAATTTGGACGAACTCAAAGCGTCGCTCACGGACGACACAACGCTTGTGAGCGTTATGCACGTAAACAACGAAACGGGCGTAATCCAGCCCGTGCGAGGAATAAAAACACTGATTGCCGACAACGCGCCGAACGCTGTGTTCCACTGCGACTGCGTGCAGTCGTTCGGCAAGCTTGACGTGAGCAATGTCGGCGCGGATTTGATAACTATAAGCTCGCACAAAATACACGGCTTTAAAGGCACGGGCGCACTATACGTCCGCGACTTTAGGCTTATAAAACCGTTCCTTTACGGCGGCGAGCAGCAGCGCGAAATGCGCCCCGGCACGGAAAACGTCGGCGGCATACTCGCGTTCGCGGCGGCGGCTGAAGAAACGGGCTGCGACAATTCGTACCTTTTATCTTTGAGGAAACGGCTCGCGGACAGGCTGTCGGAGGACAAAAACATAAAATTCAACGGCTCTGACGAATATAACAGCGGCAGTATACTGAACGTGTCGTTCGTCGGCATAAAAGCCGAAATACTGCTCCACGCCGCCGAGGCTCGGGGAGTGTACGTTTCGACGGGTTCGGCTTGCTCGTCGCACAAACCGCAGCCGAGTCATGTTCTGACGGCTATGGGGCTTGGCGCGAAGGAAATACGCGGCGCGGTGCGCATAAGTCTCGACCCGGCGACCACCGAGGACGAAATTGACGAGGCGGCGCGGATTTTAATCGAGGAAACGCGTAATATAAGGAGATATATGTAGATGAAAGAAATTGTGCTTGCCAAGTACGGCGAAATAATATTAAAGGGCGGCAACCGTGCGCGGTTCGAGAACATGCTCATGTCAAACATCAAAAACGCCCTCCGTAACGTCGCGGAAACGAAAATGCGTCTCGCGCAGGCGACCGTGTACGTCGAGGTCGAGGACGAAAGCAAAATTGACCTCGTCGCCGAACGGCTTTCGATGGTATTCGGACTTGTCGCGATAACGAAAGCGGCAGTGTGCAAAAAGGACATTGAGGATATAAAGGCTGTCGCGAAGGAGTACCTCAAAAACGACCTCACGGCGGGCAAACGCTTTAAGGTCGAGGCGAAACGCTCCGACAAGGCGTTCCCGTACAAGTCGCCGCAGATATGCCTTGAAGTCGGCGGATACCTCGACGACGAGTTCCCCGACATAATCGTTGACGTGCATAACCCCGACGTGACGGTAAAGGTCGAGGTTCGCGACTTTGACGCGTATGTGTACGCCGACGAAAACAGGATAAAGGGTCAGGGCGGTATGCCAATAGGCACGGGTTCAAAGGCGACGCTCCTTCTGTCGGGCGGTATAGACAGCCCCGTCGCGGGACATATGATAGCAAAGCGCGGTGTGGAGATAGACGCGGTAAACTTCTTCTCCTACCCGTACACGAGCGACCGTGCAAAGGAAAAGGTTATAACGCTCGCGTCGATACTGGCGCGGTACACGTCGAAAATAAACTTATACATCGTGCCGTTTACGGAGATACAGCTGCAAATACGCGACAAATGCCCCGAGGAGCATATGACGCTCGTAATGCGGCGGTTCATGATGCGTATAGCGGAGCGTATCGCGAGACAAAATAACTCAAAAGCGCTCATAACGGGCGAGAGCGTGGGACAGGTCGCGTCGCAGACGCTCGCCGCGCTCGACGTGACGAACGCGGTGGTGGATATGCCGATATTGCAGCCGCTTATAGGTATGGATAAGCTTGAAATAACAGACCGTTCCGTCGCGATAGGCGCATACGAAACGTCAATCCTGCCTTACGAGGACTGCTGCACGGTGTTCACGCCGAAACACCCCACGACGAACCCGAGACGCGTAAATATCGAAAAATCGGAAAAGCATCTCGACATTGAAACGCTTATCGAATGGGCGATGGAAGGCGTCGAGAAAATCGAGGTATTTCCCGAATAAGGAGAATTGCTATGAAATCTGACATGAAGGGTCTTAACACCGAGGTCGTGCATCTTCTGGACGACAAGGGTCTGCACATCAGCGCGGCTGAAAGCTGCACGGGCGGCTTGTTTGCCGCGCTTATAACGGACGTTCCGGGCGCGGCTGACGTGCTTAACGAGTCTTACGTCACCTATGCGAACGAGGCGAAGGTGAAAATTCTCGGAGTAAAGCAGTCAACGCTCGACGCGGTGGGCGCGGTGAGCCGTGAAACGGCGTACGAAATGGCTGAAGGACTTAAAAACCGCACCGGCGCGGACGTGTGCGTAGGCATTACCGGCATAGCGGGGCCTACGGGCGGCACAAAGGAAAAACCCGTCGGGCTTGTGTACGCGGGCATTTGCATAAACGGTGAAACAGAGGTCATCGAGATGCACCATGACGGCGACCGCGAGGACGTGCGCGAAAAAACGTGTCTGGAGGTATTCCGTTATATTAAGGAGCATATCTAAGTCCGATAAAACGGACTTTGATATCACGAGCCGACAAAAAGGTCTTGCAAAACAACGCGATTTCATTTATAATTTAACCATAAAATAAATTAAGGAGATCAAGCAAATGGCAAAGGAAAAAAATGAAAAAGCACAGGTTGTCAAAATGACCGACACCGATGAAAAGAAAAAAGCCCTCGAATCCGTGTTCCACGTTATAGAGAAGGAGTACGGAACGGGCAGCATAATGAAACTGGGAGACGTTACGGTATCGGACGTTGACGCGATTTCGACCGGTTCTCTCTCGCTCGATATGGCTCTGGGCGTGGGCGGTCTGCCGAGAGGACGTATAATCGAGATTTACGGCCCCGAGTCGTCGGGTAAAACGACGGTCGCGCTCCACGTTGTCGCGGAGGCGCAGAAAATGGGCGGCGAGGCGGCTTTTATCGACGCGGAACACGCGCTCGACCCCGTGTACGCAAAAAATCTCGGCGTGGATATAGATAACTTGATCGTCGCGCAGCCCGACAACGGCGAACAGGCTCTCGATATTGCCGAGGCTCTCGTAAGGAGCGGCGCGCTCGACGTAATAGTTATAGACTCTGTCGCCGCGCTCGTGCCGAGAGCAGAAATTGAGGGCGAAATGGGCGATACGCACGTCGGCGTGCTCGCGAGACTTATGTCGCAGGCGCTTAGAAAGCTGACGGCTATTATAAACCGTTCCGGCACTGTCGTAATCTTCATAAACCAGCTGCGCGAAAAGGTCGGCGTAATGTACGGCAACCCCGAAACGACGCCCGGCGGACGCGCTCTTAAATTCTTCTCGTCCGTAAGACTTGACGTGAGAAAGTCGGAGGTTATAAAGAACGGCACGGAAATAGTCGGCAACAAGACGCGCGTTAAGGTCGTAAAGAACAAGGTCGCGCCGCCGTTTAAGGTAGCGGAGTTCGATATAATGTACGGTGAGGGCATATCGAGAGAGGGCAATATTCTCGATTTCGCCGTTGACAACGACATTATAAAGAAGTCGGGCGCGTGGTTCAGTTACAACGGCGAGAAGATAGGACAGGGCAGAGACAACGTGAGAAAATATATGCAGGATCACAAGGAGTTTACCGACGAGATAGACCAAAAGGTGCGCGAGATACTCATGAGCCGCAAAAACGCCGCCGAGGGCGAACAGGACGATAACGCGACCGTAACGGATAACGAGGAAAATTAAATTACACAAAAAAAATCCATGTATGATACCGCGTTGAGACATTTTAACTAAAAATTGTTACAAAATTTAAAAAAGCATTGACGCGAACGGTTTTTTTTAGTATTCTTATTATAGTTAATTAAGTAAATTCAATTCTTAAATAATAAGACAGGGGGAACAGGTTCATGGTTTCAAGTGAAGTTGCGGTTCAGAATTCGGTGGGTCTCCACGCAAGACCTGCGACATTCTTTATTCAGAGAGCGAATGAGTTCAAGTCGAGCATATGGGTTGAAAAGGATGAGAGAAGAGTAAACGCAAAGAGCCTTCTGGGCGTGCTTTCGCTCGGCATCGTAAAGGGTACGAAGATTTCCATAATCGCGGACGGCAGCGATGAGGAAGAGGCGGTTAAGACTTTGGTTGACCTTATCGAATCGAATTTCTCCGAGTAATTTATAATAAACGTGAATAAAATAACTCTGCATTTTTTGTAGAGTTATTTTTTGTAATGAAACCGACGGCGCAAAGAGGAGCTGCGATTA
>CANQIP010000050.1 GCA_947623955.1 uncultured Clostridia bacterium | reverse complement strand
ATATTAATATCCTCTTGCGTATGCGTCATTATTCCGAATCTGACACATGGACAGCGCCCATATGCTCTGATCGAAAACGTGATTACCGACAGAAATTACAGAAAAAAGGGTCACGCAACAGCCTGCTTGAATTTTGCTAAGGAAATTGCTCAACGTGAGAATTGCTACAAGATGATGCTGTTGACCGGTTCAAAAAGTAAAGATACGTTCAATTTTTATGAGCAAGCGGGATATAACAAGAAGGATAAGACGGCGTTTATACAATGGCTGTAATTCATATTTGTCGCACAAACTGAAACAACAAAAATTAAAGATTTAGTGATTTTATAGTAAATGTTATTCTCGGTTGACAAATTGCAAGCGATAACTTTGGCATAACATTAGATGAGCTGGTAAAAGACATTGATGTGCAAGAGGTGCGGGAAAAGAATTTAAGTAATGAAAAACTTAATTCTATTTACAATGATATAGGCTGGGCAAAGAGATTGATAAAATGGTGCTTCATAATCGCAGGTGTGGCAGCAGGTATTGTTCTTATGCTTATAATAAACTTTTTAATCCATACGATTTTTGTATGGTAAAACTAAATACCACAATCGAGAGCAATCGAAAAACGGTTGCTCTTTTTTGTTACCCGAAAGGAAGTGATTTTACGGCAATCTTTTACTTGACGAACGGTCTGTAAAATTGTATAATTCAATATGATATGTTAATCACATAATTAAAGGAGGACAACCGATGGACGGCTTGGTAAACGTAATAGTTGACGGACTTAAAAATTCGCTGTCGGGCGAGTTTATAATATTTATAATTTCAATGATACCTATCTTGGAGCTTAGGGGCAGCATACTTATCGCGCCGCTTTTGCTGCACACAAGCCTTGTGCCGACATATATCGCGGCTGTGCTCGGAAACCTTCTGCCGATACCGTTCATACTGCTGTTTATAGAGCGTATATTCGAGTGGATGGGTAAGACGAAGCACCTTAAAAAATTCCCCGAATGGATGAAAAACAAGGCGATGAAACATTCGGAGCAGATAGAAAAATACGGCTACCTCGGTCTTTTCCTGTTCGTCGCGATACCTCTTCCGGGAACGGGCGCGTGGACGGGCAGTTTGCTCGCCGTGATGTTCGGACTCAAACCGAAAAAATCATTCCTGTTTATCGCGCTCGGCGTAATGACAGCCGGACTTATCATGTCGCTTATTTCATTCGGGGCGTTAAACAATATAGTAAATTTGTTCAGGTAAAATTATGAAAGAGAATATTTTTGAAAAGAAATTCGGCGCGGTAACGGCGCGCTATATTACGGACGAGGAAAGCGGCGCGGTGGGGCTTTGTATACTGCCCGACACGGACGCGACGCTTAAAAACCGCCGCGCAAGAGTAATGCCGCTTGCGGAGGTAAAGATAGCGGGGAGCGTGTACGGCGGCAGCTACCTCGGCGGTGAAAGCATGAAATTAAGCCCCGACTCCTACGCCATGAAATTTGACCGCCGCGAGGTTTCGGACAGCACGGTTGTGACGTATCTGAAATCCGAAAACGGTATAGAGATAAAGCACACTCTCGCGCACAAAGAGGGCAGACGTTACCTCACCGTGCGTACCGAGCTTACGAATAATTCGGGAAACGATGTAAAGCTTGAAATGCTGTCGTCGTTCGCGTTGTGCGGCATATCGCCGTATATCGAGGGCGCGGGCGAAAACACGCTGAAACTACACCGTCTGCGCTCAAAATGGAGCATGGAGGCGCGGCTTGTGACCGAGCCGCTTGAGGATTTGCTGCTTGAGGACAGTTGGACGATGGGGCATTATAAAAGCTTGCGTTTCGGACAGGTAGGCTCGATGCCCGCGAAAAATTACATACCGTTCATAGCCGTTGAGGACACGCGAAACGGCTTGATTTGGGGCGCGAGAATAGGCTGCCCGTCGTCGTGGCAAACAGAAATTACGCGCGCCGACGACGGCGTGGGAATATCGGGCGGACTTGCCGACCGTGAGTGCGGGCATTGGATGAAAACCGTAAAATCGGGCGAAACGTTTACCGCGCCCGACGCTGTTATAAGTGTCTGCGAGGGTAATATTGACGATATAGCCGCGTGTCTTAACGAGGCGCAGGAGGACGCGCTCGACATTCCCGAAAGCGAGGAGAGCCTGCCCGTGATATTCAACGAGTACTGCACCACATGGGGCAATCCGTCGCACGAAAATATCGCCGCAATACTTGACGCGATAAAAGGGAAGGGGATAGACTACTTTGTTATTGACTGCGGCTGGTTTAAGGAGGACGGCGTTAGGTGGGATATAAGCATGGGCGACTACGTTCCGTCCGCGACGCTTTTCCCCGACGGAATAAAAGCGACCGCCGACCTTATAAAGTCGCACGGCATGAAGGCGGGTATATGGTTTGAGATTGAGAACGTGGGCGAGAGGTCGCGCGCATATTATAATGAGGAGCATCTCTTAAAGCGCGACGGCGTGACGCTCACGACCGTGAACCGCCGCTTTTGGGATATGAACGACGAGTGGGTAAAGTTGTATCTCACGGAGCGCGTCATAGATTTTATGAAGGAAAACGGGTTTGAGTACATAAAGGTCGACCACAACGAGACGATAGGTATAGGAGTGGATAACAGTGACAGTCTCGGCGAGGGGCTGCGCCTTAACCAGCTCGCGGGACAGGAATTTTTCAAAAAAATGAAACGTGAAATCGACGGACTCGTGATTGAAAACTGCGCGTCGGGCGGCGGAAGGCTCGAACCGTCGTTTATGGCGCTCTCGTCGATGGCGTCGTTTTCGGACGCGCACGAGTGCGTTGAAATACCGATAATCGCCGCAAATCTGCACCGCGCGATACTGCCGCGCCAAATCCAGATATGGTGCGTTATAAGAAAAAGCGACACCGTGAAAAGGATTGCCTACAGCGTGTCGGCTGCGTTTTTGGGCAGAATGTGCCTGTCGGGCGACGTTACCGATTTGTCGGACGCGCAGTGGAAAGCGATAGACGGCGGCATAGCGTTTTACAAAAAAGCCGCGTCCGTAATCAAAAACGGCTTTACACGCATTTACCGTGAAAACGTGACGTCGTACCGCCACCCCGAAGGGTATCAGGCAGTCGTTCGCGAAAACGACAGCGCCGCGCTCTGCGTAATACACACATTCAAAAACGCGCCGAGTAAAATATCCGTGCCGGTGGGGGAGTGCGATATTACGGGCGTGTATTCCGATACGGACGTTAAAGCGGAAGTAAACGACGGCGTTCTCACCGTTTGCCTAGGCGGCGATTTCTGCGGCATCGGCGTACTCCTCAAAAAGAAATATTGACAAAATTAAAATCATATGATATAGTAAAGATAACAAAGGAACGGTTTTGACCGTTCCGCCAAAAGAACAACTTTAAAGCCGCCCTATTTGTGGAATTGTGGGGCGGCTTATTTCTTTATGTAAATTATAATCAGCAATATTAAGATTAGCATAATTTGCACATCTGACATAATCACAACCCCCTTATCTGTTTAGTGCCGAGGATCACCTCCCTAAACTGGTATAAGGGCGGAACAGCCGCCGCCGCTCCTATGCTATCTGCCGTACAACTTTACGGCAAAATAAGTATAGCATATATTATGTTACGGTTCAATAAAATTTCCTTTAAGAATTAGGAGCGTACAGCTCCCGCACAAAAAAGCCTTGACAAATAAATCCCCCTATGCTAAAATAAATACGAGACAAAGGTGTTTCTTCGGTGGTGAAGAAACGCTTTTTTTGAAGAACGGGAAAGAAAGGAACGTGCTGTCATGAATAAACAGGATATTTTGAGGCTGATAGACGAAGAGGACGTGCGCTTTGTCCGTCTCCAGTTTACCGACATACTCGGCAATATGCGCAATCTCGCCATTACCACGTCCGCACTCGAGGACGCGCTCGACGGACGCTGTATGTTTGACGGCTCTCTTATCGACGGCTTTGTAACGGTTGAGGAGAGCGACCTTTATCTGCGCCCGTGCCTTGACACGTTTACGATTTTCCCATGGAGACCGCATCAGGGCAAAGTTGCGCGTTTTATATGCGACGTGTACAAGCCGGACGGCACACGCCTTGAAAGCGACCCTCGATACATTCTGCAAAAGGTTATAAAGGAAGCCGCGGACATGGGCTACACGCTCGAAATAGGACCCGAGTGCGAGTTCTTCCTGTTCAACACCGACGAGCGCGGTATGCCTACGCTCGAACCGCACGACAACGCCGGCTACCTCGACCTTGCGCCGCTTGACAACGGTGAGAACTGCCGCCGCGAGATCTGCCTTACTCTTGAAGAGATGGGTTATAAAATAGAAACGTCGCACCACGAGAAAGCGCCCGGACAGCACGAGATAGCGTTCCGTCACGACGACGCGCTTGTAACAGCCGACCGTCTCGTCACCTTCCGCACCGTCGTAAAGACGATCGCGAAACGGAACGGACTTCACGCGACATTTATGCCGAAACCAATAGAGGGCGTCGCGGGCAGCGGTATGCACCTTAAAATGGCTCTTATGAAGAACGGGGAAAATGTGTTCGCCGAAAACGAAAAGCTGTCCGAAACGGCAAAGCAGTTTATAGCCGGGCTTTTAAAATACACGCCCGACATGGCGTGCCTTACGAATCCGACCGTAAATTCCTACAAGCGTTTTATACCTGGATTTCAGGCTCCGTGCTACATTTCGTGGTCGGAAAACAACAGAAGTCTGCTCGTGCGCGTACCGAGAGCCGCGAAAACAGGCGCGCCGTACGTTGAACTGCGCTCGCCCGACTCCACGGCTAATCCGTATCTCGCGATCGCCGCGTGCTTAAAGGCGGGTATTGAGGGCATAAAAAACAGCGAAAAGCTGCAGTCGGGAATAGACGTGAATATCTATACGCTGTCCGACAGGGAACGCGAGGCACTCGGCATAAGAAAGCTGCCGATAAGCCTTAACGAGGCGATAAGAATTGCGAAACAGTCAGCGTTTATGACCGAGCTTTTGGGCGCAAGATTTGTGACGAGCTACCTCAACGCCAAGGCTAAGGAGTACGACGCGTACCGCCGCACGATAAACAGCTGGGAAGTGGAAAATTACCTCATACAATATTGATTAAAATAATATTGTAATGGAGGTGGTATACGGTGAGGCGTATAGCGCTCGCCTTTTCGCGCGTCGAAACGGCGGAAAAAATAAGAAGAATGCTCGATGCAAGCGGCTACGACGTGTGCGCCGTGTGCCGGTCGAGAGCGGAGCTGATACGTACATTGTCAGACATGGACGAAACGCTTATAATCATGGGCTACAAGCTGCCCGACGGCGTGGCTGACGAGGTGTACGAGGATATAGAGGGCAGACACAAGCTGATAAGCATAGTAAAAGCCGAGCACAGCTCCGACATATACAATCAGGATATATTTGTTGTGACGCTGCCGATAAACCGACAGATACTTTTAAACGCGATAGAAACGTTCGTCGGAATGATAGAGCG
>CANQIP010000049.1 GCA_947623955.1 uncultured Clostridia bacterium | reverse complement strand
GTCGATTATCTCCGCGTCGGAAAATACAAGCTCTAAATTTATCGTCTCGATGTCGCGCAGCGGATCTATCGAGCCGTCCACGTGCGTAATGTTCGAATCCTCAAAACAGCGCACGACGTGTACGATCGCGTCAACCTCGCGTATGTGCGACAAAAACTTGTTACCCAAGCCCTCGCCCTTCGACGCGCCCTTTACAAGTCCGGCGATGTCCACAAATTCAATATACGCGTGCGTCACCTTTTTCGGGTGGTACATCTCGGCGAGCCTGTCCAGACGCTCGTCGGGAACGTCAACGATGCCGACATTCGGCTCTATCGTGCAGAACGGGTAGTTCGCGCTCTCCGCGCCCGCCTGCGTTATCGCGTTAAAAAGGGTCGACTTGCCGACATTCGGCAGACCCACTATACCTAATTTCATCTGTTTTTCGTCCTTTCATGGCATATATTGTTAAAAATTACGCATTTATTCTATCATATTTCAGCGGTTTTATCAATAGAATTTATTTATTTTGTTGCCCGAACATCTCCTTAACCGTGTCGTACGCGATTTTCGGGCGGCGGTACTCGTCGACCACGCCCTTGTTGTTATGGCAGCGGGCGCGGCTTTGGAACCACTCGCCCTCCTCCGTGACGCGGCAGTCGGCAAACTGCCAGACGAACACGCCGCTTATCCTGTCGTCGTTTAAGTACACGTCGAGGTTATCGCGCAGTATATCCGACTGACCCTCCTCGCTCCATTTGCAGCGCGTTCTGTCGCGGTAACCGTAAATCGCAGCCGCGCCGACCTCACTGACGATTATCGGCTTGTCCGTGCCGCCCGATTTATAAATCCACTCTATTTCCTCGTCGTTACGCTTTGAGATATCGCAGTCTTGGTACCAATTCGAGTACATATTAAACGATACCACATCGGGTAAATCGAGGCAAATATCGGTAAAGTGTCGGCAGGTCGCGGAGGTTGTAGGGCGCGTTTTATCCATCGCCTTAATCTGCTCGTACTGCTTTTGGTACATTCTCCGACCCTCGTCCGTCTCGGACGCGCACTCGTTTAAAATGCCCCATATCACGATCGAGGGGTGATTATAGTGGTTCTCGATCATCTCACGTATGCAGTCCTCACACTGACGCTCAAAATTCGGGTTCTGCATATCCCCGAGTTTCAGCCCGCGGGCGTGATTTTCCTCCCATACCATTACGCCGCGCTCGTCGCACAGGTCGAGGAAACGCTCGTCGTTGGGGTAGTGGCACGTGCGGACGGCGTTTGCGTTCGCGGCTTGCATTAAGTCCATGTCCTGTACCATGTGCTGCAAACTTACCGCGCAGCCGTCAACGGCGTAGTCCTCGTGGCGGTTAAAGCCTTTCATAAACACGGGTTTGCCGTTGAGGTAAATTTTAGTGTCCCTCACCTCTGCGACGCGGAACCCTACACGCTCTATCATATCATCAACCGTCTTGCCGCCGACCGAGAGCGTCGCCGCAAGCTCATACAAGCTTGGCTCGCCGACAAACCACGGCTTTATATTGTCAAAATCCCGGGTAAACGAAACGGTCGTCTCCGACGCGGCGGGTACTTCGATTTCACGCTCCGCCTCCGTACCCGCGAGCGAAGTCTTTACCGTGACCGTCCGCGCTTTATCCGAAATATTTTTGATTATTATCTCCGTCGCCGCGCTCCATTTGCCGTCCGTAAGCGACGGCGTGAAACGCACGCGCTCAATGTACACATCGCCGATGTATTCGAGCGCGACGGGGCGCGTTATACCGCCGTAGGTGTAGTAGTCGTTCGGGATATGCAGCGCGCTGTGCTCGCTAAAGGAGTTGTCAACTTCGACGCGTATTTCGTGTTCACCCGCGCACACGTCGGGGATAACAGCCGAAAACGGCGTGAACGCGTTGTAGTGATGCGCGGTTTTTACGCCGTCAAAGCACACGTCGGCGGTGTGACTCACGCCCTTAAATTCAAGACGGATATTGCCTGACCGTTTTATGTAAACCTTTTTCGTATACGTACCCTGTCCGCGATAGTTGAGCAAATCGGGGTGCTGCTCCCAGCATCCGGGAACCGGCAGCGAATACGTTTTACCGTTCGCTGTAAAATCCCACATTCCGTCAAGCTCCCGCGTTTCTCTGACGCGGTGCGTGTCAAAAAGTCGTATCATAATTCCCCTCCGTAATATTTCGCTATATTTTCGCCCACGGTTTTGCCGACGGCGTTGTATGCCGACTGGCGGTAGTGGTATTGGTCTTTCATTTCCGCGATGTACGGCTCAAAGCTGCCGACGAGAATGTAATCGTCGTTTTCTTCGCACAGTCTTTCCTGCGCGGCGCGTATCACGGCGTAAAAACCGTCGCGCTCCGCGTTTTCGGGATAGTTTATGTAGTTGTAATGACCTATCTGCACGACAAAGATTTTCTCCGCGCCGCATTTCATGAACTCGTGAAACAGCCCTTCCGTGTTCCTGATGTAGTCGTGAGCCGTTCTCTGTGCGTCGCCGTCGCTCTCGCCCTGGCACCACACGACGAATATCCTTCCGATTTTTATGTTGTTGTCCGCGAGGAATTTCTTCGCGTCACAAAGACGGCGCACAGCGTCGCCGATAAGCGTTTCCTTCCATTCCTCGGTATTTGTACCGCCCTTCGACGCGCTGACCGCGACAAGCTTTCTTTTTGTGCGGCTGTAATACTCGCTCACGACCGCGCTCACCATGCTGCCGCTGCGCTTATTCGTACCGTCCGCGCGTATATCGTCGAGCGCGCCCTTCCTGTCCTCGCCGAGACCGAACGGTTCTTTTACAGGCACGAGCGCGTCGGGCTTACTCACCGACTTATATTCAAATCCCGCGCCGATGTCACACGCGACCGCCTCACGCGCGTCGCCGCGTCCCGACATGTTCGACTGACCCGCGAACAGCGCGAGGTCTGCCATATTCAAATTATCCATTTTTACCCTCCGATGCGTTTGTATATCCATTATACCGCCTTTGCGGCGGGAATACAATACAAAATCTTGAAGGAAATTAAAAATACACTTTATTTATTCGATATTTTATGATAGAATATATGTAATCAAAGGATAAGGAGGAAAAATCATGGCAAACAACAAGGTTCTTATAGCGGACGATGACAGCAACATTTCGGAGCTGATAAAGGTATATTTTGAGAAGGACGGATTTGAGACGGTAACTGCGCGTAACGGCAAAGAGGCTGTGGAGCTTTTCAAATCGGAAGCGCCGTCTATCGTGATACTCGACGTTATGATGCCGGAGATGGACGGCTGGCAGGTGTGCCGCGAGATACGGCGCGTCAGCAATATTCCCATAATCATGCTCACCGCGAAGGGCGAGACGTTCGACAAGGTGCTGGGTCTTGAACTCGGCGCGGACGATTACATGGTAAAGCCGTTCGACCCGAAGGAGCTTATCGCGCGCGTCAAGGCTGTATTAAGGCGCAGCGAAACGAAGGAGACGAGCACGGAGAAGGAGCTCGTGTTCCCGAACCTCACAATAAACCTCACGAACTACGAGCTTAAAATAAACGGAAACATAACCGAAGTGCCGCCGAAGGAACTCGAACTCCTCTACTTCCTCGCGTCAAACCCGAACCGCGTGTTCACGCGTGAGCAGCTTTTGGAGCGGGTGTGGGGCTTTGACTATTTCGGCGACTCGCGCACCGTGGACGTGCATATAAAGAGACTACGCGAAAAGCTGGAGGGCGCGGAGTCGAACTGGCAGCTTAAAACGGTGTGGGGCGTTGGATATAAATTCGAGGTCAGATAAATGTTTAAGAGTATATTGAGCCGCCTGTTCTGGACGTACGCGGCAATTCTTGCGCTCGTGTTCGCGTCCGTCGCCGTATCGGTAGGCATATTTACGGACAGGTTCGTCACAAATCAGCACCGCCAAAACGTGCGCGATGTTTCGCAGACAATCGAATACTGGACAGCCGTGTCGGAGATAGAGGACGACGGCGCGCGCACAAAGGTGATGTATATGAATCTCCTTAAAAAGTGGGCTGATTACCTTCACTCCGATATAATAATCACAAACGCCGAAGGACGGATAATAGCCAATACGGGCAGCGTTACCGTCGTGCCGGATGATTTGGTAAGCGCGGTAATATCGGGCGAGGAGGTGCGCGAGGTCTCGACGCTTAACGGCGCGTACCGTTCAAAGGTAGTCGCGATGGGAATACCGGTGCATTACCAGGGCGTCGTGGTCGGCGCGATGATTTTCACAACGCCCGTCGAACGGCTCAGGAAAACCACGACGGAGCTGTTCTCCATGCTTGTGCTGTCGTCGCTTTTGGCGGTGCTTATCGCGGGAGTGCTCGTGTACTGGCAGTCGCGCCGCATATCAAAGCCTATAGGCGAGATAAACAAGGCGGCGAGAAATATTGCGTCCGGCAAGTATGACAAGCGCGTTGTGGTTACGAGTAAGGACGAGATAGGACAGCTCGCGTCAAGCTTTAACTTCATGGCTGACTCGGTGGAGGCTCTCGAACGCACGCGCAGCGACTTTATAAGCGACGTATCGCACGAGCTGCGTACGCCCATGACGAGCATATCGGGTTTCGCGCAGGGCATACTCGACGGTACGATACCCAAAGAAAAGCAGGACGAATACCTCAAAATAATTCTCGACGAGAGCAAGCGTCTCACGAAAATGGTAAACGACATGCTCGAAATGTCGAAGATGTCGTCGAGCAGCTACAAGCTCGACGTAACGGCATTCGACTTAAATGAATTAACGCGCCTTTGCATAATAAGTCTCGGCAGCAGAATTGACGAGAAAAACCTTGAAATAAACGTCGACTTTGACCGCGACGTTTTGAAGGTACTCGCCGACCGCGACGCGATCCAGCGCGTAATAATAAACTTGCTCGACAACGCCGTAAAATTCAGCTACCCCAACACGACCGTCACGATAAAGACGCGCCGCGAAAGGAACCGCGCGATATTCAGCGTCGGCAATTTCGGCGACGGCATAGACAGCGGCGATTTGAGCAGCATATTCACGCGCTTTTACAAAACCGACAAATCCCGCAGAACGGAAAAAAGCGGCGCGGGACTGGGCTTGTCGTTCGTCAAGAACATACTGACGCTCCACAAACAGAACGTCTGGGTCGAGAGCGTGGACGCGAAGGAAGGGTCGAGCGCGAAATATACCACCTTTACCTTTACCCTGGAGACGGAATAAAATCTATTGACTATGAGAGAAAAATGGTGTAAAATATAAATAATGAATTACAAGGAGGAACACACTATGGCTGAATTAAGATGGAACCCGCTCACAAAGGATTGGGTTATGATAGCGTCGCACCGCCAGAACAGACCGCAGATGCCGAAGGACTGGTGCCCGTTCTGCCCGGGACCCGATAACGACAAAGTACCCAAGTCCTTTACGGTACATAAACATGACAACGACTTCCCCGCGCTTTCGCAGAACCCGCCCGAGCCGGACGACGTTGAGACGAGGATTTACAAGACGAAACCGTCCTACGGCAAGTGCGAGGTTATCCTCTATTCGCCGGAGCATACGGTGACGCTGCCCGAGCTTTCCGTTCCTCACATAAGAGAACTGGTAGACCTCTGGACAAACCGTTTCGAGGAAATCAGCGCCGACCCGAAAATAAAGTACGTGTTCATATTCGAGAACAGGGGAGACGTTGTGGGCGTAACGATGCCCCACCCGCACGGTCAGATTTACGGCTATTCGGTAGTGCCGAAAAAGCTGGAGCTTGAAATGGAGTCGTGCAAGGAGCATTTCGACGAGACGCATCACTGCCTTATCTGCGATATGCTGGAGGATGAGGTTAAGGCTGAAAAGAGAATTATATTCGAGAATGACGACTTTATAGTGTTCCTGCCGTTCTACTGCGAATACCCCTACGGTATATACATCGCGGCAAAGCGTCACTACCAGAACCTCACACAGATGACCGACAAGGAAAAGACAAGCCTCGCGTCGGCTCTCAAAGAGGCGGCGGGTACGCTTGACAGCCTGTTCGACTATCCGTTCCCGTACATGATGTGTATGTACCAGAACCCAGTAAACGGCGAGGACGTGTCGGATTATTACCATTTCCATATCGCGTTCTATCCGCCGATGAGGAGCGCGGACAAGCAGAAGTTCAACGCGTCGTC
>CANQIP010000048.1 GCA_947623955.1 uncultured Clostridia bacterium | reverse complement strand
GTTATTCGAGGTGGACAATTTCGTGGCGTCCACGCGCCGATGGTAAGACAAGGGCTTTGCCCTGAGAGATGCAGGAGAATGCCACGCCTGCCGAATAACTATTTTGTATTAAAACCGCCTTGAGAAATCAAGGCGGTTTTTCCCTATCCCTTCAAAAATTCCTTATAGCCGCGCCTGCGCAATGTACACGCAGGGCAATGACCGCAGCCCATACCCTTAACGCCGTTATAGCAGGTGAGCGTCTTATTATACACAACGTCCAGCACGCCCAAATCGTCAGCCATTTTCCATGTCGCCGCCTTGTCGAGCCACATCAGCGGAGTATGTATTACAAAATTGTAGTCCATCGCGAGGTTGAGAGTTACATTTAACGACTTCACAAAAATATCGCGGCAGTCGGGGTAGCCCGAAAAATCCGTCTCGCACACGCCGGTGACGATTTCCGTCGCGCCGTGGGTTTTCGCGTAAATCGCGGCGTAGCTCAAAAACAGCAGATTACGTCCTTCAACAAAGGTATTCGGCGGCGCGCCGTCGGGTTTCGTTTCCTCGACGGGTATATCCTCACGCGTCAATGAGTTCGCGCTAAGCTGATTTATGATTGGCGTGGGAATTACCTCATACGCAATACCCGCGTCCGCGCAGATTTCCGCCGCACATTCGAGTTCAAGCTTGTGCCGCTGACCGTAATCAAAACCGACAGCCGACACGTTTTCCCTGCCGAATTTGTCTATCGCCCAGAACAGACACGTTGTGCTGTCCTGACCGCCCGACAAAACGACGATAGCCTTTTTTTCCTTTATCATTTCATATTCTCCTTTAAGCTGTCGAAAAGCCTTTCTTCAGCGATTTTTTCGTATTTCGTGCCCTTTTCGCCGTAGTTCGCGAACGGGTAGATTGATATTCCGCCGCGCGGCGTGAATATGCCCTTGACTTCGAGATATTTCGGCTGCATCAGCTTTACGAGATCCTTCATTATAATATTGACGCAGTCCTCGTGGAAGTCGCCGCGGTTGCGGAAACTGAAAAGGTACAGTTTCAGCGATTTCGACTCGACCATTTTTTCGTTCGGGATGTAGTTGATTATGATGCGCGCAAAGTCCGGCTGACCCGTTATCGGGCAGAGCGACGTGAATTCGGGACAGTTAAACGTCACCATGTAGTCGTTTTCGGGGTGCTTGTTCACGAATGTTTCAAGTACCTCCGGCGCGTAGTCGTCACGGTATGTTGTTTTTTTGTTTCCCAGAAGGGTCAAGCCCTCCGTTTCCGATTTCGTTCTCGGCATGGTATTTGCTCCTTTTTTATTATTTGATTAAATTATGATTTAACGGTGTAATGTGATGCGGGACGTCGGGTGCGCCGTCCCCTACACCCGTAATTTTGAAATTGTGCGCCGTAGGGGCTGGCGCCCTCGACAGCCCGTGAGCCTCTCCTTGAGGAGAGGTGGCATCGCGGAGCGATGACGGAGAGGTGGCAATACGTATTTTGAAAAACCACCTCTCAGTCGCCTACGGCGACAGCTCCCCTCAAGGGGAGCCTTCCGTAGGGGCGAACCGTGTTCGCCCGCATAAACCCCTCAGTTACACTACGTGTGACAGCTCCCCTAGTAGGGGAGCCATACGGTGAGCGCCGCATCTCGTGAGCCTCCCCTACTAGGGGAGGTGGCGCCGAAGGCGTCGGAGGGGTTTTACACATCTAAATCATAATTTATCATTCCATTAACCATTTCATTTTCTGCTTAATAGACGCGGGCGGCTATTTTATTCTTGCGCCGAAACCGGCGTTTAATATGCAGAACTGTCCCGCCTCGCTTGTGAGGAATGCGGCGAGTTTTCTTGCGGGCGAGTTTTCCGGCTCGTTCTTTCTTATTACCGCGAAATAATGCGTCGCGAGCGGATAGCTGCCGTCCGCAAGCCCCTCCGCCGTCGGCTTAACTCCGTCAACCGACAACAGCTTCAGGCTCTCGTCCGTTCCCAAAAACCGTTTCGTGTTTTCAAAATAGTAATACATACTGTACCCGAGCGCGTAGCTGCCGGGATTGTGTATGTTGTACGCCTGTACCTCAGTGAGAATACTCGACATCGCAAGCGACATGTGCTCGCGTCGGATATTCTCGTTTATTTCGCGCCCCTTTAAGAAAAATTGCTCCATCTGCGCGTGAGAGCCGCTGTCGTTGTTGCGGCAAAACGGCGTAAAGCCCGCGTCCGAGCCGCCTATCTCGTTCCAGTTCGTAACCGAATTATCAATGTAGATACGCTCAATATCCGCGCTTGTGAGGTTTTCCGCGGGATTGTCCGACGCGGTGAAGAACACGAGCGCCTCATCCGCGATCGGGATATATTCAAGCTCCACGCCTTTTTCCTCCGACAGCTCCTTGACCTCGCTGCTCGGGTCGGGGACGAGAATAACGTCCGTTTTGCCGTCTATGAGCAGCCTGTATGATTCAATCGTCTTGTCGTGGCTTTTCGGGAACAGCGGATGGTTCCTGTAATTTTCAAACAACGCTCCGTAAAGCGACTCCGTGATAGGATATGACGAAGTTGAACCCGTAATACGCGGCATTTCCTCGCCGAGGTCAAACGCTGCTGCGGCCTCTGTCGGAATTGCGGGCGCGTTGTTTCTGATAAAGTCGCGTATCAGACAATAATAAAGGTACATCGCCGCATCGCCGCGCGTAACGGTGTTCTGCGGATCAAGCAGACGCGGCTCATTAAGAGTTTCATAAAAATTTCCGTACTCGTCAATATACGGCTCGAAGGCGTCATAGTCGAACGGAACATTATATTCAGACGCGTCCATAGCCGAGTACGCGCTTTTCGCGTAATCGGAAACCGCGTCAAAATCCTTGCAGCTCTCCGGCGTTTCCGCGCTTTCCTTGATATTTCCGCCGAGCTCCTTTATTATCCTGTATTCCATTGAGACAAGCTCCTCGCGCGTAACAGGTCTGTCGGGGTTGAACAGCTCGTCACCCGCGACGATCCCTCGCTTATAGAGCGCGTACACAGGCGAGGCGAACCACAAATTTTGCGGCACGTCCGTAAACGGCATATCGCCCGGCGTTTCACCGTCCGCGCCGATTATTCTTGCCAAAAGCGCCGTCATTTGTGCGCGCGTGAGGATTTCGTTTTCATTGAAATTTCCGTTTTCGTCGCCCGAGAACACGCCGCGCCGCGAAAGAGCGTCCAACCCTGCCGGCTCGCCGTATTCGGGTATGTCGTTAAATTTGATTTCTTCGCGCTTTTCAAACGAGATTTCCGTCCCTTCGGGAACATACGCGTAACCGTAGTCCGAAGTGCAGTCGCTTATCGGAATTACCTTTCCCGTCGCCTTATCGACAGCGGCAAGCTTGTAAATGTCGCCCCATTCCAAACCCTCGGGCATTTTTTCGTAATACATTTCGTATTTTGCCTCGGCAGCGCAAGCCGATACGCTTGACACCGCAAGGGTCAGCGCTATTGCAAAAAGTATTTTTTTCATTGAAGTTAATCCCTTCTGTTTTGTTTCGGGCGAACACGGTTCGCCCCTACGTTAGGCCCCCTTGTCAAAGGGGGCTGTCACGCGTAGCGTGACTGGGGGATTCCTTTTTTATTTTCACAATGAATCCCTCCACCGCCTACGGCGGTCCCCTCCATTTAACAAGGGAGGCTTGCGATATGCGCCGCCCACTGTATGGCTCCCCTAATAGGGGAGCTGTCACACGTAGTGTGACTGAGGGGTTTTGACGGGCGACCGCGAGGGTCGCCCCTACGATACCGTTGACATCGGGTTATCGTGGACGGGCGGCCGATGACCGCCCCTACGTTAGGCATCGCGTATGACCCCCTCGCTGAGGGGGTCTAAACTTGCTTGCAAGTTTAGGGGGGTGTGGAGGTAACGTATAAATTACACCCCCCAAAAGCCTACGGCTTTTGACCCCCTCGTAGAGGGGGTCTTGCGGGCATCACGTCGCCGTCCCATTATTCCTTCTCCTCCAGCCACTTCAGCTTTTGTGCGCAGGCGTGGCGCATAATATTTTCAAGTTCGCCTCTATCCTCGTTCTCGGTTGCGACCGCCATTTTTTCAAGGCTCGCCTCCATTTCGCGTATACGCTTTACAAGCTCCGTCTTATTCTCGATAAACAGCTCGCTCCACATTACCTCGTTGATCTTCGCAACACGCGTACAGTCGCGCAGACTGCCCGCGCTGAAAAACGTCGAGCGCTCGATCATCGGGTTGTCGCACAGCGCGACTGCTACGACGTGCATAAGCTGCGACGTGTACGCTATAATCGCGTCATGTTCCTCGGCGGTCGTCGTTACGACGTGCTTACAGCCGATATACTCCGCCAGCTCCCGCACGAGCGCGACGCTTTCGGGCTTATTGTTTTTCGTCGGTGTGACGAGGAACGACGCTTTCTCAAACAGCGTATCGGTCGAGGACTTGTAGCCGCCGACCTCGCGCCCCGCCATCGGATGCGCGCCGACAAAGTCAACGGTGTCTGGCAGAATTTCCGAAAGATTTTCTATCATAAACCGCTTGACGCCCGACACGTCCGTAATAACCGCGCCAGCCTTAATGCGGCTCAGATTATCGCGCACCATGTCGATATTAAGCTGCGGGTACAGGCAGAGAATTATTAGATCCGCCCCGTCCATCGCGTCGCCCGCGTTTTGGTACGCCTCGTCGATCACCCCGTCGCGCATCGCGAGGTTAAGCGATTCCTCGCTGCGGTTGTACGCCGCGACGGTGCAGCCGCCGTGAAAACCGCGCAGACGGCGCGCGATAGAGCCGCCGATTAGTCCCAAACCTATTATTGCAACCTTCATTTTTTCCACTCCGTTTCGATATATTTTTTACAGCCACCTGTCCATTAGCTCCGTGAACCACGGCGCGCCTGTTTCGTAATTCATGTGCGTCGCGTCGTAAAAGCACTCGCTGCTGACCTCGTCTTCAAGGTCGTAAAATTCAATGTTGTTTTCGTTTAAGAGCGTTTCCGCCTTGCTCCGCGCCGCCTGCATATAATCGGGCTTCGCGTACCGGCCGTTCCACGGAAGGAACACAGTCCTAAGACGTATTTTATTCTCGTCGCAGTAGTCGATTATGCTTTTGAGCGCGTCGAGATTGGTTTCGAGCCGTTCCGCGTCCCTTTCGGCGCTTACCTTAACGTCGTCCGTACTGCCGTAGTACAGTGTTTTTTCCTGATTTTCGTTCTTGTTTTTACCCGACAGCCATTGCGCTATACGGGCGCGGTCGTAGTACACGTAGGGCGTGAGCGTTTTTTTCCGCCACGAATAATGGTGGTTCGCGCCGCCGCCCGTGAGAATGGGGTAGTTGAGACCTATCACAAGCTCCTTGCCTATCCTTATGAACCGTCCGTCAATAAGTTTTTTTAAATCCGTAAGACCGCAGTCCTCAAGCCCCAGATTTATATACATCGCCGTCGAAATTTCCTCGACGTACCCCGCCGCGACCGAACCGTCGCCGAAATACACCCTGTCCCATACCGTTTCGGGGTGCTTTAGCCGCGTTATTTCAAAATCGTTTCGCGCGAATTTGTCGCTGCTCCTTATCGCGTAATCGTTTCGCCACAGCGCGAGGTCGCACACGACGAGCGTCAGTATGACCGCCAATGCGGCGGCAAGCTTTTTCATCTTAATCACCGACCTTTTATTTATTATACCATATTATAATAATTTTGTAAAACCGTATTTTTATCTTTGATTATTTAAAAAAATGTGATAGAATATATATGAAGTAATTTGTATACACAGTAAAGGAAGAGATAATATGCTTAAAGGAAAAACGATACTGCTCGGCGTTACGGGTTCGATAGCGGCGTACAAAATCCCGAACCTCGCGCGTATGCTCGTAAAGCTCGGTGCGAACGTTCATGTCATTATGACGAAAAACGCGCTGAATTTTATAAACCCTATCACGTTTGAAACGCTCACGCAGAATAAATGTCTCGTTGACACGTTCGACAGAAACTTCGAGTACAGCGTCGAGCATGTCGCGCTGGCGAAGGCTGCCGACGCGGTTATGGTTGCGCCCACGAGCGCGGACGTTATCGGTAAGATAGCGAACGGTATAGCGGACGATATGCTTACGACAACGGTTATGGCGTGTCCGTGCGTTAAGATAATCGCGCCCGCGATGAACCACAATATGTACCACAACCCGATCGTGCGGGATAATATAAGTAAGCTTTCGGATTACGGATATGAAATCGCCGAGCCGGAGAACGGTATGCTTGCGAACGGCGACGTCGGCGACGGCAGAATGGCTGATGAAAATTTTTTGCTTGAATATATATTGAAGGAAACCGCGTTTGAGAAGGATATGGCAGGTAAAAAGGTGCTTGTCACGGCGGGCGCGACAGCCGAGGCTATAGACCCCGTGCGGTACATCACGAACCATTCGACAGGAAAAATGGGTTTTGCTCTCGCGAAAAACGCCATGCGCCGCGGCGCGGACGTGACGCTCGTCATGGGTAAGTGTGAAAAGGACGCGCCCGCGTTCGTAAACGCCGTTAAAGCCGAAACGGCGGCGGAAATGTATTACGCGTGTATGAGGCTCGCGCCCGATATGGATATAATCGTTAAGGCGGCAGCGATTGCCGATTACAGACCGAAGGCAGTCGGCGAGGAAAAGATGAAGAAATCCGACGGCGACGCGGTGATAGAGCTGGAGCGCACGAAGGACGTTTTGAAGGCACTGGGCGAGATGAAGAAGAAAGGACAGTTTTTGTGCGGATTTTCAATGGAGACGGAAAATCTTGTCAAAAATTCGCGTAAAAAGCTGACGGAGAAAAACGCCGATATGATCGTCGCAAACAGCCTGAAGGAAAAGGGTGCGGGTTTCGGCGTGGACACGAACATTATAACGCTTATTACGCGCGGCGGTGAAAAGGAATTTGCGCTCATGAGCAAGGACGACGCGGCGAAGGCGATTTTCGACGAGATACTCGATATGCAAAAACACTGACAATTTTTTCCTCTTATAAAAATCAGTAAAAGCATAATAATAAGTATGTATAAAATTTTTATCGGAGGAATAAAAGATGAAAAATATAAAACTTATTGTAGCGGCGACGCTTGCCGTGCTTGCTCTCGCGTCATGCGGAGCGAAAAATGTTGACGACCGTGCGAACGCGAAATCTCCCGCGCCCGCGGCTACCACAACGCCAAATATGATGGATAAAGCGGAGAACGCTGCGGATAAGGCGGCTGACAGAACGGGCGACGCGGCAAACGACATCGGCAACGCCGCGGGTAATGTTGCGCGTGACGCGGGCGACGCGGTCGGTGACGCAGCCGAGGGCGTGGGCGACGCTGCCGACGATATAATGCGCGGCGCGGGCGACGCTGCCGATATGAACAATGCGAACAACAATAACAACGGGTAAATTTATAAGCCGCCTTCGGGCGGTTTTTTTGTGGCTGTAACGGGGCTTATATACAATATATTGTACGCCGAAAAAAATTTTTAAAAAATCAAAAATTTTTTTAAAAAAAGGCTTGACAATGGGAAAAGAGTGTGTTAATATATTAAAGCTGTCGCGAGAGCGGGGGCATGTACATTGAAAGATGAACAGTGTTGGTATTTACGAAACGTAAGTACGGAACCAAGTCAAAAGAATTTGAGTTTTTTATGACAGTAAACGGATAATGGAAATTAACGTAATGTCAGAGTTAGTTTAAAGAGCTAACAGGATTTAGTGTATATTAACTCTTCGGAGTGATATAACCGATTTAAACGAGAGTTTGATCCTGGCTCAGGACGAACGCTGGCGGCGTGCCTAACACATGCAAGTCGAACGAGAATT
>CANQIP010000047.1 GCA_947623955.1 uncultured Clostridia bacterium | reverse complement strand
AGTATTTCGTCCATAAAAATCAGCACCTTTCCGCGCTTTTTAGAAAGCCGCGCATAAATAGTCATTCTATCTTATCATTATATAATATTTTCAATTAAAAATCTATACTTTTTGAAAAATAATCGGATTTTTTCCTAAATATTTTGTAATTTCACCAAAAACACCTGCCTCACAAAACGATGTCGGGCGCATATAATACAATAAAAATGTTTATCGGGGGTAATTTTATTATGTGCGGAATATGCGGATTTATAAACTACAGAACCAATCTTGTGAAAAACGAGACGGAAAATAAAGCCGTGGCGCACGCCATGGCGAAGAAAATACGCCATCGCGGGCCCGACTCATGGGGCGAATGGGTGGGCGAGCACGCCGCCTTCTCGCACAGCCGTCTCGCGGTAATCGACGTTGAGAGGGGCTTGCAGCCGATGAAACGCACCGTCGCGGGACACGAGTTTGTGATAACGTATAACGGCGAGCTTTACAACACCAAGGAAATTCGCGACGACCTTCTGTCTTACGGCTATGAATTTGAGACGACCTCCGACACCGAGGTTCTTCTTACGGCTTACATACATTACGGCGAACGCGTCGCCGAACGTCTTAACGGAATATACGCGTTCGCGATATGGGACAGTATGCGCCAGAGAGTGTACGCCTGCCGCGACCGTTTCGGAGTAAAACCGTTTTTTTACACGCAAAAGGGCGATACGACCGTTTTCGCGTCGGAGATAAAGGCGCTTTTCGAGTACCCCGGCATAAGGAGAGAACTTGACAAAACGGGACTTTGCGAGCTTTTGGCACTTAGTCCCGCGCGCACGCAGGGTAACGGCGTGTTTAAGAATATCATGGAGCTCAGACCCGCGCGTTACATGATAATAGACCGACGCGGCATACGTATAAAGCGTTACTGGGAGTTTAAAAGCCATGAGCATACCGACAGCTATGAGGAAACTGTCGCGCGCACGCGCTCTCTTGTGTACGACGCGGTAAGGCGGCAGCTTGTTTCGGATGTGCCTATTGCGACGTTCCTTTCGGGCGGACTCGATTCGAGCGTTATAACGGCGATAGGCGCGATCGAGATGCAGCGAAACGGCGGGCGGCTCTCGACCTACTCGTTCGACTACGAGGGCAACTCAAAATACTTCAAAGCGTCGCATTTCCAGCCCGACAGCGACACAAAATGGGTGCCGCGCATGGTTGAGGAATTTTATACCGACCACACTTACCTTGTCTGCCCGAACAGCGCACTCACGGAGCTTTTGGAGGAGGCTCTCACGGCTAAGGATTTGCCGGGTATGGCTGACGTGGACGCGTCTCTTCTCTACTTCTGCCGAGAGGTCAAGAAAAATCACACCGTCGTGCTGTCGGGCGAGTGCAGCGACGAGATTTTCGGCGGCTACCCGTGGTTCAGGGAGAAGAAAGCGTTTGAAACGGCTGCGTTCCCGTGGTGCTACGACCTGTCTCTAAGGAACAATATCCTCAAAGACGACGTGCGTGACGCGCTTGACCTCGAGGGCTATTCGAGTATGCGCTACGAGGAAAGCATAGCCGAAACACCGACGTTCGACGGCGACAGCGCGGAGGAAAAGCGCCGCCGCGAAATATCGTACCTCAACATCAACTGGTTCATGACAAACCTGCTCGACCGCAAGGACAGAATGAGCATGGCAAGCGGTTTGGAGGTGCGCGTACCGTTCTGCGACCACCGCCTTGCCGAGTACGTCTGGAACATCCCTTGGGAGATGAAGAACAAGGATAATGTGTCAAAAAACGTGCTGCGCGAGGCGGCAAAGGGCATACTGCCCGAGGACGTGAGACTGCGCAGAAAAAGCCCCTACCCGAAAACGCACAACCCGCATTACGAGGCGGCTGTTAAAGAGCTTTTGGGCGGCATAATTTCCGACCCGAACGCGCCCGTGCTTACGCTCTGCGACAAGGAAAAGCTTGACGCCGTGTTAAACGGCTCGTCCGACTACGGCAAACCGTTTTTCGGTCAGCTTATGGCGGGCCCTCAGTTTATCGGCTATATCGTACAGCTTAACTATCTTTTAAAGGACTGCGCCGTAACGCTCTCTTAACGGACGGCATACGACAATATTTGTTGACATTTTTCCGATAATAGTGTACAATTTATCATGGCTCTTTACGCGCCGCTGATTTTATATATCGGCGGCGCACTGCTGCCGAAATTGCACTGCGCGACGGAAGGGGAGATAATCTTGGTATTTTCGAGCCTTATTTTTGTGTGCGTATTCCTGCCCGCCGTGCTTTTGCTGTACAATTTGTCAAAAAACATTACATACAAAAACGTTGTCCTTGCCGTAACGTCGCTCATATTCTACGCGTGGGGCGAGCCGGTATGGGTGCTGCTCCTTATTTTCAGCACTGTAGCGGACTACATAAACGGCAGAATAATAGATAAATACTACGCCCGACCGCAGGCGACCGCAGCTCTTGCCGCGTCGCTCGTGTTAAATCTCGGTATTCTTTTTGTGTTTAAATATTCGGGCTTTCTTATCGGCAGCATAAACGCCGCCGCGCATCTTTCGATCCCGAACCCCAGCCCCGCGCTGCCGATAGGCATATCGTTTTACACCTTCCAAACGCTGTCGTACACGATTGATATGTACCGAGGCAAAACGAGGGTGCAGAAGTCGTACCTCAATTACCTCACATACGTCTCGATGTTCCCGCAGCTTGTCGCGGGCCCTATCGTGCGCTATGACTCCATAGCCGACCAGCTCACCGACAGGCGCGTAACAACAGAGGATTTTGCGTATGGAATAAAACGCTTTACCGTCGGCATGTGCAAAAAGGTAATGCTCGCGAACAGCGCGGGAACGGTCGCGTCAATGCTTTTGGGCGGCACGCGCTACACCGTCGCGTCCGCGTGGCTCGGAATTTTGATGTACAGCTTTCAGATATATTTCGACTTTTCCGGCTACAGCGATATGGCTATTGGACTGGGCAGGATGCTCGGCTTTAAATTTCTCGAAAACTTCCGTTACCCGTACATTTCGGCAAGTATTACGGATTTCTGGCGCAGGTGGCATATGTCGCTGTCGCGCTTTTTCCGCGACTACATATACATTCCTCTCGGCGGCAACCGTTACAGACAGCTTCGGAACATAATGGCTGTGTGGCTGCTCACCGGTCTTTGGCACGGCGCGAGCTGGAATTTCATAATCTGGGGATTTTTCTACGGTGTGTTTCTGCTTATCGAAAAAAAGGCGTTCGGCGGCAGACTGCAAAAAATACCGTCGCCGTTTTGCTATATATACACCATGTTTTTCGTCGTGATTGGGTGGAGTATATTCTACTTCACCGACTTGGGCGCGCTGTGGACGTTTATAAAGAGCGCGTTCGGCGTGGGCGTGCCGCTTTACGACCTGACGGTACACTCGGCGTTCTTTACGAATTTGTGGCTGTTTATCGTGTGCATACTCGCCTCGACACCGATACCCGTCACGGTATACAACTACCTGTGCAAAAAGCACGAGACGTTCGCGGCGGTGTCGCAGCCGCTGCTCGTAATCGTAGGACTGGGCGTATGCTTTATACTTCTTGTGGGACAAACCTACAACCCGTTTTTGTACTTCAGATTTTAAGGAAAGGGGAGAGTGACCGTAATGAAAAACAAGCTGATAATCGGCGCGTTTCTTGTGATGCTCGCCGCGTTTGTGACAATGCTCGCGCTCCCCGCGGACAGGGCGAGCATAGAGCGTGAGAACCGCGAGCCGGCGCAAATGCCGCTGTTAAGCCGTTCGACCGTTTTTTCGGGCAAATTCGAGTCGGATTTTGAATCGTATTTAGGCGACAATATAGGACTGCGCTCATATTTTACGTCCGCATCGAAAGGTCTTGACGCGGCAAAGGGCATAACTCCCGACACCGGCTCCGTCATTTCTACAAACAAGGATATAGGCACGGGTACTACGATAAAAATGACGCTGCTGTTCGTTAATGACACCGTTATGGAGATGTTTTTAAGGAACGACGAAACGGAAAAAATGTATACCGACGCCGTGAACGCGATTGCCGAACGGCTGCCGGAGAACGTTAAGGTTTACAGTATGCTTATCCCGACACAGCTTGAATTCCGCGAGCCGATATACAAAAATCTTCAGGACAGCCAGACCGACGCAATAAACGATATGTACGGTATGCTCGACGAGCGCGTGACGACGGTTGACGCTGTCGGTGCGCTCTCGGAACACACGGACGAGTACATTTACTTCCGCAGCGACCACCACTGGACGCAGCGCGGCGCGTACTACGGGTACCGCGCGTTCATGGACACGGAGGGCGGCGAGGCGGTAAACGCCGGCGATTACGAGGTACATAAGATAAACGGCATGCTCGGCTACCTGTTCGACAGGGTGAACACGCCCGATATAACGAAAAACCCCGACACGGTCGAATGGTACGATTTGGACGAAAACGAAGATATAAAGGTAAGCTCGTTAAAGGACGGCAAGGACGGAGCGTTTACCGAATACGAGGGCAAGATGTACCACGACGACAAGCGCGGCTACAACTTCTTTTTCGGCAGCGACTATCCGCTGCTAAAGCTTGAAAACACGTCGCTCCCCGACGGGAAAACGATCGTCGTGATAAAGGACTCCTACGCGAACGCGTTCGCGCCGTGGCTCGCGAAAAGCTATAAGCGGGTAATTCTTGTAGACCCCCGCATATACGAGGGCGGCATAGACGCTGTCGCGGAGGAATTCAAGCCCGACGAGGTACTCGTAATGAACTACATTTTTACGACGAATTTCCCCGATTACTGTGGTATGCTGAAAAATTTATGCAAATAATTTCGGCAATAATTAAATTTACTATTCCAAAACCGGAAAATATATGTTACAATGGATAGTGGAGTGATAGGGATGTTGGTTCACACGATACCTCCCGTGTACGATAATAATTCGAAAATACTGATACTCGGCAGCTTTCCGTCCGTAAAGTCGCGTGAGGCGGCATTTTTCTACGGACACCCGCAAAACCGCTTTTGGAGGGTAGTGAGCGCCGTCTTTGAGGACGAGTGCCCCGTGACGACGGAGGAAAAGCGAGCGTTTCTGCTCCGAAACGGGGCGGCTGTGTGGGATGTGATAGAAAGCTGCGACATACAAGGCTCGGCTGACAGCACGATAACGAACGTCACGCCGAACGACCTCGGCGTAATCCTTAAAAACGCCGATATAAAGAGGATATTCGTAAACGGCGCGGCGGCGTACAAGTATTTCACGAGGTACAACAAGGATCTCGAAGCCGTGCGGCTGCCGTCAACAAGCCCCGCAAACGCGGCGTATTCTCTCGAAAGACTTATAAACGAGTGGAAAGTGATAAGACAAATTTAAGACAGAGACAGTAACAACGGAAAAGGACAGGTGACAAATTTATATGGGTATTTTCACAATATTCAAGATATTCGGCGGACTTGCCATGTTCCTTTACGGCATGAACGTAATGGGCGACGGCTTGAAAAAGCTCGGCGGTTCAAAGCTTGAATCTATCCTTGAAACGCTTACGAAAAACAAATTCATGGGCGTGCTTTTGGGTACGGTAGTCACAGCCGTGATACAGTCGTCCTCCGCGACGACGGTAATGGTTGTCGGTTTCGTAAACTCCGGCATAATGAAACTCTCGCAGTCGATAAGCGTAATGATGGGCGCGAGCATAGGCACGACGATGACGGCGTGGATACTGTCGCTGTCGGGCGTGCAGGGCGAGAGCATATGGGCGAATATCCTAAAGCCCGAGAACTTCACGCCGGTGCTCGGCTTTATCGGCATTATCCTTATTATGTTCACAAAGAACGAAAAGAAAAACAACCTGGGTAATATCCTTGTCGGCTTTGCGGTGCTGATGTTCGGCATGACCACGATGTCGAGTGAGGTCAAGAGTATACAGGATAACCCCGCGCTCATAAACGTTATAACAACGCTGTCGAACCCCGTTATAGGCGTTATCGTGGGTATGTTTATCACGGCGGCGATACAGTCCTCGTCGGCGTCGATAGGTATTTTGCAGGCTTTAAGCGCGACGGGACAGATAACGTTCGTGTCCGCGATACCATACATAGTCGGCGCGAACGTCGGCGCGAGCATATCCGCGCTCATATCGAGTCTGGGCGCGAGCAAAAACGCGAAACGCGCCGCGATATGTAACCTTTACTATAAGCTGATAAGCGCGGTACTGTTCCTGATACTGATGTTCGTGCTGAACGCGTTTATAGATATGACAATTCTTGAAAGCAGCACGAGCGCGGTAACGATAGCCGTTGTACACACCGTATTCAACGTGCTTGCGGCTGCGGTGCTGCTGCCGTTCACGTCGGTTATCGAAAAGCTTGCGCGTCTTACGATCAGGGAGGGCGCGGAGAGAAGCGCGTTCGCGGTGCTCGACGACAGATTTCTCGCCACACCGTCATACGCGGTCGAGCAGTCTCTTACGCTCGCGGTAAACATGGCGTATATCGCGAAGGACAGCTTTACAATGGCGCAGGACTGCGTGGCAAGCTACAGCGAAAGGCTGGACAAGCAGATAATAGACAACGAGCGCGAGACGGACGAGTACGAGGACGCTTTGAGCGTGTACCTCATAAAACTGAGCGCGCAGCAGCTTTCGATAGTTGACGCGCAGAAGGTCTCGATACTTTTGAGCGCGATTTCGGACTTTGAAAAAATGACCGACTACACGACCGACCTTGTGTTCACGGCGCGTGAAAAGCATAATCAGAACGTGCATTTCTCGGAGAAGGCACGGCAGGAGATAACGATTATGGTAAACGCCGTAGGAGAGGCTATCGACCTTACGATAAACGCGTTCTCGGATAACGACGTTAAGCTCGCGTATAAGGTTGAGCCGCTGGAGGACGTTATAGACCACATCAGAAACGACCTCAAAAACCGTCATATCCACCGTATGCAGGAGGGCCGCTGTCCTGTCGAGCAGGGATTTATTTTCACCGACTACATAAACGCTCTCGAAAAAATATCCGACCACTGCTCAAACGTCGCGTCGGCTATCATAGAGCTTAACAACGACAATTACGACATTCATAATGTTATGTCGAACCGCCGTATAGAGGAGGGTTACAAGGAGCAGTACGCGTACTATGCGGAAAAGTACAGTCTCCCGTTCTCCAAATCAAGCGGAAATTAAAAAAGACCCCCTCGGGGGGGGGGGGTCTTAATTTTTTATCAATACACATCAAACACACTTCGCGGTTTATTATGATACGCGACGCTCAGGACAAGCCCGACTGCTGTCATATTTACCACAAGCGATGTGCCGCCGTAGCTAATAAACGGCAGCGGTATACCTGTAACGGGCATAAGTCCGATACACATTCCGACGTTCTCGAAAACGTGGAACAAAAGCATCGCGCCCACGCCGACGCAAATATATCTTCCGAATGAGTTATCCGCCTTTTTCGCGGTTTTAAAGCATTTGTAAATCAGTATAAACAGCGCGCCGATAAGAATTGCCGCGCCGATAAAGCCGAGCTCCTCCGATATTACGCTGAATATAAAGTCGGTCGATTTCGCGGGAAGGTAGCCCATCTGGTTCTGCGTACCCTGCAAATAACCCTTGCCCCAAAGCTGTCCCGAACCGACGGCTATTTTTGATTGTATAACGTTATAGCCCCTGCCCAGCGGTTCGAGGTCGGGGTTGAAGAACACCTGTATACGCTTTTGCTGATACTCCGACAGCACGTAGCGGTATACAAGCGGCAGCGACGCCACGCCGAGAACCATCGCCGGTATGATGTATTTGTATGACAGCTTTGCCACAAAGAGCATACATATAAATATGAACACGAACACGAACGCGCTGCCCATGTCGGGCTGCAAAAGTATCAGTCCGACCATTACGCCGATATGGAGAAACAGTCCGAGCAGCACGAGGGGCTTGTTTATATCGTCCTGCACCTTTGAAACGTGGTAGGAGAGCGTTATTATAAAGCATATTTTCGCGAACTCCGACGGCTGAATACCGATCGCGCCGAAACGAATCCAGCTGCGCGCGCCCCAGTCGCCGCTTACGCCGAATATAAGCACCAGTATAAGCATGACTATGGCGAACAGAAAGATTGGTTTTATCAGATTTTTAAGCTGCTCGTAGTCAAAAAAGCACACGACAAGCATAGCCGCGCAGCCCATGACAAACGCGGCTGACTGTACTATCACGTTCACGTTCGAGTGTGTCGTGCGCGTCGCGCTGTATATCATAATTATGCCGAAAACGGCAAGTCCGACCGATAATATGAAAAGCAGCCAGTCAAATTCCATAAGTATGACCGAGCGCTTTGAAACGCTTTTTTTGTTCAAGCTACCGCCCCCTCAAAGTATAGTATACTACATTATTCGATTTTAAGCAATATTTTCATTTA
>CANQIP010000046.1 GCA_947623955.1 uncultured Clostridia bacterium | reverse complement strand
GCGGTCGCGCCGCACTCAGCCTCGGCACGGAGCTGCAAATTCTTCTTTGTCGAAGGCGTTACAACCTCGCCCAAAAGCTCCGCGAACTTCGCCGCGTGTTCTGCCTCTTCGAGAGCAGCTCTCATGTAGAACTCGCCTATTTCGGGATAACCCTCGCGGATAGCCTGTCTCGACATCGCGATATACATGCCGACCTCGGTACATTCGCCCTCGAAGTTAGCCTTCAATCCCTCGTAAACATCGTCCTCAACCTTACCCTTCGCGCCCACGCCTATAACGTGCTCGCAAACGAAATTAAGAGCGCCTTCCTCCATAACCGTGAACTTTGAACCGGGAACTCCGCACTGCGGGCATTTCTCGGGCGGCTCGTTACCCTCGTGAACATAGCCGCATACGGGACATACGTACTTTGCCATAATAAAATCCTCCTTATGTGTTAAAAAATGTATACATTTATTATAGCAGTTTGCGCGGTCAGTGTCAAGATTTTAATACGGTAAATCCGTGTCGTTTGTCGGCGACATGCCGCGGTTTACGCTTATGTACCTCAAAATATCGGCTATGTGCAGAAATTCCGTTCTGAACCCAAGCGGGTCGTCGCCCACGCCCTCGCGCGCAAGGCTTATCACGCTGTCATAGTCTGCCGTACCAACAAATTCCGAGTCGTTCAGCAGCATACCGAGTTCCGCCACAGCCGACGCGAATTTGAAGTCGCTGCTCATTTCACTCGTCACCGAATTTGCGACGGGCATCTCGATAAGCTTGCTTTCATCGCCGGCGGGGTCTTTGTAGCGCAGCTTTACCGTCATCAATTCGTCCGCACTGCCTGTGATTTCGGACGACCGATATTTAAGCTCCGCCGTTTCCGTACCGTCGGCGGGTACAATCTCGTAAAGCGCCGTGACGGTCGCACCGCAGCCGAGCTCGCCCGCGTCCTTTTTATCGTTATCAAAATCCTCGTTGTTGAGAATCCTGTTTTCATAGCCGACGAGGCGGTACTCCTTTACCGCCGCCGGATTAAATTCAGTCTGAATTTTAACGTCCTTCGCTATGGTGTAAAGTGTTTTCGGCATCTCGTCCACGAACACCTTCTCCGCCTCGCGCTCGGTGTCTATGTAAGCGTAAGTGCCGTTGCCGCTGTCGGCGAGCGTTTCCATGCGGTTATCCTTGTAATTGCCCATACCGAAACCGAGCACCGTCAGGAAAATACCCTTTTCGCGCTTTTCGCTTATGAGATCCTTAAGGTCGCCCGTCGAGGACATTCCTATATTAAAATCACCGTCGGTACAGAGTATTATGCGGTTGTTGCCCTCGATAAGATTTTTCTCAGCCTGCAGATACGCGAGATTTATACCGACCTCGCCGTACGTGCCGCCGCCGGCGCGGAGCGACGCGATAGCCTCCAGTATTTTGTCCTTTTCGCTTACCGGCGTACTGTCGAGCGCCACACGCGTACCCGACGCGTATGTGACGATCGAGACCGTGTCGTTTTCGTCAAGCTCGTCAAGCAGCATACGCAGCGACTTTTTAACGAGCGGCAGCTTTTCAGCCGTGTACATCGAGCCGGAAACGTCGATAAGGAACACGAGGTTTGTCGGCTGCTTTTCCGTAAGCTCGTCGCCCTGCACCGCAATTTTCGTGAGCAGATGCTCGCTGTTCCACGGACACACAGCCGTCTCGGCGGACACCTCAAACGGCTTGCCGTCGGTGGGTCGGGGGTTGTCGTAGGTGAAGTAGTTTATAAGCTCCTCACTGCGGATCGAGCCTTTTTTCGGGAACATGCCGTAACCGAGCGCAAAACGGCGCAAATTGCTGTAGGACGCGGTGTCCGCGTCAATGGAGAATGTGGACAGGGGAGATGTGAGCGCGTTTTTAAACACGTTTTCGTCCTCCGACGTGTACTCCTCCGTGTTAAAGTAACCGTTATAGTCATATTCGGTTTCCGGCGCGGGTACGGGCGCATAGTTGCCGTGCGCCACAGAGCCTCCGCCTCCGCCGCCCGACGACTCAAAACCGACACTGCCGTCGGGGTTTGCACCCAAGGACGCGCCGGATTTATTGCCGCTTGACGAGCCGCCCACCGACGGACGCACACTGCTGCCTGCGCTGCTGTTTGACGAACTGCCCGATGAACTTGATCCGCCTCCCCAAAGGTAAGCGGGCGACTGTATACTTTCACTGTCTTCCTCCGCCTCGCGCTTGTCGTCCTCTATCTTTTTAAGCGCGTTGTCAATGAGGTACACAACGTCCTCACGCGTAATCGTGTCGCCTATGAGCGCGTGTACGTTGTCCGAAATTCCCATATTGACCGCGCCGCCGACGTAACCCTCGGGATACGTCACGCTGCCGGAATAATTAAGGCGGCTCATGATAATCTTTACCGCCTGCTCGTATGTAACGGTGTCGTCGGGACGGAACGTGCCGTCGTCAAAGCCGGAAATAACGCCCGCACCGTATGCCGCCGCGATATAATCCTTCGCCCAGTGACCGTCGGGAACGTCGGGAAAATCCGGCGCGTCGGCTTTAACTTCATCGTCCGTCAGGAACGCGTCGCAGAAAATCTTTGTAAATTCCGCGCGCGTCAAGGTACGTTCAAGATGCAGCTGACCGTCCTCGTAGCCGCTGAGTATTCCCTTGTCGCGCAGCTCCTCCGCGGGCGACGCGAACGCAGCCGACGACGCGGCAACAGCCAAAGCCGCGGTAACGGCAATAATTCTCTTTTTCATGTGTGATCCGTCCTTTCCTTATCTGAATTGGTTTATAATCTCTTCAACGGCCGCCATATCCGCGCCGTATGCGTTGATCGTCACACTTAAACCGAATGACGTAAACACCGCGTAAATACTGCCGTCCTCTTCCGTGATATACGGCTCTCTGTCCGCGCCGCCGTAATTTATCGTCACCGATATTACCGCGCCGTCGTCGTTTTTGAAGGTGTAGCCGTTCGGCGACGCGTCTATGCAGTAGTAGCCGTCGGGACACGGAATATCCGCGTCGTCGATTGGTGTGGTATCGGCGGCGGACATATCCGACAAATCCTGTTTTTTGCTGTACGGCGTCATATCCTCCGGCGCGGTGTTTTTCGGCTTTATAATTTCGTCCGTTTCGCCGAGTATAAGGCTTGCGGAGGAACCGCCGCCCGACGCGCCATTGTTTTCGCCCGCGTCGTTTTCACCGTTTCCCGTTTCGGTCGGCGCGTCTGTTGTTTCGTCTGATGTTTCGGTTTGTTCGTCGGCTTTCGGTTCGGGCGCGGTTTCTTGTATATCTTCCTTATGCTCGTCATTATATTCACCCGACGGTTCTGTCGAGGGGGATTCTTCCGTATCACGCGAAACATTACCGGGGACGCGATATGAACTTTCACTTGTATTACGGGACGGTGCGTCAGCCCGCTCGGGCTTTTGTATGGAGGATTGTACCGAATTTTGCGCGTCCCCGGATTTTTCGTTCACTGCGGCGGGCGCGGTCGTGGGCGCGGCGGTACGTGAGGGGGCGGCAGTAGGCGCCGCACCGTTATCCGTAGCCCTTTCCTCAATCACAATACCCTCACCGCCGTCACGCTGCGCCTTTTGCAGCAGCGGAAACGCCGTGACTGCTCCCGTCACAACGACGACCGCTGCGGCAGCCACAGCCGCATATTGCGTATAACGAGCGCGTAAAGGAGGTTTATGCTTTTTCGCGTCGCGTATAACGCTGTTTACGAAATCTTCATCGGGTTTTATCGAGTCGTTTGCATCCTTATAATATTTCCTAAACAAAGTCATAACCTCCTTTCAGCTCGTTTCGGAGCATCTCTCTGCCCCTGAAGAGGCGGGATTTGACGGTTGACGGTTTCATGGAAAGACACCGCGAGATTTCCTCGACGCTCATATCCTCGTAATAGAACAGGTGTATCACCGTGCGGTATTTTGAAGGAAGGGTCTGCACGGCGTAATATACCTCGCTCTTTTCGGGGGTATCGAACGTCAGTTCCTCTGTCAGCGGAACGGTCTTTTTGAACCATGAATTCATAAACACGCTTTTTGAACAATTTATCGTGACGCGTATAAGCCACGCCTTTATATGTTCCGCGCTCGTGAGCTTTTTTCGGTTTTCGACAAATCTCAGAAAAACCTCCTGCGTCACGTCCTCCGCGTTCGCGCGATTTTTCGTCTGCGACAGCGCGAGGCGGTAAACCATGTCAAAATGTGCGCGTATTATTTCTTCGTCGGTCATCTCTATACATAGCCCTTTATCCGTCATTAAATCCCCCTCCCTTCATAATAAATACTAACAAACACCCCAAAAGGTTGCAAAAATTTTTTCTTTTTTAAGTATATCAAAAAACACGGCTGAAATAAACCGTGTTTTTGAAAATTATGTGATTTGCTGTCGGCTCTATTCACCGATGGTTTGTGTTTCCGTCTGTGTAAGCGGCTGGAAATAACTTGACCAGACAAAGAATTTTACGGTATCGCCGCCCGTTATGTCGGGCGATATACTCGCCGAACCGCCGATAAACGGCGCCGACGCGGTGCGTAGAAGTTTTCCGTCCGCGTATACCGCGGCGTATGCCTTACCCCCGTACTTTGTATTTGTCGCGACCTTGTACGTTTCGCCGTCTTTTGTGACCGTAACGGCGGCAGCCTTAACGGGAGCAGCTCCGCCGTAATAAAAATCTACTTCATTCAGTATATCGTTGCCTTTTCCAATATCTATTACCTGCCATTCGTCAGCCGTTCCCGTGTAATAAACGTCCCATAAATTGTGGCAGTTGTGAAACGCCTCATCACCGATAGTTTTTACACCCTTGCCTATCGTAACCGTTTGCAGTCCGCTGCCGTAGAACGCACCCCCGCCTATGGTCGTCACGCTGTCTGGAATTAAAATATCCGTCAGGTATGAACAGCTTGAAAACGCATAATCACCGATAACGGTTATGTTACGGCTCATTGAAACATCGTGCAGAATTGAACATCCGGCAAACGCATCTTCACCGATAACCGTTACACTGTCCGGAATTATAATATTCTTTAAATTTCTGGAACGCAGGAACGCGGCGTCGCCTATTTGTGTAACGGGTAATTCGGCGATAGTGTCGGGTATTACAACGCTTGTTGCCTCCGAATCGTCAAAGTAGGTAATTGTAACGCCCTTTCCATCGCTGTTGATCTCATAGGTGTAATTGCCGTACTGCTCCTCCGCGTGCGCGGCGCAAGGTATAAACGCACACAGCATAACAGCGGCAAGCATTAAATTTAAAATTCGTTTTTTCATGTTTTTCCCTCCGTAATAAAAAAGTGCGCAACTCCCTTAACGCAGAGGCTGCGCACCGAAAAACGCAAACTCTGACTTTAAGGTTGCTACACACTTACTTACACCACATTTTGAAAGGGCTTGTACAGTCAGGGTGTACGCTTTTACCTATATAGCGTACCCCTTTCAAAATTGGATATGTGTATTCTATTGTAAGTATAGTATGTAGCATAATCAGTATATCATAATCACACGGAAATTACAAGAAAAATTTATCGCACCAATGTATGACCCCCTCTCCGAGGGGGTCAAGAGCCGTTTACGGCTTTTGGGGGGGGGTGCTGATTTGAGTGAGTAACACCCCCCTAAACTTGCAAGCAAGTTTAGACCCCCTCGTAGAGGGGGTCTTATGGGCTGTCGAGGACGTCTACTGTATGCCTCCCTTGTTAAAGGGAGGGGGACCGCCGAAGGCGGTGGAGGGATTCATTGTGAAAATTGAAAAAGGAATCCCCCAGTCAGCTCCGCTGACAGCCCCTTTGACAAGGGGGCCTTTCGTAGGGGCGAACCGTGTTCGCCCGCGCACCTACCGCCACTTAAACAGCAGCACGCCGCCTATCATCACGGCGAGACCAACATATTTATTCCACCCGAACGCCATCTGTTCGCTGCCGAGCCACCCGAACGCGTCTATAATCGCGGCGACGAAAAGCTGAGATATAAGGATTGTCGAAATCGCGACGGTCGGGCTGAGCTTACCTATACCGAGCATCACCGTCACCGTTATCACCAGCCCCAGCACGCCGCCGAACAGGTACAGCTTGTTCACGCCCGCAATATCGCGGAAACTGCCCTTGCCCAAAATCCACACGGTGAGCAGCGACAATATAAACGCCGTACCCTGCACGAACGCGTTTGATTCATATATTCCTATTTTTTCGCCGAGGCGCGTGTTCATCACGCCCTGCACGCTCATAGCCGCGCCCGCTACAGCCGACCAGATAAATCCCATAACAAAAAACTCCTTTTTGCTTTAATATCCGCAAAAAGGGGTAATTTTATCCGCCGTTTAATTTCGCGCAAAATGAAAAAACGTCCGACGGGGACGTTTTTCCGCTATGTATAGGATAAAAGGGTAGAATTTGATGTCTTTTTTGCAAACTAAGAATATCTTTTCTACATATCCTATTATAGCATAAGGGGGAAAGGTTTGCAAGACTTTTTTGTGAAATTTTCCGCTAATTTTCAATCATTTACCGTATACATCGTTCTCCGCGAGCGAAAGAATGATGTTCAGGTTGCCGTTTCTCGTGCGCAGCTCGTCTATAAACTCCTTCTCGTTGGCGTTTTTCATCATTTTAAGCTCATATGTAAGCTCAAACAGCGAGCCGAGGTCAACCGTTTTCACCTTTATAAGTCCATACGAATTTGTGTAGCGTCTCAAAACACCGTCAAAAACGCCCTCATAATCCAAATCCTCGGGAATTGTGATTTTGAGATGTTTCGCGGTTGATTTGGGTCTTGCGAAGTTGAGCTTTGACGTCAGCAGCATAAACAGGCAGAGTATAACAATAAAGATTATGCCGTAGAGGAAAAGCCCAACGCCGCCCGCAAGACCCGCGGCAACCGCAAAGAATACATACCCTATATCCTCGGGATCACCCGGCGCGCTCCTGAAACGTATGATTGAAAGCGTGCCGGCAAGCGAGAACGCTCTCGCCCAGTTCGAACCGACAAACAGTATAATGACCGTCAGAATGGCGGGCAGCATCGTCAGCGTCAGCACAAACGACTGTGTGTGTCTGTCCTTGTGCGTGTAAATGTATGTAAGACCTATGAGCAAGCCGAAAATCAGCGACGCGCATATTGAGCCGGCGAACGTGAATGAGTTGATCTCTATGTCCGCACCGGCGTTAAGCGTATGTAAAAAGTTTGTTATAAATTCCATTTGTCCGTTCTCCTTCCGTTATACCGCGTGCTTTAAAAGTTCCGCGCGGTGGTAGCGGCGCGCGCCGCCCTGCAGCACATGCTTGTATTCCGTGCCGTATTTTGAAAACTGTACCTTCCTCAGTTCAAGCGCGGACAGCATATCGCACAGCCATAAAGGCTTGGCGATACTCGTCTTTATCTCCATGAGCCATACGCCGTCGCCGAGCAATTTCTCGCCGTAATCGCCCTTTTCGAGAGCCACGTCGTAACGGCGCGTGCGGATATTCGTGTCGAATGAAATGCGAAGGTCGTCGTTGCCCTTCTCAAAGTACGCGAGACGGTCATACGCGATGTATACCTTCGGGCTTAAATCGTAGTTGGCGAGGAAATATTCAAGCTCGTGTACCACCTGCGGGTTCATGTAACTCATGATTTCGGGCGCTTTGCCGCTTTTTATAAACTCGTACGCCTCGCCGAGACGCAGCGTCGTGCGGCGTTTGTTTACAAGTCCCTCGACCTTCTTTTTGATTTCAAGGAATACCTCCGAATTTTCATCGGGTACGCCATATGAGCGCAGACGCATTTTTTCCTTGTACGCCGGACGCGACAGCGATGCGCGGATAAGCGCGTCGTCGGGCGTGTCGTAGTATATGTTCGCTATGGTGTAGAGCGAGTGATTTTTGCAGTAGCCGTCAAGCTCCATGTGCTTTTCGATTACGTCAAGAGCCTTTTGGAGCGTTTCCGTGTCCAGCTTGTATTTGTGCTCGTATCGGTTGAATATCTCTATTGCCATGTCTTTCTCTCCTTAATATTAGTTGGTGGGGTATGCGTATTCACACAAATGGCGGATGTTTGCCTCCCTTGTCAAAGGGAGGGGGACCGCCGAAGGCGGTGGAGGGATTCATTGTAAAAAATCTAAAAGGAATCCCCCAGTCACGCTGCGCGTGACAGCCCCCTTTGACAAGGGGGCCTTTCGTAGGGGCGAACCGTGTTCGCCCGCCGTATGACCCTTTCTCCTCAACATATTTACATTATAAAACCGATTCCTTAAATAAACCTTAAACCCAAAAAAATTTTCACAAAAAAAACGATTCCCGAAGGAATCGCGTTTTTTTACATTTACAGCACTGCCTCCCAAAGTTCGGGGTGCGGGTTTGCTATAACCTCGGTATTGATCAGAACGCCCTGGTTTGCGGCAATTCTCGCGCCCGCCTCAACGCCCGCCTTAACGTCCGCGACGTCGCCGGTCATCGAGACGAAACACTTACCCGCCATACCGCGCGCCACGCGTACCTCGATAAGCTGTATATCGCCCGACTTCACAGCCGCGTCGGCTGCCTCGATCGCGCTTGCGGCGGTGAACGTCTCGACTATGCCGAGCGCGCGCTTTTCTTTCACTTCAACCGTGCCGCACACAGCCTCGTACACGTTGTCGCCGAGATTACCTATCACAAACTTGTCTATCAGCGCGTCCTCCGCGACGAGTACCGCCTTGTCGACAGCCGCGTGTATCGCGCTCAACTCTCCGCCGACTATCGTCACGAATTTGCCCGGACACACCGAGCCGGAGCTTATGAGCGTCACGCCCGCGCTTTTGAGCATTTCATCTGTTACGACAACGCCCTTGGACACGTTCTTTACTTCTACCAATCCTATCGAATTCATATCCGTCACCTACCTATCTTTCTATTATCACAAAGCGGTCGGTGACTGCTTTGACTGTTCCGTTGATGCTCGCGTGCATCGTTGTTCCCAAATCCTCGTACGCGGTCGCCGCCACAACGTCGCCGACCTTTACCTTGTCGCCCGCCTT
>CANQIP010000045.1 GCA_947623955.1 uncultured Clostridia bacterium | reverse complement strand
CCTGTTGTTAATGTACCGTTAGCTGTTAAATAACGTGTAGTCTTATTTTTTCCCTGTCCCAATTCATCCATTATACCTACGTCCGGAGCAACGCCCTGACCATAACCCAAGACGCCTGTTACTTCATCTGTTTTTAATATCACCTGCGTACCGTCCGCTTTGACAAATATGTCGCCCTCTCTTGCAAGGCGGTTTTCACGCGGCTGACCTTCGTAAATCGTTATGGGGTTGTAGTTGTGCAGAGGATCGGGCGGCTGTGAGAAGTCGCGGCTCTCTCTTGTGGACGGCTCGGTTATGCGGTTCAGTACCGTCGCCGCCGCAGCGCGTGTCAGCGTGCCGTCGGGGTCGAATGTGCCGAGGTCGTCAACGCCGCAGAGTATGCCGTTTTCGTACGCCGTCAGAACAAAATCGCGGTAGCGGCTGTCGATTTTCTGGTTGTCGGGGATCGAGGCTTGAACGTTTGCGGCGTATTGCGACGAGAGCGTTTCGCCCCGCTTTTCAATGGCGCGTACAGCTATCATTGCCATTTCCTGACGCGTTATGTCCTTGTCCATGTCGGTTTCGCTCATCTCGTTGCTCGCTATTAAATTTGCGTCAACCGCCGCACGGTACACTCCATACCACCACGCGTCGCCCTTTGCGCTTGTGTCGAGATTTAAAATCCTGTCCACAACGGCAATAAACTCCGCGTGCGTCATTGTGTTTTCGGGCTTGAAGTACACCGTGCCGTTTTCCTCAATTCCCGCGAATAACCCTTTATTCGTCATTGCTGTAACCGTATTATAATACCAATCCCCCGACTTCACATCGGGAAACGATGCCGCGCTTGCAGCCGTTCCAATCACAAGCGCCGCTGCTATCGCCGCCGTAATCTTTTTCGTTTTCATATGCTTTACACCTCTTTTTCTTCCTCGTCCTCCGAAACAATGCCCTCAATCATATTTGTAACAACTTCGTTGAGCTGTGCGGCGTTTTGAGAGGTGACGATAGGTCTGCCTGTCTGCCGTTCTATTTCCTTTCTCGCGTTACCCGCCACACGTCCGCCTCTCTGCGCGACGTCACGGTTTTCCTCAAATGTCTGTGGTTGTTCGGCTTTTGATAATTCCGTCGCGCTGACCTCCGCCAGCATATTGAATACAATCTCTGCCGTACTCATATTATCGCGCAGGTTTTCTTTGGTTAAGCCTTTATATTTTTTATATTGACGCGTATTCATACCCGACCATGCTCTTGTAATTTCATCGGTAAGAATTGCGTATTCGATCCCCTTTGAAACGCCCCTGTCCTGCCATTCGTCGGTAAGTTCTTTTCTTACTTGGATAGCCTGCAGCCGCTGATTTATCCATTCACGCGTATAACCCTTTTTCGCGTATGTTTCCAACGCTCTGTTAATGGAAATTTCGGGATCGATCGTTTCTTCAATTCTTTCTCTGCCGACCTCGGCAAGCCACACCTTGAAAGGCTCCGCTTTAGGTGACGGGATTGATTGAATTATGCGTAAAAGCTGCGCGGTGTCGGCAACATCCGTCTTATAACGCTTACCGTCTTTTGGTGACTTCATCTTCAGTTGGTGACAATTTGTCACCAACTGACTGCCTTCGTCCTTCAGACGTTGTTTCAGCTTATTCCAATACTTTCTTGCGGTGTTATAATCCACGCTATCCGTCAAAACGTCCACGACATCTACCACGGAAAAATACCATTCTTCCTTTTCCTCGTCCCATGCCGTGCGAATTTTTTTATCCTCAAATAATTGTATTTTGTCTTTATTCATTGTTTTCCTCCGCAATTCCGCGCAATATCCCTATGCTCTTGTCATCGGCAGTACCGTAATATTATCATACCACATTTTTTGACCGTTGTAAATATTTTGCACATGTCACGCAAAAAGCGGCACGGAAACGGCTTTGCGCCGCACCGCACCGCATAGGATTTATTATTTTACGACGGTGAACTTATCGTCCTTAACGTCGACAGTTACGCTGTCGCCGCTTTTTACGCTGCCGCCTATGATCTCGTCGGACAGCATATCCTCAATCTCGTTCTGTATTGCGCGTCTTAACGGTCTCGCGCCGTACACGGGATCAAAGCCCGACTTCGCGATTTTGCCCACAGCCTCGTCCGAGAACGCGACCGTGATGTCGTTCGCCTTTAACCTTTCCGCGAGCGATTTCAGCATAAGTCTCGCAATATCCTTGATGTTGTCCTCGGTGAGACGGTCGAACACGATAATATCGTCAATTCTGTTGAGGAATTCGGGCTTGAACGCTCTCTTTACCTCGTCCATTACCTTTTCCTTGATTTTCTCATGCTCCGTTTTTCCGCTGTCAGCCGCGCCGTCGGTCTTGAAACCGAGCTTTGACGACATATTTCCGAGAATTTCCTTCGCGCCGAGGTTCGACGTCATAATGATAACGGTGTTTTTAAAGTCAACCTTTCTGCCCTGCGCGTCGGTGAGGATACCGTCGTCGAGAATTTGCAGCATGATGTTGAACACGTCGGGGTGAGCCTTTTCAATCTCGTCGAACAGGATTACCGAGTACGGGTTTTTCCTTATTCTCTCGGTGAGCTGACCGCCCTCCTCAAAACCGACATATCCCGGGGGCGAGCCGATAAACTTCGATACGGCGTGCTTCTCCATGTACTCCGACATGTCAATCCTGATAAGCGAGTTTTCACTGCCGAACATCGCCTCCGCGAGCGCCTTTGAAAGTTCAGTTTTACCGACGCCCGTAGGACCTAAGAACAGGAACGAGCCTATCGGACGTTTCGGGTCTTTAAGTCCGGCTCTGCCGCGCTTTATCGCCTTCGCGACAGCCGTTACAGCCTCGTTCTGACCGATAACGCGGGCATGGAGTACGGTTTCGAGGTTACGCAGTTTCTCCATTTCCTCCTCTTTAAGCCGCGACGCGGGAATGTGCGTCCAGTCTGAAAGAATTTCGGCAATGTCGTCCTCCGTTACGGTAAGTCCCGACGACGAGCCTGTACCCTTCCAGTCGGCTGTGAGTTTTTTGATTTCCTCCTGAAGAGCTTTTTCCTCGTCGCGTATCTGCGCCGCTTTTTCGTAGTCCTGCGCCGTTACCGCCTCCTGCTTTTCGGAGAGCAGCTTTTCCATACGCTTTTCTTTTTCTTTAAGTTCCTCCGGTTCTGTCTGCGAGCCGAGACGTTTCTTTGACGCCGCCTCGTCGATAAGGTCGATCGCCTTGTCGGGTAAAAATCTGTCGGTAATGTAGCGCGCCGACATCTTCGCGGCAGCTTTGAGCGCGTCGTCAGTGATCGTAACGCTGTGATGCGCCTCGTAACGGTCGCGTATACCCTTCAAAATTTCGACCGTCTCCTCCTCGGTCGGCTCGCCGACCTGTACCGGCTGGAAACGTCTTTCGAGAGCCGCGTCCTTTTCGATGTACTTCTTGTACTCTTTAAGCGTCGTCGCGCCGATAAGCTGCAGCTCGCCTCTCGCGAGGAACGGCTTTAATATGTTCGACGCGTCCATCGAGCCTTCCGCCGCGCCCGCGCCGACAATGGTGTGGAACTCATCTACGAACAGGATAACGTTCTGCGCGTCGAGTACTTCCTTGATAACCTTTTTAAGTCTTTCCTCGAACTCGCCGCGGTACTTCGCGCCCGCTACCATGCTCGACAAATCTACCGACACGAGCCTTTTCGTTTTAAGCGGCTCGGGAACGTCGCCCGCCGCAATTCTCTGCGCAAGACCCTCGATAACTGCCGTCTTGCCCACGCCCGGCTCGCCGATAAGGCAGGGGTTGTTTTTCGTGCGGCGCGAAAGTATCTGTATAACTCTCTCAATCTCGTTACTTCTGCCGATTACGGGGTCAAACTTGTTGTCCTTCGCAATCTGCGTGAAATCTCTGCCGAACTGGTCGAGCGTCGGCGTTTTCGTGCGGCTGCTCGGCTTATAGCCCGAACCCGTTTCGGGAGCGTAACCCGTTTTGCCGCCGTCCTGCGCGTTGTCGAGCGAGTGTACAATGTCGGCGTAAAAACTTCTTATATTAACGCCGAGTTCGGTAAGAATTTTTGCGGCAACGCCGTCGCCGTCGCGGATAATCGCCATGAGCAGATGTTCAGTGCCGATGTAACGGTGACCGAGCCTTTGAGCCTCATATGCGCTTACCTCCAAGAGCCTTTTCGAGCGCGGCGTGAGCGCAAGCTCCGTGTCCTTCGGGAGAGGTTCGCCGGAGTCAAAATATTCGTTGATTTTCTCCGCGATCTTTTCCTCCGTAACGTCCGCGCTTTCGAGAGCCTTCGCGGCGACGCCGCTGCCCTCGCGTATAAGACCCATAAGCAGATGCTCGCTGCCTATGTAGTTGTTTCCCATTTCACATGCCGCGTCATGCGCCTCGTTAATCGCAATCCGCGCTTTTTCGGTAAAGTTTGAAAATAACATAACAATCAACCTCCTTTATGTACGCCGCGGCGCGGCATACCGTCAAATATTATCGCGGATAAATTCCGCGCGTTTTCTGTCTCTGTCCTCGGGTTTAAGCTCCTCGCCGCCGCAGATAAGCGCCGGTTCCGTCATTACCATACATTCGAGCGGCGTCACCCTGCCCTTAAAGGGAAGTATACCCATATCTGCGCCGAGCATTACATCGGATAAAAGCGATTTTGCCTCGGCTGACGACATGTTTCTCGCGTATTTCAGTATTCCGTACGAGCGGTACACCTTGTCGGCGAGCGCGTCCGTGCTGTTTTTCCTTAACGCCTCACGCGCCTTGTTTTCCATATCGACAATTCTGTCAACCGTGCTCTTAAGCCGTTCGAGCGACTTTTCCTCGGATATGCCGAGCGTCGAACGGTTCGAGATTTGGTACAGGCAGCCGTAAGCCTTCGTACCCTCGCCGTACAGTCCGCGCACCTCGATACCGAGACTGCCCGCCGACGAGATGACGCGGTTTATGTTCTCCGTCATCGTCAGCGCGGGAAGGTGGAGCATTACCGACGCTCTCATACCCGTGCCGGTGTTGGTGGGGCAGGCTGTGAGGTAGCCGAACTCGCTGTCAAACGCGTATGTGAGCGACTCCTCGATAACGTCGTCAACCCTGCTCGCCGTCTTGTACGCCTCGTCGAGCGCGTAGCCACTCTGTATGATCTGCAGGCGTATGTGATCCTCCTCCATAAGCATGATGCTCATCGTCTCGTCCTTGCTCACGAGTACCGACCGACCCTTGCCGCCGCACATGTCGGGGCTTATAAGGTGTTTTTCAGCCATTTCCTGCTTGCGTATCGCGGGAGTTTGGTCGAGGTCTATGAAGTCGAAATCCTTCGCGAGCGTCGAGTTGCTTGACAAAACCGCGTTCTTGATACGCTCCGTGACCTCCTTCGTGTCGCCGAGAGCGTTGGGGAACGGCGTTTTATCGAGGTTCCGCGCAAGACGTATTCTTGTGGAAACCGCTATATCCGAATTATTGTCCTTGTACCAAATCATGACTTTTTCACCTCGTTTTCAATTTCGCGGATCTGCTTGTGCAGCTTTGCAGCCGTTTCGTAATCCTCATTTTTTACCGCCGCGCTGAGTTCCTGTTTAAGCGACTCGTACCGTCTCTTTAACTTAAGCTCCTCGCCCGACTTCGACGGTATCTTGCCCGTGTGCGTGACGGACGGCTGCACGCGTCTTAACGTCTCTGTAATCGGCGCGCGGAAAACCTTGTAGCACTCGCCGCACCCGATTTTACCCGTCCTGCGGAAGTCCGAGTATGTGTGACCGCACACCGGACACTTCTTTTCCTCCTTATTTACCGCGGGCTGCATAAACACGTCGAACCCGCCGAAATCGTTAAAGAAATCAGAAAATAAATCAAACATTTTAACATTCCTCCTTAATCGTAACCGTCACTGCTTTTCCCGCGCTAAAGCACGCTCAGCATATTTTTAAGTATTCGCGCTCTAACCTTGTCGCGCTCGGGGAAAGCGCCGAGAGTGCTGTCCGTTATTGCGCTCGTCATAAGCCTTGCCGTTTTTTCGTCCGTAACGTCCTGCCTTAGCAGGTTCGTTATAAATCCTCTCGCCGTTTTTTCGTCGAGACTGTCTCCCGTAAGCTCTATCGTGTGACGCGTAAGTCCGTCCGCGCTGCGTATGCGCCTTATTTTAAGACAACCGCCGCCGCCGCGCCGCGACTCGACCGCGTAACCCCTTTCGGGCGAAAACCTCGTCTGTATAACGTAATTTATTTGAGAGGGAGCGCAGCCGAAAACCGAGGCAAGCTCGTTTCGCTTTAATTCCAGCCATTCGTCGGTGTCGTCCTTAAGCAGCTCCGTTATGAACGCCTCAATTCTGTCTGACATTCCCATTTTACTCATCTCCTTTTTGACTTTGACTTTCTTTGACCTTGTATTTATTATTATACTCGCTTTTTTCCTTTTGTCAATGAATAAAATTTTAACAATTTATGAACATTAAGGAATTTTACGCGCGTATTTATATTGAAAAAAACGTCCGCGCATGATACAATATATACATTATAATGCAAAGGAGTAAATATATGCTTGCGGTTGAGCGTAGAAACAGGATAGAGCAGATAATAAATAAGGAAAAAAGCGTTCTCGTAACGGAGCTTGCCAGGCAGTTTGAGGTGACGTCCGAGACGATACGCGGCGATTTGGAAAAGCTTGAAAAACAGGGCGTGCTTGTGCGCACATACGGCGGCGCGACGATAGCGGAAAATATCGAGCCGGAGCTTGCGATAACGGAGCGCGACGTGATAAATTATGAGGGCAAGCAGCGGATAGGCGAATACGCCGCGTCGCTCATACGCGACGGTGAGACGATTTTCCTGGACGCGAGCACGTCCGCGTGGCACCTCGCGCGGTACATAAAGGGCAAGAAGGGGCTGACGGTCATAACGAACGCGGAAAAAATCGTGACGGAGCTTGCGAACTGCGACCACATTCACGTCGTATGCACCGGCGGCGAGCTTACGCCGCGCAATATGTCGTTTGTCGGACGCGTCGCGGAACGGACGATCAAGGATAATTATTACGCGAATAAATTTTTCTTCTCCTGCAAGGGCGTGACAGCCGCGCGCGGACTTGTCGATTCGAGCGAGGGCGAGGCGGAAATAAAAAAAGCCATGCTCGCCTGCAGCGAGTCGGCTGTGTTCCTGTGCGATAAGAATAAAATCGGTAAGCTCGGCGTGCCGCGCATATCGGGTCTTGATAAGATCGACACGTTTATCACCGATGAACGCCTTACCGATGAATGGGAAAAAACTCTTGCCGAAAACGACGTAAAGGTCGTCGTGGCGGGGAAGTAAAAAACGCCGATGTCGGCGTTTGTAGGGGCGACCCTTGCGGTCGCCCGTTATGTATGGCTCCCCTTGAGGGGAGCTGTCGCCGTAGGCGACTGAGAGGTGGTTTTGAAAATGTGTATTGCCACCTCTCCGTCATCGCTCCGCGATGCCACCTCTCCTCAAGGAGAGGCTCACGATGTGTGCCGCACAATTACGCACCGTAGGGGCGAACCGTGTTCGCCCGCGGGCGACCGCGAGGGTCGCCCCTACGGGATTGCTTGTTCCCGTCGCTTATGTTTTTACAAATTCGCTCTGAAATAATTTTCGAGCGCGTTTGCGGCTTCGGTCTCATCTGCGCCCTGAGCGCGGACGGTCACGAAATCGCCCTTCTTCGCGCCGAGACACGTCACCGCGAAAAGTCTTTTCAGATTTTCAATTCTGTCGTTATACACAATACTTATATTTGAATTAAAGTTTCGCGCCTCGGAAACGAGCCTGCCCGCGCCGTCGGCGTGGAGACCCTGCCCGTCTTTTAACGTGTAAGAAAATTCTTTCATTATGTTCTCCTCCAATCTGTCGGAAATTATCGTTAAGGATTATATCCGCGATTTATGCTTATTATACGCGCCGGGGTTAATTTGTCAACAACAAAAACGCAAATCTTACCTTTTTGACGAATTTCGGGGGAGGGTTTACATAAATTTTATACAAAATTGGTCTTGATTTTTTCAAAAACGGGTTTATAGTTCGTATTTTTGATATATTTTTCTTATATGCCGTGCAAATTTATCGGCTTCCTCCTTCGGCGACAGTATTTTCGCGCCGCTGCCGAGCGCGGCGAGCCAGCCGTAAAACTGACCGCTGACGTTTACATTCACGGTTGCGGTAAATGCGTCCGCGCCGTGTTTTTGTATGCGCGCGTCCGTGCCGAAACGGTCTGTGACAACACCTATGAGGCTGTTTGAAAAAAGGATCTTCACTTCCTTTTCCTCGCCAGCGAACATTCCGAATATCCTTTTCGAGAACGCGGCTATGTCAAACTCCGCGAATTGCTCCCTGCCCTCGCGCGGCAGACGCGTTACGGATATGTTCATCATTTTGTCAACGCGGTAATGGCGTATTTCGCCGCTTTCATGGTCGAATGCGATTAAGTAGTAGTTTTCGTCGTCCCACGTCATGACCCACGGACTGACCTCATACATCGCGCCGCCCCGTTTCGGTTTAAGCTCGCGCTCGATCGTCCACTCGCAGTACCTAAAGCGTATTCTGACGTTTTCCGCCACAGCCGAGTGAATTTTATCTACATTATAATATATGCTTTCGTTTGTTGTTTTAACGCGTCCCAAAACGGTGACCTGATTGTGCAGTGCGTTCGCCTCGTAACGTCCGGCAAGCTTTTCTATTTTACCGATAAGCGAGCGCGACTTCTTTTCGGTGATGAATTTTGACGACTGCACCGCGTCAACGAGCAGCCTTAATTCCGGCAGCTCAAAATCACGCGACGCCAAGCAGTAGCCCTTCGGCTCAAAGCGGCGGTATATTATGTCCAGTCCGAACAGTTGAAGGTTTTCGATATCATCGTAGACGCTCTTGCGTTCAGCCTCGATACCGAGCGCGTTAAGTCTCGATATTATCTCGGTTGCGGACAGCGCGTGATTTTCGTCCGTCTCCTCCGTGAGCATCTTCATTATATATAAAATTTTCAGCTTTTGATTGTTCGCTTTTGGCATATTACCCGCCTCCCGAGTATATGTTATCATATAGAAAAGCGTTTGACAATAGGCTCAAAAAAAATTAAAAAAAGTGTTGACAAACCAGATACCGTCTGCTATAATAATTAAGTCGCTGATTAGGGAGCGATATTTTGGGAGTTTAGCTCA
>CANQIP010000044.1 GCA_947623955.1 uncultured Clostridia bacterium | reverse complement strand
ATACGCGCGATCGTCGGCGACAACGACACGGGTCTTAAAATATCCGTCATGGCTGACGTGGGCAGAACAAATCTCGAACGCGACGTTATCGACAAGAAGGACAGCGTTATAGACGTTGTGCGTGTCGCGACGTACATAAACACCATTCCCGCGGCTATTGATATGGCTGAATACTGCCATAACAAGGGCTACGAGACGAGTATAAACATCATGGCTATCTCGACGGCAAGCGAAAGCGACGTTCGTCAGGCTCTCGACCTTATCGGCAAGAGCGAAGGCGTGGATATGATTTATATGGTAGACAGCTACGGCGCGATTTACCCTGAGGAAATGCGCGAGCTTTGCGATATGTTCTACGAGTACGGTCAGAAGTACGGCAAGATTATAGGCATTCACGCGCACGACAATCAAAAGCTTGCGTTCGCGAACACGATCGAGGCTGTGTCGCGCGGAGCGAGTATGCTTGACGCGACCGTCTGCTCTCTCGGACGCGGAGCAGGTAACTGCGCTATGGAGGCGCTTATCGGTTTTCTTAAAAATCCGCGTTACAGGCTCGACCCGATACTTCGCTTTATCCAGACGGAGATGCTTAAACTCCGTGAAACGACGGTATGGGGCTACGACGTACCTTACCTTATAACGGGACTTCTGAACATGCACCCCCGTACGGCGATAAACTTCATAAAAGAGGGCGACACCGATTACTCGACGCTGTTCCAGGAGCTTTGGACAAGAGAATAAAATTATACGCGGCGCGTTTGCGCCGCGTTTTTCTTTTTGTCAAATTCGGAAAATTATCGGTATACTCTTGACAAATACGCGACAGGCGGTCTATACTGTAATTATGATATTATACGAATGAGACGGGTAAACGGGAGGGTAAAGCCATGAAAAAGCTGTTGAGACTTGTGTCGGCGGTATGCGTTGTTTTCGCCGCGTTTTTTTCGCTGGTACAGACAGGCTTTGCAGACGGCATAGAGCTTACTCCCGAGGAAGAGGAGTACATATCCTCTCATAAATCCGTTAAAATAGGTTACGTCCGTGACAGGATCCCGATTTCGTTCGAGACCGACAACGGAGAATTCGGCGGTATATCGCGCCACATATTCGACCATATAAGTTCCGTTACAGGACTGAATTTTGACTATGTGCCACTCCCGACCGGCGACGTTACATACGACTATCTTTTAAACGGCGGTTTCGACCTCGTGTCGAGCGTCGAATACAATAAGGAAAATCAAGCTGCCCGCGGTATACTGATGAGCGACCCTTACCTTTCGTCGCGGAAGGTCGTCGTTGCGCGTAACGGGCTTGAATTCAGATACGACGCGGAGCTTTCCATAGCGATTTCCACCGGCTCGCAAACCATAAAGAAGGTGCTGGGCGAGGCGTACCCGAATTTTAAAATAGTGGACTACCCTTCGACCTCGGCGTGCTTTGACGCGGTAAACGAGGGCGGGGCGGATCTTATGATACAAAATCAGTACGTCGCGGAATATTGGATGTCAAAACCCATATACGAGAAAATGAAGGTCATTCCCGTTCTCGGACTGGACGACCAGCTTTGTTTTTCGGCTGTCGTCGCGTTCGGAGGGGGCGAGGGTACGCCGCCCGAGGAGGGACGCGTGCTTATAAATATTTTGGATAAGGCTATAGACAATATGACAGGCGACGAGGTAGGCAGCTTTACGATACAGGGCATAATGGAAAACCAGTACAAATACACGATTTCCGACGTTCTCTACCGTTACCGCTATGCAGCGAGCGCGCTTGCGGCGCTTATGGCGATTATACTCGTTCTCGGCGCGCTGCTTATACGTCAGCACATACGCATAGCCGAAAGCAAGGCGGACGCGAAGGTTAAAAAGCAGTTTTTGTCCACCATGAGCCATGAGATTAGAACGCCCTTAAACGGTCTTATCGGTCTTAACTATCTCATGTCGCGAACCGCGGACGATACGGAGCGTATGCGCGACTACTTAAAGCAATCGACAATGACCGCGAAATATCTTCTGTCGCTCGTGAACGATATGCTTGATATGTCGAACCTGCAAAATGATAATCTCAAACTTGTGCTGCGCCCGGTGGATTTGCAGCTTGTGTTCGGAACGGTCAGCTCAATAGCCGAAAGCGCGATGTCCGATAAGGGCATAAAATACACTTCCGAATGTGATTTGAAATATCCGTATGTAATATGCGACGAGGTGCGTATTCAGCAGGTTGTTTTAAATCTGCTCGACAATTCCCGCAAGTTCACGAAAAACGGCGGCAGCGTGACGCTCGGTGTGACGCAGGAAATGACGAAGGACGGCAAGGCGCTCACGTCCGTTACGGTGACGGATAACGGAAAGGGTATGAGCGAGGAATTTCAAAAGCATATTTTCGACGCGTTCGCGCAGGAGCTTGACACCGTTTCCAAGGGTAATCAGGGTACGGGTCTCGGCTTGCCGATAAGCCGTCGGTTGGCGATGCTTATGGGCGGCGATTTGACGTTTGAGAGCCGTAAGGGCGAGGGCAGCGTGTTTAAGTTTACGTTTACCGCGTCCGTTACCGACAAGAGCGAGACGAAAAATATTCTTGAAGAAGAGACGGGGAGCGTCAGACCGAAAATACTTGTAGCCGAGGACAATGAGCTAAACGGCGAAATCATAACGGAGCTGCTGCGTGAAAACGGTTTTGAAACGGAGCTTGCCGAAAACGGCAAAGTCGCGCTCGAAAAATTCAAAAACTCTTCGGTCGGAGAATTCGGAATTATACTTATGGATTTGCTGATGCCGGAAATGGACGGTTTCGAGGCTGCGGGGGCAATACGCGCACTCGACAGGAGTGACGCGAAAACGGTTAAAATCTTCGCTTGCAGCGCGAATTTGCTGTCCGAGGAACGCAGGAAAACGGTTGAATGTGAAATGAACGGATTTTTTGAAAAGCCGATAAACATAGACGAACTGCTGAAAAAAATCAACGAATAAAAAAACGTAAATAAAATCAGGCAAGGAGGCGTCAACCATGTACGGATTTCGAGGTAACAACCCGGTACAGATTAAATCGCGCGCGGCGATGTATCGGGATTATGCCGCGTAAATGATTTAACTGTACCTGTTCGGATTTAATTTTAAAACAGGGAGTGTACAGTTATGAAAAATTTTAAATACATAATACGCAAAAACCTTGGGTTGATTTTGGTCTATATGCTGACAGGAATTTCGGCTGCGTTTTTGCTTAATTTCAACGCGAATTATTTTCAAATTCTTACCGACCGTTTCAGCGACGGAACGCTTACTTTTGCCGCAATTGCGGTCTATTGCCTTACGCTCACGCTTATGTGCGCGGTAAATTATTTTGACAACTACCCCGACAAACGGCTTTCTGACGGAGTATATCTGGATTTCAAGCTGCTCGCGCTGAGGAAAATCAGTATGGTCGATTATCTTTCATATGTAAATATCGGTACGGGCGAGCTTATCCAGCGTGTCGAAAACGGCGCGGCGGCAGGCAAATCAATACTGGTGGATTTTATGCTGCGGCTGTTTCGGGAGCTGCTTCCGTCAATGATTTTCAGTATGATTTTCATTATGAATATAAATAAAAATATTATGTTCGCCATGCTTGCGGGCTATATTCTTGTATTCATCGTGACAAATTTACTGCTCAAGGCTCTGTACAAAATAAAAGAAAAAATACTGACCGACGAGGAATCATTCAGCGGCGTTTTTGTGCGCGGATTGTCGGAAATGGTGACGTTTAGGATAAACAGGCGGTTTAAGAGGGAAATACAAAAGGCGGAGGACGCAAGCGGCGAAATAGTATCGTCCAAGGTTAAAATGACGCTTATCCACGAGGCGTTTTTTGCGGTGTTTGCTTTGATTGTCATATTCATAAAGATCGCGCTTATACTTTACGCGTGGACAACACGCGAATTATCCGTCGGCGAGATCATAGCGCTTCTCGCGCTTATCGACAACGCGTACACGCCGATTGCGATATTTAACGTGCTGTATGTACAGTTCAAACTCGACAAAGCCGCGTTTAAACGCTTTTCCGATTTTCTGTCGCTTGACGAGGACAGGCGGTTAAATTCCGGCAAAGCCGCGCCGAGCGCGATTGACGAGGTGGAGTTTAAAAATATTTCCTTTTCATACAGCGGCAAAAGTGTTATACAAAATATGAATTATCATATTAACCGCGGCGAAAAGATAGCGATAATCGGCGAAAGCGGTTCGGGTAAATCCACAATTCTAAAGCTGCTTATAGGCTTGATTAAGCCGGATAAAGGCGAAATTTTTATAAGCAAGCAGCCGTTGTCGGAAATGAATTTAACAGATTACTACAAACATATCATATATATTTCACAGGACGCGCCGATTTTTGAAGGTACGCTCAGGGAAAACATTGTATTTGATAAAACGGTCGGCGACAATCGGATAATATCCGTGCTTGACAAGGTATGTCTTGCCGAGTTTTACAAAAAATCAGAGCATGGACTTGACACCCGCATAGGCGAGCGCGGCGCGAATATTTCCGGCGGCGAGCGTCAGCGGCTCGCGCTTGCGCGGCTGTGGTTCACCGACGCGGATTTGGTAATTCTCGACGAGGCTACATCCGCTATGGACGCCGTCACGGAGGAAGAGGTAATGCGTGCGGTTATGCGAAAGCTGGTTGATAAAACGGTAGTTATGGTAACGCATAGGCTTAACATTTTGCAAGGTTTTGATAAAATAATTCGTATGTGAGATTACGTTTTTACATTTTAAAACACGCCGAGACCTTCAAGTAAAATTTTAACGCCGAGCAGTACGAGTATCGCGCCGCCGCAAATCTCGGCTTTATTTTTGTAGCGGTAGCCGAACGCGCTGCCGACCTTAACGCCGACGGCGCTGAGTAAAAACGTGACGCAGCCGATGAACAGTATCGCGGGAACGATCGCAACGTCCAGAAACGCGAACGTCACGCCTACCGCGAGCGCGTCTATACTCGTCGCGACAGCCATAAGGAACATCGTTTTTATGCCCATTGACGCGTCAACGTCCTCGTCGCCGCCCCAGATTGCCTCGCGTATCATGTTAAGACCGATTATCGCGAGCAGCGCGAACGCGATCCAGTGGTCGTACATATCGACAAAGCCCGCGAAACGCGTTCCGAGCAGGTAGCCCACAAGCGGCATCAACGCCTGAAAACCGCCGAACCACGCGCCCGCCGTGAGCATGTGTTTTATGTTTATTTTGCCGAGCGACAGCCCCTTGCAGACGGACACCGCAAACGCGTCCATCGACAGACCGACCGCCAGTACAAACAATTCAAAAATTCCCATTCTTCCGTTCCTTCCGAAAATCATAGTTTATTTTATGCGTATTTGTTGCCGCGTATGCCGCCTATGTATTGTACAGCATTACGACCGTCAAGTCAATACCGTGCGCGGCAAAATCAAAAAATTGCTCATTTATTCTTTATGTATTGTGTTGGATATGGAAATATGTTACAATATACCGCGAGGTGTTAAGCTATGCAAACAAACTGCGAGGACTGCATGAACTATTACTACGACGACGAATACGAGTGCTACGCGTGCGCGATGGATCTCGACGAGGACGAGATGTACCGTTTTGTGTACGGCAAAAATGACGCGTGTCCGTATTATCGCTGCGGCGACGACTACACGATTGTGCGAAAGCAAAACTGACCAATAAAAGACAAATTTATCCGTGTAAATTCTACGAAAACGCGGGCATATATTTCGGGAATAATCTTGACTTTCGGAGACAATAATGTTAGTATAATCAAAAGGAATAATTATCAATATATTGGATAAAACGAGAGAAAACGGCGGTGCAAACCGCTATATACGGTGGTTATCAAAAAGCGGAGGGAAAGTGCCATGTCAGAAAAATTACAGCCCGCATGGGAAGGATTTAAGGACGGTAAGTGGACGCAGGAGATAAACGTCCGCAGTTTCATTCGGAAAAATTACGAGCGTTACGACGGTGACGAGAGTTTTCTCGCGCCCCCGACCGACGCGACAAATAAGCTTTGGGGAAAGCTGAAAGAACTCCAGAAGGAGGAACGCGCGAAGGGCGGCGTACTCGATATGGAAACGAGCGTCGTATCGTCGCTCACGGCTTACGGTCCGGGCTACATCGACGAGAGTATGAAGGAATTGGAGCAGATAGTAGGCTTGCAGACGGACAAGCCTTTAAAGCGCGCCTTCATGCCGTACGGCGGTATAAGAATGGCTGAGGAGTCACTCAAAATGTACGGCTACACGCCTTCGGAGGATTTGCACAAGATATTTAACGATTACCACAAAACCCACAATCAGGGCGTGTTCGACGTGTACACGCCGGAGATGCGCGCGGTCAGAAAAAACAAGATAATAACGGGACTTCCCGACACGTACGGCAGAGGTCGTATCGTCGGCGACTACAGACGCGTCGCGCTTTACGGCATCGACTACCTCATGGAAATGAAGACGCGCGACTTTAACGACTGCGGTTTCGGCGTTATGACCGACGGCATAATCCGTCTGCGCGAGGAAATCACGATGCAGCACAGAGCGCTCGGTCAGATGAAGGAAATGGCTGCAATCTACGGCTACGACATTTCAAAGCCCGCCACTAACGCGAAAGAGGCGGTGCAGTGGCTCTACTTCGGCTACCTCGCGGCGATAAAGACGCAGAACGGCGCGGCAATGAGCGTCGGCAGAGTATCGACGTTTTTGGACATATACATTCAGCGCGACTTAAAGCGCGGCATACTCACCGAGCAGGAGGCGCAGGAGCTTATCGACCATCTCGTAATGAAGTTCCGCATGGTTAAATTCGCGCGTCCCGACTCCTACAATCAGCTTTTCTCCGGCGACCCCGTATGGGCGACGCTTGAAATGGGCGGCATAGGACAGGACGGCAGACATATGGTGACAAAGACCGATTTTCGTTTCCTCCACACGCTGGAGAACATGGGCCCGTCGCCCGAGCCTAACCTCACCGTGCTGTACTCGTCAAAACTACCCGAAACGTTCAAGCAGTACGCCGCGTACATCTCGGTAAAGACGAGCTCCGTTCAGTACGAGAACGACGACGTTATGCGTCCAGTGTGGGGCGACGATTACTCTATCTGCTGCTGCGTGTCCGCAACGGAAACGGGCAAGGAGATGCAGTTCTTCGGCGCGCGAGCGAACCTTGCGAAGTGTCTGCTTTACGCGTTAAACGGCGGACGCGACGCGAAAACGGGTCAGCAGGTCGCGCCGGCGTACAGACCGGTAACGTCGGACGTACTCGACTACGACGAGGTTATAGAGCGTTACTGCGACATGATGGAGTGGCTCGCGAAAACGTATGTGAACACGCTTAACGTAATCCACTATATGCACGACAAATACTACTACGAGGCGGCGCAGATGGCTCTCATCGACACCGACGTAAGGCGTACGTTCGCCACGGGTATAGCGGGATTTTCGCACGTGGTAGACTCACTCAGCGCTATAAAGTACGCGAAGGTAAAGCCCGTGAGGAACGAGGACGGTATAATCTGCGACTTCGTGACCGAGGGCGACTTCCCGCGCTACGGCAACGACGACGACAGAGCCGACGATATAGCGGTGTGGCTGTTAAAGACATTTATAGAAAAGATAAAGCATTACCGTACCTACCGCAACAGCGAGCCGACGACCTCGATACTGACGATTACGTCGAACGTCGTGTACGGCAAAGCTACCGCGAGTATGCCCGACGGCAGAAAGGACGGCGAGCCGCTTTCACCGGGCGCGAACCCGTCGTACGGCGCGGAGAAAAACGGACTTTTGGCGTCGCTTAATTCGGTCGCAAAGCTGCCTTACGAGTTTGCGCTCGACGGTATATCGAATACGCAGACGATCTCGCCCGACGCGCTCGGTCACAGCGACGACGAGAGAAAACTAAAGCTTGTGGACGTGCTCGACGGATATTTCGACCAGGGCGCTCATCACCTTAACGTGAACGTGTTCGGCACGGAAAAGCTGATAGACGCGATGGAGCATCCCGAAAAAGAGGAGTACGCGAATTTCACGATACGCGTGTCGGGATACGCCGTTAAATTTATCGACCTCACCGAGGAACAGCAGCGCGACGTTATCGCGAGAACGTGCCATAAGACGCTGTAAAACGTATGGGCGAACATCTGCGTGAGGCCCTCTTTGCTACGGCGTTTGTTGCTACGCAACACGCCTACCACACGCTTGCGTGTGGCCCCCTTGTCAAAGGGGGCTGTCGGCGGAGCCGACTGGGGGATTCTTTTTTCAAATTTTATAATGAATCCCTCCACCGCCTACGGCGGTCCCCCTCCCTTTAACAAGGGAGGCTACGGGACGTCGATGGCGCCGTCCCCTACGCCCTTTTATTAAATTTTGCGACGTAGGGGCGAACCGTGTTCGCCCGCTATGCAAGGCTCCCCTTGAGGGGAGCTGTCGCTGTAGGCGACTGAGAGGTGGCTGTTAAATTTTCATTGCCACCTCTCCGTCATCGCTTTGCGATGCCACCTCTCCTCAAGGAGAGGCTTACGTAATGCGGCTGACCCCCCTACAATGCTGCAATATGCGGCTTTTTGTTTTTATAAAATGAAAGGAACAACCATGAAAGGATACATTCACTCTCTCGAAAGTTTCGGCTCGGTCGACGGGCCCGGCATACGGTACGTAATATTCTTCTCGGGCTGTCCTATGCGCTGCGCGTACTGCCACAACCCCGACACGTGGAACATGACGGCGGGAACGCTCACCGACACGGACGAGCTTGTGGGAAAAGCGATGCGTTACCGTCCGTACTGGAAACGCGAGGGCGGTGTTACGGTAAGCGGCGGCGAGCCGCTTATGCAGATCGACTTTCTAATCGAGCTTTTTGAAAAGCTGAAAAAGGAAAACGTCCACACGTGCGTTGACACAAGCGGCGCACCGTTTACGCGCGAGGAACCGTTCTTTTCAAAATTTCGCCGCCTTACGGATTTGACAGACCTTTTTCTCGCCGATATAAAGCATATCGACAGTGACCGCCACAGAGAGCTTACCGGCAGGGGCAACGAAAATATACTCGATATGCTGAGGTTTTTGTCGGAAACAAAAAAGCCCGTGTGGATAAGACACGTGCTTGTGCCGGACAAAACCGACGACGATTATTATTTGAAAAAACTCCGCGAATTCATCGACACGCTCGGTAACGTCGAAAGGGTGGAGGTGCTGCCGTATCACACGCTTGGCGCGGCAAAATGGAAGTCGCTCGGCATACCGTACCTGCTTAAGGGCATAGACCCGCCGACAAAGGAACGCGTGGAAAACGCGGAAAAAATACTCGGCGCGCACAGATAATCAGATTGGATGCACCGAAAGATAACCCTCAAGAATTATACACGCGGCAACAGTGTCAAGCACCGCCTTGCGCTTTTTGCCGCGTGTGTTCGTTTCGTTTAAGTACCTCTCCGCGCCCATTGACGAAAGACGCTCATCCCAAAACACAACTTCACCCTTGTATATAGTTTTGAGCTTGTCCGCAAAATCACGCGTCGCGTCAACGCGGAAACCCTCGCTGCCGTCCATGTTTTTCGGCAGACCTATCACTATTTTTTCGGGCTTGTACTCGTCTATAACGGCTCCGATCTCGCCGAGAAGATGTTTTATACCTGTGTTTTTTACAGTTTTAACGCCCTGCGCCGTAATGCCGAGCAGGTCGCTCACCGCTATACCGACGCGCGCGTCGCCGTAATCTATACCGATAATTCTCATAATATCCCTCCGTATTTTTAGTATACTCCCAAAATGAAATCAATGCAATACCTATAACTCTTAAATTGTGTTGAATGTATCATAATATTGAAATCTCGCG
>CANQIP010000043.1 GCA_947623955.1 uncultured Clostridia bacterium | reverse complement strand
TAAGAAAGGGTGCCGACAGGGAAATTATATCAGAAAAGGGCATATTTTGCAATAAATGTGAACAAAACGTAAACAATTAGCACTCTCTTGTTAAGAGTGCTAATTTTCTGTTGACTTTTCCGTAAAATGGTATTATTATAGTATTTAGACTTATTAAACAGAGAAAGGACATGATTTGACATGGCAAAGGGAAACATATCGGTTGACAGCGAGAACCTGTTCCCGATTATCAAAAAATGGCTGTACAGCGACAAGGATATTTTTCTGAGAGAACTCGTTTCAAACGGCTGCGACGCGGTTACGAAACTCAAAAAACTCGCGGGCATCGGCGACGCGGAGATTGTGGCGGACGAGAAATTCAAGGTCGTTGTTTCCGTATCGAAGGAGAATAAGACGCTCACAATATCCGATAACGGTATCGGTATGACAGCCGAGGAAATAGACAAGTATATAAATCAGATCGCGTTTTCGGGCGCGAGCGACTTCCTTGAAAAGTACAAGCAGGAGGACGACGCGGGCGCGCAAATAATCGGTCACTTCGGTCTCGGTTTTTACAGCGCGTTTATGGTAGCCGACAGCGTTGAGATAGACTCGCTCTCGTACATTGACGGCGCGAAGGCGGCAAAGTGGACATGCGACGGAAGTATGGAATTTGAGCTTACGGACGGCGCGCGCACCGAGCGCGGCACGACCGTGACGCTCCATGTAGCGGAGGACAGCGAGGAATTTCTCGACGAGTATAAAATAAAGGAAATACTCCAAAAATACTGCGCGTTTTTGCCGATAGAGGTTTATCTTGAAAATCCCGACAAGAAGGACGAGGAAAAAGAGGGTGAGGAAAAGGAAGAACCCAAGCCCATAAACGACACGAACCCACTCTGGATGAAAAAGCCGTCGGAATGTACGGATGAGGAATACAAAGCGTTTTACCACAAGGTATTTCTCGACTTCAACGAGCCGCTGTTTCACATACATCTGAACGTCGATTACCCGTTCAACCTGAAGGGCATACTCTACTTCCCGAAAATAAACCACGAGTTCGCCGGTCAGGAGGGACAGATAAAGCTGTACAACAACCAGGTATTCGTCGCGGACAACGTTAAGGAGGTAATCCCCGAATTTCTGATGCTCCTTAAGGGCGTTATCGACTGCCCCGACCTGCCGCTGAACGTGTCGCGCAGCTTTTTGCAGAACGACGGCTACGTCAAAAAGATTTCTTCGCATATCACAAAGAAGGTCGCGGACAAGCTGACGGAGCTGTTTAACGGCGAAAGAGAAAATTACGAAAAGTACTGGGACGACATCGACATATTCATAAAGTACGGCTGTCTGCGCGACGATAAATTTTACGATAAGGTAAAGAACATCATCATATACAAAAACCTCGACGGCAAGTACCTCACGCTCGACGATTATATCGGCACCAAGGAGGACAAGACCGTTTACTACGTCTCGGACGAGAAGGTACAGTCGCAGTATATAAAGATGTTCAAGGACCAGGGGCTTGACGCGGTAATGCTGCCGAGCATGATGGACACGCACTTTATATCGTTCGTGGAAATGAAGAACGAGGGCGTGAAGTTCAAGCGTATCGACAGCGCGATAAGCGACGTTTCCGATGAAAACGAAAAGGACGACGACGCAAAAAAAGCCGACGAAAAGCTGATTGAAAAATTCAAGAACGAGATAAACGACGAAACGCTCAAAATAGAGGTACAGTCGTTAAAGGACGACAAAATCCCCGCGGTAATACTTTTGAGCGAGCAGTCGCGCCGTATGCGTGAGATGTACCGCGCCTACGGTCAGCAGGCGGCGTCGATGGCGGATATGTTCAAGGATGAGTTCACGCTTGTTTTAAACTCAAACAATTCGCTCATAAAAAAGCTGGACACGCTCGAAGGCGAGGACGCATCGCTTGTGATAAATCACGTGTACGACCTCGCGAAAATAAGCCACAGCCCTTTAAATGCGGAGCAAATGACAAAATTTGTCGAACGCTCGAACAAGCTGCTGGAGAGATTGTTTTAAAACATCGTATACCGTTAAGAAAGCTGTCATATCAATATGACAGCTTTCTTCGTATATATGGCGGATTTCTAATCCGCATATTCTATTTTCTTATGTTGAACGCCGTCATACCGGGATAATATGCCGCGGAGCCGAGTTCCTCCTCTATTTTAAGAATACGGTTATATTTTTCCGTCCTCTCCGACCTCGACGGCGCGCCGGCTTTAATTTGACTTGTATTGAGAGCTGCCGCCAGATCGGAGATCGTCGTGTCACACGTTTCGCCGCTGCGGTGAGAAGTGACTGCGGTGTAACCCGCTTTGTGCGCCGTTTTAATCGTTTCAATCGTCTCGGACACTGTGCCTATCTGATTAAGCTTTATCAGTATCGAGTTACCGCAGCCCAGACTTATTCCCTTTTTGAGTCGCTCGGTGTTTGTAACAAACAAGTCGTCGCCGACAAGCTGTACTCTGCCGCCGAGTTCCTTTGTGAGCCGCTGCCAGCCGTTCCAGTCCTCCTCGTCGAGCGCGTCCTCTATGGATATAATCGGATACTTGCCGCAGAGCGACGACCAGTGCGCGATAAGCTCGTCGGACGTAAAATCTTTGCCGGATTTCGGCTGACGGTAAAAGCCCGTTCCCTTTTCACTTTTCCACTCCGACGCGGCGGCGTCGAGCGCAATCATAAAATCCTTACCCGGCTCATAACCGGCGGTTTCAACCGCCTTTAAAATCATTTCAATAGTTTCGCCGTCGTCCGCGAGGTTCGGCGCAAAGCCGCCCTCGTCGCCCACCGACACCGCGAGACCCTTATCTTTAAGGATTTTTCGCAGCGAGTGAAACACCTCGCTGCACCTTTTCACAGCCTCAAAAAAGGTCTGCGCGCCCACGGGCATAATCATAAATTCCTGCGTGTCCACGGTGTTTGACGCGTGCGCGCCGCCATTTAAAATATTCATCATAGGCACTGGCAGACACGTACCCTGAATGCCGCCCAAAAATCTGTACAGCGGAACGCCGAGCGACTTCGCCGCCGCGCGTGCCGATGCTATAGACACGGCTAATATCGCGTTCGCGCCGAGATTGGACTTGTCCTTCGTGCCGTCCGCGTCAATCATCGCTTTATCCACGGCGTACACGTCCGACGCGTCCATACCTTCGAGGACGTCGTTTATAATGTGTTTCACATTGCCGACCGCCTTTAAAACGCCTTTGCCGCAGTAACGGTTTTCATCGCCGTCGCGGAGCTCGTGCGCCTCGAACTCACCCGTCGACGCTCCCGACGGAGCGCGTCCCACTCCCACTGTGCCGTCAGCGAGATACACCTCCGCCTCGACCGTCGGATTGCCGCGCGAATCGAGCACTTCCCTGCCGGTCACTTTCTCAATCTGTAAATATTCATTCATTTTTTACGTCCTTTCGCAAATATATTTTACGGGCAGACGTATAAACCGGCTGCCTCAATATCATATAATGCGCATAATTGTCAATATTTATGCAATTTGCCGCCGCGTATAAAAAACAAATAAATTTTTAAGACAAAATTAAGAATTGTGTGGTATAATTAAATATATACCGAAAAAGGAATGATATTTATGAGAATACTCGTTGTTGAGGACGAAATACATCTTGCCGAGGCTCTCGGTCAGATACTCAAAAAGAACAATTATACGGTGGACATATCGAACGACGGCGAAAGCGGTCTCGATAACGCTTTAAGCGGTATTTACGACGTTATCGTTCTCGATATAATGCTGCCGAAGATAGACGGCATAGAGGTGCTTAAAACTCTGCGTTCCGAAGGCTTTGACACGCCCGTAATACTGCTCACCGCGAAAAGCGACGTCGCGGATAAGGTGCGCGGGCTTGACAGCGGCGCGGACGATTACCTCTCAAAGCCGTTCAGTACCGAGGAGCTTTTGGCGCGTATAAGGGCTTTGGGAAGACGGCGCGGCGAGATCGTCGCCGCATCCGACTCGATAACGTTCGGCGACATAACGCTTAACACCGGCGCGTTAAAGCTGTCAAGCGGCAAAAATGAAATAACGCTCACGCTGAAGGAGAGCGAACTCCTTGAATATCTCATGCTGCACAAGGGGGTTGTCTGCTCAAAGGAGCAGATCATAGAAAAGCTTTGGGGCTTTGACAGCGAGGCGGAGGCTAACCATGTGGAGGTTTACATATCGTTCCTGAGGAAAAAGCTTGCCTTCGTCCACTCAAAAACGTCGATTAACACGGTGCGCAGCGTCGGCTACGCGCTGTCGGAGGGATAATATCATGTTTAAAAAATTACGTAACAGACTGCTTATCGTAAACACTCTCATAATAGCCGCGCTCGTATTGGGCAGTTTTTCGGTCATATATTTTACCACGTGGCAGAACACGATGCACGGCGTAGACATGAAGCTCGACCGCGCGCTTGAAATGACTGCCGGACACGGCGGTCATATGGGTATGCGTGAAAATCTACCCGCGCCCGACGGTGAACACACGCCGCCCGAGGACGCAAGACCTGACGGCATGAAAAACACGCCGCCGGAAACGCGGCAGGACGAGATGTTCACGCTCACCTTTACCGTCCTCACCGACAACGACGGCAACATTACAAAGGTAAATATGCCGTTTGATATGACCGATGATTTTTATTCCGATAAACTCGGTGAAATAATCGCGTCTCCGAAGGACAGGAGTACGCTGAAATCCGACGGAAACTGTTGGACGTACAGAAAGGTCAGGAACGCCGACGGTTATGTGATAGCGTTTACTGATACGAACGCCGAGCAGACAATAATGCGAAATCTTCTGATTATATTGAGCCTTGTCGCGCTTGCCGCGCTCGCCGCGGCGTTCCTTATCAGCCTTTTCTCGGCGAATAAGTCGATAAAACCTGTTGAAGAATCGTACAACAGGCAGAAACGGTTTGTCGCCGACGCGTCGCATGAACTCAAAACGCCGCTTACGACGATAAATACGAACGCCGACGTGCTTTTGTCACATGAGGACAGCACAATAAAAGAGGAAAAAAAGTGGATCGACTACATAAAAACTGAAACGGAACGCATGACAAAGCTCACGAACGACCTTCTGTACCTTGCGCGTCTCGACCACGACGAGGAGAATGTCATGCTCTCACCCGTGTCGTTCTCGCAGGCGGCGGAAAGCGTCATACTGCTTATGGAGGCGGTCGTGTTTGAGAAGGATATTAAAATGACGTATGACATCGCGCCCGATATTATCGTAAACGGCAGCTCGGAGCAGCTTTGTCAGCTTGTGATGATACTGTTGGACAACGCGTGCAAGTACACGCCGCCGAAGGGCAGCATTGAAATTAAGCTTTTTAAATCCGCGTCGGACGCAGTGCTTACCGTGTGCAACAGCGGTGACGGAATAAGCGAGGAGGCGCTTAAACATATTTTTGAACGGTTTTACCGCGAGGACACGTCGCGCGCGCGCGAAAGCGGCGGCTACGGTCTCGGTCTCGCGATAGCGCAGGCTGTCACAAACGCTCACAAGGGCAGTATAAAGGCTCAGTCGGAAAAAAACGGCTTTACGCGCTTTACCGTTAAAATCCCACTCAAAAAATAACAGCCGCGCAAACAATAATTTTCATTGACATGACCGCCGTAATCGTATACAATAACTCTGAGGCGGTGAGGTTATGAAAAAACTTCTGTTACTTATTTTGGTAATTACCGCGTCCGTAACGGCGACCGCGCTCGGAGCGTACAACGTTGAGACGGACGATGACGAATATGTGTCCGACTGTATATATTTTTCACATCGCTGCACCTGGGGACCTATTCCGGCTGAAAGAATAAATTTAAAAAAAGGCAGAATAACGTTTTACGAGGGCGACGGCTCGTCCTCTGAAAAAATAGAGACCGACGTCATGCCGATAAACGCGACCGAGAAGAACGTCAGATTTAAGACGAACGACGTTACAATAGCGACCGTTGACGAGAACGGCGTTGTAAGACCGACCGGCAGGGCGGGCGAAACGGTTATAGACATAACCTGCGGAAACGCGAAATCGAAAATGAAGGTCAGCGTAATAAAGCCGGTAAAGGGCGTTGTAATGTCGCAAAGTTCGCTTACGCTTTATGCGGATAAACCCGTCGCGGCGCAGCTTGAGGCGATTATATCGCCCGCAGACGCAACGGTAAAGGACATTAAGTGGACTAGTGGCGACGAGTCAATCGCTCACGTTGACGAAAACGGTCTTGTATATCCCAACGGCGTCGGCGAGACAAAAATCACAGCCGAAACGGCCGATGGCGGTTACAAAGCCGATTGTTCCGTTACCGTCGCCACATGGGAAAAACGAAAGAGCGATATACCGATTACATATTCAAACTATAATATGACCGTTGAGGAAATGGCGCGGGAACAAATGAGCGCAAGCCCCACAGTATTTACCACAGGCGTGTACGCGGCGACGGAGGAAGAGGTTTTGTCGTTCGTGAACCCCGAAAACCTTGTGGTCAGCTACAACAAATACCAATTCCTCGACCTCGGTACGCAAAACGACGTTTCAGCCGACACGCTCAATGCGTATCTTAACGGCAAGGGCATTTTAAGCGGTATGGGAGACGTGTTTAAAGCGGCTGCCGAAGAAAATAATATAAGCGAGGTATACCTCGTTATACACGCGTGTCTCGAATCGGGCAGCGGCACGTCCGACCTCGCGTGCGGCGTTGATTTTGACGGTACGGTAGTGTATAACCTGTTCGGCATAGGCGCGGTGGACAGCGACCCGCTTTACGGCGGCGCGTCTTACGCGTATTCGCAGGGCTGGACGACTGTTGAGGACGCTGTCAAAGGCGGCGCGCGGTGGATAAGCGAAAATTACATAAATAACCACAGTTACAGGCAAAATACATTATATAAAATGCGCTGGAACCCCGAAAATCCGGCAAACCACCAGTACGCGACGGATATTGAATGGCCCTCAAAGCAGGCGGAGGATATGGCGGCTATGTTCGAGGCGTTCCCGTCGGCGTCATATCGGTACGAAATTCCCGTGTACAAGGGTATGACAAAGCCTAAAATTCGGTAAATCAAAGAGCGTTGGGAGAGATATTATGGCAGAGAAAATCAAAAAAATAATCTCTGTGCTTATCGAGAACAACACGGGGCTTTACGCCGCGCAGGCGTCGTTTTTCCTCGTGATTTCCGCCATTCCTTTTATGATGCTTATTTTTACGATTATATCGCTGTTCAGCAACGTGGATACGCAGGGTATAATACGCTACGTGAGCTCGTTTGCGCCGGCGGAGGTAAGCAAGCTTATATCGACCGTCGTGGTGGAGCTTACGGCAAAGTCCGCGACCGTGCCTATAATATCGGTCACTGCCGTTTCGGTGCTGTGGCTCGCGTCGCGCGGCATTACGGCGCTGTATTCGGGACTTAACAGCATAAACGGCTTACCGAGGCGCAATTATATTTACGTGCGCCTTATTTCCGTTGTCTATACCGTCGCGTTTCTCGCGACGCTTGTTTTGACGCTTATATTTATAGGTTTCGGCGGTATGCTGGAGGAATTTCTCGTACGCCGTTTTGCGGGACTGTCGTCGTTTATAAATTTTCTTTTTAAAGGTAAAATATTGATATTTTTCTTTTACCTTATCCTTATATTCGCGCTCTTTTACAAATTCCTGCCTGAGGAAAGACCGCGCTTTCGCTCGGTACTTCCCGGCGCGGTTTTCGCATCCGCGGGCTGGATAGGATTTTCGTTCTTTTACTCGCTCTACATCGACAACTTCTCCAATTACACGCTCGTTTACGGTTCTCTTGCCGCCGTCGTGCTCCTTATGCTGTGGCTGTATTTCTGTATGAACATATTTCTTTTCGGCGCACAGCTGAATAAACTTGTAAAAAACGGGTTTTTTGCAAAATAATACTATACTATTTAAAAAAATTGTGGTATAATCTACTTGTGTACACGTATGACAGCAAAGGAGGGGTAAGAGATGGCTTTTGATGTTATAGTTTTCAGTCAAAGCGAGCTTGACGCCGCCTTAACGCGCGGCATAACGCGTATTGCCCTTTGCGATAACAGCTTTACCCTTCCCGATATAAACGGCATAGAGTACACCCTTATCGGAAACGCGGAAATTGTTTCCGGCAAAAATGAGAATGAGGACAAGCCCCCCGTTTACGCGAATGTGGAGAGAAAAACGCTCTCTTGTGCGTCGTCTTACGGCGGCTCTTATTCGGGCTCGTTCGCGTCGTCCTACAGCGGCTCGGGCGGCTCGTACTCCTACGGCTACAAATACGAATACGGCGGTTCTTTCGCTGGTTCGTACGCATCGTCGTTCATGTCGTCTTACGCGTCGTCGTATCAGACCTCGTTCGCGTCGTCGTTTTACTCGTTTATGGGCGGCATGTCGTTCGAATGGCTCGCAAGCTACGGCGGCAGTTACGGGTTTGCGTACAGCTTTTCTTACGGGGGAAGTTATAATTTCGGCTACAGTTTCGCGTACGGCGGAAGTTTTGGTGGCAGCGGCGCGGCTCTTCCCGATATTATAGAATACGGCGGTTCGGGTATAATTTTTGTAAACGGATACGGAATAAATTTAATCTGAGAATTTCCGCGGCGGAGTTCTCGGATATTTTTTTGGAGGAACGGATATGGACGCGATACACATAAACTGGACAAAGCCCTTTGTGAACAAGACGAACGCGCCTTACGAGACGGAGGATTTTGAAATTCTCACAACCGTTCTGTCGGCTCTTACATGGCGCGAAAAAAACGGCAAAATCACCATGGCAACGGACAGCGCGGGCGCGGAGTATTACAGGAACAACGGACTTGACGTTATATGGGACGATATGGACGTGTGTCTTGACGATATGGACGTAAACCCCGACGTGTTCTGGGCGGCGGGTAAGCTGTTTGCGCTCCGTAAGCAGACCGCGCCCGTCGCGATGCTTGACACCGATTTTATAGTATGGGACACGCTTTCGGACGACGGCGCGGACGCGGAGGTAATCCACTTCGAGGAACTTGCGCCGCATATTTACCCGCCGTTTGAGTATTTTAAAAATACGCGTTTTAAATTTGACGAAGATTTCGACAGCACCGTTAAAGCGTGCAACACCGCTCTGTGCGTCATACGCGACGCGGAGCTTTTAAAATATTATACCGACACGGCGATACGGTTCATGCGCGAAAGCGGCGAAAAGGACGACAGGCTGTGCTATATGGTGTTCGCGGAGCAGCGGCTCCTCGCGATATGCGCGAAAAAGCTCGGTAAAACGGTGGCGGCGTTTTCCGATATGCCGTCGCTCTTTTCCGGCAAGGACACGCGCTTTACCCACACGTGGGGCATGAAACAGCAAATGCGCGATAACGGCGCGTTGCGGTACGATTTCTGTAAAAGATGCGCAAGACGCATAAGCGCGGACTACCCGCGCATGACGGAAATTCTTAGAAAAATCGGCAGTCTTATGCCGTATTTTGAGGATATGTAAATTTTTTTCCAAAATTAAATTTTTTTTACAATAATTGTAGACATTTCCTTAAAATATGTTATAATTATATTATGAGCAGTATGCGGAAAATTTCGCGCTGCAAAACAAAAAACTATAGGAGGAAAAAGAATGGCACACAAGTATGTATACCTTTTTTCGGAGGGTAATGCAAACATGAGAGAACTTCTCGGCGGTAAGGGCGCTAACCTCGCTGAGATGACAAATCTCGGACTGCCCGTTCCGCAGGGTTTCACGATTTCAACCGAGGCCTGCACACAGTATTACGAGGACGGCAGACAGATCAACGATGAAATTCAGGCGCAGATCAACGAGTACATCGTAAAGATGGAGGGTATCACCGGCAAGAAGTTCGGCGACCCCGAAAA
>CANQIP010000042.1 GCA_947623955.1 uncultured Clostridia bacterium | reverse complement strand
CATACGGAAGAAAGATGGCTTATTAAGGGCGGTTCGTCACTCTCTTATATAAGGGGGTGATATTATGGACATGGAAATACTTATTCAACTGATAATGTTAATTGTCGTGTTGGAAATTATCCGTAACATAAGAAAATAGCCGCCCCGGTCCAAGGTGTGCGGCTATTTAACCGAACCCGGACGAACCGCCTTTAAAGCGGTAAGCCCTCTTTCTTCTTTTATTGTAACATAAATTTATGATTTGTCAATAGTAAAAACGGATATGTTTTGAATGTTTACTGGTCGCTTTCCTTCATAAGTCCCTGCATGTACTTATCCATCGCGTCCGCGACCTGTTTTGAGTACGCCGCGGCCTCGACTACCGTTTTCGCGCCGCGCACGACGTCGCCCGACGCGAATATGCCGTCGCGCGTCGTCTCTCCGAAGGTGTTCGTTACGAGCAGTCCCTTGTCGTTTACCTCAAGTCCCGACGTTGTTGACACTATTCTGTCTTTGGGTCCCTGGCTTATCGCGATTATCGTGCTGTCGGCGGCGTACAGGCTTTCCGTGCCCTTTATCGGTGTGAGCGTGCCCTTACCATCACATTCAAGCTCCACGAATATCGCGCCCTCGTCCACTATCTCCACAGGCTCTACGTGTACGATGAACTCAACGCCGTCAATCTTCGCGTAATCGACCTCGCGCTCGCTCGCGGCAAGATGGTCGCTGCGCGAAAATACGCGCACCGTGCGCGCTCCGTGACGCAGCGCCGTACGCGCAACGTCCATGGCGCTGTTGCCCGCGCCGATTATGTTCACCGTCTCGCCTAGGCAGTACACGTCGGGGTTCGTGAGGTAGTTTATCGCGTAATGCACGTTGCCGAGCGTTTCTCCCTTTATGTGGAGCGTGTTCGGTCTCCACACGCCCGTGCCGATAAATATCGCGCTGTAACCGTCGCGGAACATGTCGTCAATGCTTATCGTCGTGCCTATGGAGGTGTTCGGGCGTATTTTTATGCCCATTTCCCACATTTTACGCTTGTAGCGCGCAAGTATCGTTTTCGGCAGACGGAACTCCGGTATGCCGTACTGCAGCACGCCGCCTATTTTTTCCTTTGACTCGAATACCGTTATGTCGTAGCCGCGCCGCGCGAGTATCATCGCTATCGTTATGCCCGCGGGGCCGGAGCCGATTATGCCGACGCGCATCCCGTTTTTCTCTATCTCGGGGAATTTGAGCTTGTCGAAATAGTTGTCGGATATGTAATTTTCAATGCTCGAAATATGCACCGGCGCGCCCTTGCGGTTCAGCACGCAGTGCCCCTGACACTGTTTCTCGTGGTTGCATATCATCGAGCATATCATCGAGAGTGGGTTGTTCTCGAAAAGCATCGCGCCCGCCTTGTTTATGTCGCCGCCGAGGAATGTATGTATCATGTCCGGTATGGGCGTGTGTATCGGACAGCCCTCGCGGCACATCGGTTTTTTGCAGTTCAAACAGCGTTTCGCTTCACCTATAACATTTATTGCCATTTTATCGCTTCCCTTTCATCCGAAATTTATCTTAAATTATATTTTAACATATTCTTTGTAGAATTTCAACATTTCTTTTAATAAAATTACGTTACAATTTGTTACTTTTTTCTCATGCTTGAAATTACGGCGCAAAAATGGTACAATGAAAGGGTAAGAGGTGATTCAGTTGAAAATAACCGACGTAAAGGTTTTTCCCGAAAAGAAAACCGCGGACGTGTGGGACGCGGTTACGGATACGGAGATCGTGAACGTCACAGGCAGCGATATTGCGGCGCATCTTGTGACGCGCCTTACCGACGCGAATGAAAACGTCGTCGGCAAGACCGAGACCGATTTTACAGTCAAAGCCGGCGGAAAAGTGCTTGTAAAGCAGAGCGTTTTGACGTACAGCCCGATGCTCGGCGAAATGTACGTCATGTCGTGCGCGCTTTACGTAAACGGCGCGGAAATATGCAGGCAAAACGCGGCTTTAAAGTTCCCGCGTTAAGCCGTACTTCGCGTAGTACGCGTCAATGTCCGTCTCGGTTTTTACAAGCTCGGCATACGCGAGGCGGTTTGTCTCCTTGTTGTAAAAGCCTATTGTAGTCTCGCCGGTGCATATGCTCGACTCGGTTTTAATGTCATGCGCCGTAAAGCCGTCGGGTAACGGCAGCGGCGCGGCTTTTTTCTTTTTGAACATCATAATATCGTCTCCAGTGTGGTTTTGAGGGGTTTAAGCCCTTGCTTATCGTAAAACGCGCGGGCTGACGGGTTGCACTCCCAGACGTTTAATGTCAGATTGTAGCACCCCTCGTCCTTCGCGTATTTTTTTACATGCTCGTAAAGCGACTTTCCGATATGCTCGCCGCGTGAACGCTCATCGACGCACAGGTCGTCTATGTAGAGCGTTTTCATGTCGCAGCGCACGTTGTCGTCCTTCGTTTCCTGCATCACGCAGAACGCGTAGCCCTTCACGCCGCCGTCGTCGTACACGAATATCGGGCGCGTGTCGTCGTCGATTATTTCCGCAAGTTCTCCCTCGGTATACTTGCGGCAGTTCGGCTTAAAATAGTCCGGTCTGCCGTTGTGGTGTACCGTGAGTACCTGCAAAAGCAAATTCATTATGCCGTCCGTGTCCTTATGCTCGGCTCGTCTTATCATTTTTGTTTCCTCCCTTTGTTTTCGCTTTCGAGTATTATTGTTACGGGCCCGTCGTTCGTGAGCGTCACCTTCATGTCCGCGCCGAATTCGCCCGTCTCAACATGTACGCCGTGAGATCTAACGTACTCCGCGAATTTTTCATACATAGCGTTTGCGCCTATGGGTTCCATCGCGCCGCCGAAATACGGTCGTCTGCCGTGCGAGCAGTCGCCGTACAGCGTGAACTGCGATATTACGAGCATACTCCCGCCTACGTCGGCGAGGCTTAAATTCATTTTGCCGTCAGCGTCGCCAAACACGCGTAGATTTATTATTTTGTCGGCAATGTATACCATGTCCTCGTCCGCGTCGTCCGCGCCCACGCCGAGCAGTACGACAAAGCCGTTATCTGTTTTACCCTTAACCTCTCCGTCTATGACGACCTCGGAGCGCGTCACTCTCTGCACGACAGCTTTCATTCCTCATACCCTCTTTCCTCTATCGTCACGCGCAGACTTTCCCATTCCTCCATAAGCGCGTCCGTTTCGGCGTTGACCGCCGCGATTTTTTTCGTTATCTCGCCCGCCTTTATATAGTCCATCGCGATTTCGGGATTTTCAAGCTCCTTCGTGAGCCGCGCCGCCTCGTCCTCTTTGGCGGTTATCTCGTCCTCGACGCGGGCGTAGCGATTTAAAATTTTGCGTTTTTCCGCCTCGGCGCGCTTTTGCTCCCTGTAGTCCGCCGCGCCGCCCGTTTCCTTTTTGACGCTTTTCTCCGCCGCACTGCTCTTTCTCGCGGCAAGGTAATCGTCATAACCGCCAATGTAATTCTCTATGCCGTTCGGTGTGAGGTACAGAACGCGGTCGGCAAGCTTGTTTATAAAATATCGGTCGTGCGACACCATGAGCAGCGTGCCGTCGTAATCCGAGAGCGCGTTTTCGAGCGCCTCGCGGGAGTAGATGTCGAGGTGGTTCGTCGGTTCGTCCATGATGAGCAGGTTGACGCTTTTAAGCATCAGTTTTACCAATTCCACTCTCGCCCGTTCGCCACCCGACAAGGTTTGTATCTCCTTAAACACATCCTCGCCGCGAAACAGAAACACCGCAAGCGCGTTTCGTATCTCGGTCTGCGTCATTTTCGGGTACTCGTCCCACACCTCGTCAATAACGGTCTTATCCATATGCAGGCTTTCCTGCGCCTGATCGTAGTAGCCTATGCGAATGTTCGCGCCGATTTTGCAGCTGCCCTCGGTCATGTCGTACTCGCCGATAAGGATTTTTAAAAGCGTCGTCTTACCGCAGCCGTTGGGACCCAAAAGAAACACCTTTTCGCCCTTTTTTATCAGCATATCCGCGCCGCGAAAAAGTCTTGTATCGCCGAACGCCATACCGAGGTTTTCCGTTTCTATAACGTCCTGTCCGCCGCCGGCGCACGCCTTAAACGAAAAGCGCGTCCTTTCCGTCTCGCGCTGCGGCGCGGTGAGATTTTCTTCAAGCTTTTCTATGACCTTTATTTTACTTTCGGCGGTCTTTATGTTCTTTTCCCTGCCCCACCTGCGCTGCTGCTCGACTATGCCTTCGAGACGGTTTATCTCCCTGACGGTGTTCTCATAGCTGCGTCGCTCGGTCTTGCGCTCAACCTCGCGCTTTGCGGCGTACTCGCTGTAATTGCCGCTATGCGAGTAAAACCTGCCGTTCTCTATCTCGAACGTCCTGTTCGTCACGCGGTCGAGGAAATAGCGGTCGTGCGATATGATTATGAACGCGCCGCCGTAATTCTTCAAAAAATCTTCGAGCCACTCCACACTGTCGATGTCGAGGTGGTTTGTCGGCTCGTCGAGCAGGAGAAGGTTCGCGTCAGACAGAAGTATTTTTGCAAGCGCAACGCGTGTTTTCTGACCGCCCGACAGCTTGTCGGCGCAAAGGTTTATCTCGTCCTCCGTAAACCCCAGACCGGTGAGCGCCGCCTTCGCTTTCGACTTGTAGTAAAAGCCGTCAAGCTCCGCGAACCGTTCCTGAAGATACGTCTGCTTTTTTATGAGCTCGTCCACGTCGCCGCGACCGTTCTCTATATCAAAACGCACGTCGTCAAGCTTTTCCTCTATCTCCATTACCTCGGAAAACACCGTGAGCGTTTCCTCCCACACGGTTTTTTCACTGCCCGCGACGCTGTACTGGTCGAGGTAGCCTATTTTCAAATCCTTGCTCTTATATATTTCGCCGCCGTCAATGTCGATTTCGCCCGTTATCATCTTTATGAGCGTGGACTTGCCCGCGCCGTTTACGCCGACAAAGCCTATTTTGTCCGCGCTGTCGACACTGAACGATACGCCGTCAAACAGCGTCTCGTCCGCGAATGTTTTTTTAAGGTTGCTCGCGTTTATAAGTATCATATGTCTTTACCTCTCAGTTACTTATACGTAGTATACCATATGTCGGCGGATTTTGCAATTTTTTATTTACGGCGGCGCGGCGGTGCGCGTCAACTTTACTCTTGCAAAAATTTACCGAATGTAGTACAATTAAATTTGAAGAAATTTTACATTGGGAGAAAATGCGTATGAAGGTAATAGCGGCTACAAAAAATAAGGGCAAGCTGCGCGAAATGAACGAGATACTGTCCCCTCTCGGCATAGAAATAGTACCGCAGGAGGACGTCGGTATAAGCGTTGACGTTGAGGAAACGGGCAGGACGTTCGAGGAAAACGCGCTCATTAAGGCAAGGGCGGTGCGCATGGTGAGCGACTACCCCGTGCTTGCGGACGACAGCGGTCTGTGCGTCGATTGTCTGGGCGGTGCGCCGGGAGTAAGGAGCGCGCGTTACGCCGGCGACGGCGCGAGCGACAGCGACAAGATAAACAAGCTCCTTTCCGAAATAGGCGATAACGAAAACAGAAACGCTCGCTTTGTGACATGCGTCGCGTATATATCCGAGGACGGAAGGGAAATCACGGCTCACGGCGAGGTCAAGGGTCATATAACGCACACGCCTCACGGTGAAAACGGCTTCGGCTACGACCCCGTGTTTTACTCGGCGGAGCTTAAAAGGACGTTCGCGGAGTGCAGCGACGACGAAAAAAACAGCGTGAGCCACAGAGGCAGAGCACTTAAAAATCTTTACGACAAACTCAACGGTACGGAGGTATAAGGTTATGATGGACGATGTTTATTTGGAATATCTTATAAAGCGCAAGCCCTCGGGCAAGCAGGTGGCGGCGAAGGTCGCGCTTATCGCGGGCGCGTCGGTTCTGACGCTTATTCTTATTTACCTTACGCTGGTACTCGGCGCGATCGTCGGCCCGGCGGCAAGACAGATGGTGTTCACGTTCGGGCCGCTGCTTATTTTGGGCGCGTGGTACGGCGTGTATCTCGTAAACAATATGCTCAACATCGAGTACGAGTACATTCTCACGAACAGCTCGCTCGATATAGACAAGGTACTCGCAAAAAAGGGACGCAAGTCGTTTGTAAGCTTTGACTTTAAGGATATTACAATCTGCGCGCCCGTGGACGACAATATGCACAACGCCGACTACAAAAACGTCAAGCCCGAAAAGGTGTACGACGCGATAGGCAATCCCGCTATGGGAAACGTGTATTACGTTGACTACACCGAAAACGGCTCGCGCGTAAGGGTGCTGTTCCAGCCGACGAGCAAGATGATTGAAACGGCGAAAAAATACAATCCGAGAAATATTTTTATTGCTTAATAAAGCGTATACGGGGTGATTTTTATGAAAGCGTGCTACGCGCAGGAGATGCGCGACATAGACCGCGCCACGACGGAAAAGGGCGGCGTGCCGAGTATCGTGCTTATGGAAAACGCCGCGATTGCGTGCGTAAACGAGCTTAAAAAGGATTTCGGCTGTCTTAAAGGCAAGCGCGCCGCGATTTTCTGCGGCAAGGGCAACAACGGCGGCGACGGTTTCGCGATAGCCCGCCACCTTTACGCCGAGGGCGCGGACGTGTCCGTTTTTCTCGTGTGCGGCAGCGAGTTTTCCGGCGACGCGAAAATAAATTTCGACATCATAAATAAAATGGATATTAACACCGACGTTATATCCGACACCGACAATTTAAAATACATCATCCGCGCGAACGATATTATCATTGACGCAATATACGGCACGGGCATACGCGGCTCCGTAACGGGCATAAGCTACGACGTTATAAACGAGATAAACGAAAACAGCTCCTACACGCTGTCGGTCGACGTGCCGAGCGGCATTAACAGCGACAGCGGCGAGGTGTGCGGTATATGTGTGAACGCGCACAAGACCGTCACGTTCGCGGCGTACAAGATTGGTATGCTCCTGTTCCCCGCCGCCGATTACATAGGCGAAACGGTCGTCGCGGATATTTCCATACCCGATTACATTATCGAGGAATGTAATACCGCAGCCACTGTTACGGACGCTGAATTTGTGAGGAAAAATTTCCCGAAACGCGAGAACAACTCCCAAAAGGGCGATTACGGCAAGCTGCTTGTGATAGCCGGCAGCGAGGGACTGTCGGGCGCGGCTTACCTGTCGTCACGGTCGGCTGTCGAATCGGGCGGCGGTCTTGTTACGCTCGCTCTTCCCGACTGTATAAGCGCAGCTATGGAGAGCAAGACGACCGAGGTTATGACGCTGCCCCTTGACAGCATAGGCGGTCACATTTCAAGTACTGCGGTCGATAAAATACTGAAAGCGATGGAAAAAGCCGACGCGGTTCTTATTGGTCCCGGTCTCGGACGCAGCCGCGACGCGCGTATTGTGCTTTGCGAGGTGTTAAAAAATTCCAACATACCCGTTATAATAGACGCGGACGGCATAAACGCCGCCGCAGAGGAAATGGACGCGGTAAAGGACTGCCAGTGTCCTCTCATTTTCACCCCTCACGCCGTCGAAATGGCGCGGCTCACGGGTCTTGACAAGGATTACATAGAAGAAAACAGGCTCACCGTTTCGCGTGAGTTCGCGGAGGAGTACGGCGCGACCGTTATACTCAAGGGTCACCACACCGTTGTAACAGCTCCGGACGGTGAACAATATATTAATATTACAGGCAACTCAGGTCTCGCGACCGGCGGCACGGGCGACGTGCTTGCGGGAATTACCGCTTCGCTCGCGGCTCGCGGCATAAACGAAACGACAGCCGCCGCGATCGCCGTGTACGTTCACGGTTTCGCGGGCGATATTTCAATGAAAAAATATGGAATTGAAAGCGTCACAGCGACAAAAGTCATGGAAAATATTTCCGACGCTTTGAAAATATTACTTGTGGAAAACTGAATTGTGTTGTGCTAAAATAGATACGAGCACCGAAAGGACGGCTTTTTGATATGGATAAAAGAACATGGGCTGAGGTCGATTTGGACGCTATCGCCCACAATATGAGAGAAATAAGAAAAATTACAAATCCTTCGTCGCAGATCATGGCGGTCGTTAAAGCCGACGCGTACGGACACGGATTTCTGGAGGTCACGCGTACCCTTCTCGAAAACGGCGCGGACAGACTCGCGGTCGCCGTGCTTCAGGAGGGTAAGCAGCTGCGCAGCCGAGGTGTGACCGTTCCCATTCTTATTCTCGGCGCAAGCGGCAATGACAGCATAGAGGATCTCATAAACTTCGACATCACCCCGAGCGTGTTCACCTACGAGTTCGCGAAGGCTCTTTCATATGAGGCGGAGCGCAAGGAAAAGGTTACGAAAATCCATATCAAAATCGACACCGGCATGAGCCGCATAGGCTACCTTGCCGGCGACGACAACGAGGAAATAGCCGACGAGATTATAAAAATCTCGCGCCTTCCGTATATAGAGATCGAGGGTATTTTTTCGCACTTCGCCGCGTCGGACGAGTATGACGCGTCTTACACGCATCTGCAGTTCGACCGCTTTATGGATGTATGCAACAGGCTTGAAAATAAGGGACTTAATATTCCCATAAAGCACATCTGCAACAGCGCGGGCATTATGATGTACCCCGAAATGCACCTCGACATGGTACGTCCCGGCGTTATACTGTACGGCATGTACCCGTCAGACGAGGTGGACAAATCGCGTCTCGACCTTATCCCCGCCATGACGCTCAAATCGACGATAACTCACGTAAAGGAGGTCGAGGCGGGCAGAGGCGTAAGCTACGGCAGGGAGTATATCACAAACGGCGTAACGAAAATCGCCACCGTGCCGATAGGCTACGCCGACGGGTATTTAAGACGGCTCGCCAAAGAGGGCAAAATGCTTGTAAACGGCGTAAAAGTGCCGATTATCGGAAGAATTTGCATGGATCAATGTATGATTGACGTCACAAATGTAAATAATACAGACAGAGGTGACGAGGTAATCATATTCGGACGCGAGGGCGTTACAATCGACGACCTTGCGAAATGGCTCGACACGATTAACTACGAGGTAGCGTGCGTAATCGGCAAGCGAATTCCGAGAATTTACACGAAAAACGGAAAGGCGGTGAAGGTGCTGAACTACCTTATGTGACCGCGGCATATGCCGGGTTACACTAAAGCGGTGAAAAGGTTTAAGGGGGCTTGGTTGCTTTGTCACAGATAAAAAACAAGGAAAAGCAGGAGCTTTTAAAGCTTCTCGAAAAGGGTTATAAGGATATGGCGGATATAAACATCGAAATCGCCGAGGAATGTGTAACGGCTGATAACGAGGCTCTTTCCGCCGCCGAGGAAAAACTTGAAAACTGACGGAGTGATTAAAGTGATTGTGAAACGAGGAGACATTTATTATGCCGATTTAAGTCCGGTTGTCGGCAGCGAGCAGGGCGGCGTGCGCCCCGTGCTCATAATTCAGAACGACGTCGGCAACAAATACTCTCCCACCGTGATCGCAGCGGCGATTACGAGCCGTATCAACAAGGCTAAAATGCCCACTCATATAGAGCTTACAGCGAGGGAATACGGACTTAACAAGGATTCTGTTATATTACTGGAGCAGATAAGAACCATCGACAAGAGAAGATTACGCGAGAAAATAGGCTATCTGGACGGCAGCGTAATGGGCAGCGTGAACGACGCGCTGCAGATAAGCTTCGGACTTATCGGAATGTGAATACAAGTGTAGCGGCGTCTACATAGCTTTAAGTTGACGGGAGCTGTTTCGTTAAACGCATGTTTTAACGGGGCAGTCCCGTTTTTTGTTGTGAAACGGTTGCGCGTACGGAAAATTTATGCTAAAATACCCTTGACAAACAGGCTCACCATGTGTATAATAGGCTTTAGCGCTTTAGCATGATAAAGTTACGAAAGGATTATTTTTATGTCTAACTGGAAATTACATACGCC
>CANQIP010000041.1 GCA_947623955.1 uncultured Clostridia bacterium | reverse complement strand
ATTGTTTACGTTTTGTTCACATTTATTGCAAAATATGCCCTTTTCTGATATAATTTCCCTGTCGGCACCCTTTCTTAGGAAAGGAGGTGATGCAATTTGCTAGAAATGATAACGGCGCTACTTATATCCGTTATCGCAGGCATAATATCTCATTATATCTGCAAGTGGCTTGACGGAAACGCCGACAACAAATAAGCCGCCGGCTTTGTTATAATTTAATATAACTCAAAAAAATACCCTCGAAGCTGGATCCTTCGGGGGTATTGTCGTTGGTGATACATTTGCTAGAAATTACTACTGCACCATTCATATTTATATTACCACATACACAAAAAAATGTCAAGCATTTTTTACACATACCCGTAAATACCCCTCACGCTTACCTCGCCGGAGGTAACGCGTATAACGCCGCCCGCCGTTTCGACGACGAGCGCGCCGGTTTCGTCAACGTCAACGGCTTTGCCCGTGACGGTTTCCTTTTTAAAAATCACGCTCACGTCTCTGCCCAACGTCACGCAGCTTTCCCTGTACTCGTCAAGCACGGCTCCGAGACCGCCCGCGAGAAATTTTTTGTAATAATGCTCAAAATTATTCAAAAGCCGCGCGGCAACCTCGTTCCGCTCGTATTTTTTGCCGCTTTCGATATACATAGACGTTGCGCGGTGCGCGATTTCACTGTCAAAGCTTTCGGTGTTTACGTTTATACCCATGCCGCACACGACGTAGTTCACCATATCAACCTCAGCCGACATTTCGGTGAGTATGCCGCATACCTTTTTTGAGCCTATCACAACGTCGTTGGGCCACTTTATTCCCGCGCCCATGCCGACCGTTTTGCACACACTAAGCCCCGCGACGAGCGTTATTTGTGAGATTTCCGACGGCGCGGCGTCGGGCTTTAAAAGCACACTCAGCCACACGCCGGTGCCGCGAGGGCTTACCCATCCTCTGCCGTGACTGCCCTTGCCGCCGTTTTGAACCTCCGCGATAAACGCCGTGCCCTCGCTGTCCGCGCTGTGAGCCTTCGCTCGTTCGTTCGTCGAGTCGGTCTCGTCGTACACGTAAATTTTATTGCCGATAAACTCCGTGTCAAGACGTTTTTTTATCTCGTCTGCGTCAATCAAATCGGGCGACGAAATAAGGCGGTAGCCTCTGTTCGTCACGGAACTTATCTCGTAGCCCGCGCTTTTAAGGCTTTTTATATGTTTCCACACCGCCGCGCGGGAAATGCCTGTAAGCGAACTGATTTTTTCACCCGACACGTAGCCCTCGGACGATTTCAGTATATCGAGAATTCTCTGTTTCAACGTAAATCACTCCCGCAAACAAGTATACAATATTTGCGCGGAAAAATCAATCATTCTTTTGCGTCGTCGAACAAAAGCGAGTGCATAAAACCGCGCGCGCTCACGGTCATAATATCGCCCGCGACACATTCGCCGTTTATGCAAATCACGTTCGCGCGAACCTCGCAGCCGACATCGCAGGGATAGTTCGTCACAATATACGTATACCGTTTGCCGCGCATACCCATGTACGGCGTAAGATCAAGTCCCGCGCGTTTCTGCATCTCATTGTAGCTCTCATACACGCGGTCGAACGGCTTAGGTATTATAACGTCCGCCTCATCGACCGCTTTTTTGTCCACCTTCCAGCCGTAACCTTCAAGAAATTCAACTCTGCCGCCGTTCTCTTCGCCGCTTGCAAAATACACGAACACGAACGTGACGGTCATAATCGTTACCACCGCTAAAAAAAACAACATGGCTTTTCTCCCCATAAAAATTTCACCCCGCTTAATTTTACGCGCGTGAAAGGGAAAATATTACCATGTTTATTTTTGCTTGGGCGTGACAGACTAAAAACGCAATAATAATATAAAGGAGCAAGTGAAAATGGACAATACATCTCTTGTAATAACAATCATAGGCGCAATAAACTGGCTGCTTGTCGGACTGTTCCAGTTTGACCTTGTGGCGTCGATATTCGGCGGCGCGGACGCGCTCGTAAGCAGAATTATCTACGTGATTATAGGTCTTGCGGGTCTTTGGTGCATATCGTTGCTGTTCAAGGACAAGATCCCCCACGGTCAGCGCAGCAGCGTGTGAGAGACGGGCAAACGGCAAATCCAACGGCATTTGCCGCAGCGTTAATGTAAAAAGGAAACCGTTAATATCGGTTTCCTTTTACATTGTCGTTTTACATTTCCTGAGAACCGTTCGAGAAAATCCAAATAGCCTCGCGGTCGTCGGGACTGTCCGTTTCGTCTATTCTCATGATACGCAGACGTTTCCACGACCCGTCAACCTTTTTATACGGAAAGGCAACTTCGCCCTTTTCGTCGAGAAGTTTTTCAAGCTTACCGTAATCCGTCACGCGGTCGAACGCGGAACGGTACTCGCTGTCAACGAATTTACTTACATACAGGTTCATAGCCTTGCTGAAACAGAAATCCGTCTCCTGCAAAAGCTTCCGGAAATAGTGGGGGATATATATGTGGCGCACCTCGTCGCGCTTTAAATCCACGAGGTACACGCCCGCGAATTTTGTCGCGATTATATTTAGAAAATGCTCCGCGTCGCGTTTTTCCGTCATCATTTGTTCAAGCCGGTTGTTCATCGTGCGGTTCTTGCGCCGGGAATGGTCATGCTTATAATATTCTTCCTTATCTTTGCGCATTTTAAGCTCCGCCGCGCCGACAACCTTAAACAGCATATTGCCGCCGCCGCTTTCCACGCCGAAGGAAAATTCGTAATCGTCCTCCAAAAGCTTTTCACGCATTTGAAGTATAATGCGCGTCATAGCCTCGGACGACAGGCTTGTACTCGTCACGATAAATTCGTCGCCGCCTATGCGGTAACGCTTTTCGTTCGGGAAATACGTTATAAGCGCGTCCGCGACGGTGCAGAGCATATCGTCTCCCTTGCGGTGACCGAGATGGTTGTTAAGCTCGTGCAGACCGTTTACGTCGATGTACGCGCACGTGAACATTTCGGTATTTTCCTTCTGCAGCTGCTCCACGTCCTCGTTAAACATATGGCGGTTGTAAAGCATGGTGAGCGCGTCGCGGTGACACGTGTCGAGTAATTGTTTACGCCTCTGCTCCTCGAGCATATGCTCGTCATGCACGTCCTTTACAAACAGAAGTACGACCTGGTTCCGCGCGGTGTATTCGATACTCGGTATCAAATCCATCTGCGCGTATCTGAACACGTCGCCGTTTCTTCTGTTGTAGCGGCAGCTGTGTCTCGACGGATTTTCCCCGAACGCCTCTCTCAGACGGTTTATATCGGTAAATTCGGTATACGCGTCAATATCGTTCTCATCGACATTACCGTCCTCGCAGAAAAGCCGCCACCAGTCGGAGATTTTCGTAAGACCGTCGTACAACTTGCGCTCGCTGTCGTCTGCCTTTATTATTTCAAACGTGTCGGTCGTCAGATTTATTTTCAGTATTTTGTAGTATATAAGCGACAGCGCCGCGAGCGAGTCGAGCATTGTCGTTGTGTCGCTGTCAGCGACTCTCCAGCTGAAAACAACCCACGGATTTTCCATGCTGCAATCCGTCGGAGCAAGTATTTCAAACGTTACCCACATGTATCCCGTTTTCGTCTTGCGCTTATAACTCTGCACAATCTGCTTTTCACCCGAGAATATGCGCTTTTGAACGTAATTCGGGTTCGAGAATTTAAGGTAATCCTCTATATGCTCGGACATAACGATTTTGTCGGCAACCTGCTGCTTTATGTACGAGAAAATGTCGGGAAGGTCGCCGTCGGTGTACGCCAAGTCCTCTTCCTTTTTTATAAATTCATATTCGCCCGTAAGCAGATTCACGCGCGCCAGCTTTAAAAAATTATCCGCAAGAGTGTTGCTGACAAAGGAATGAATAGATGATTGCTCCTCGTATTCCTTCATTATATATAACCTCCAAATGTTGAAAGACGACATAATATGCCGTCTTTACTCTTTGTATACAATTATAAATGTATGGATATTATATTGGTTTTATGTTTAGTCTATTTTAACCGTCCAGCCGAATTCGTCCTTTATCTTGCCCCACTGAATACCTGTGAGCGTGTCGTAGCACATCTGCGATACGGGACCGATTTCGCCGTTGTTTACGGGCATTACGAGGTCGCCGTATTTAAGCTCGCCTATAGGCGAAATAACGGCAGCCGTACCCGTACCCCAAGCCTCTTCAAGCTTGCCGGACTTGAACGCGTCAACGAGTTCGTCTATAGAAAGTCTGCGCTCGGACACCTTGTAGCCCTTCGCTTTTAAAAGCTCTATGATTGACATTCTTGTGATACCGCCCAAAATCGAGCCTACGAGCGCGGGAGTGATAACCTCGCCGTCAATCTTGAAGAACACGTTCATCGAGCCTACTTCCTCGATGTACTTTCTCTCAACGCCGTCGAGCCAGAGTGTCTGAATATATCCCTGCTCGGCGGCCTCTTCCTGACCTTTAAGAGAAATCGCGTAGTTCGCGCCCGCCTTTGTGAAACCCGTGCCGCCCACAACCGCGCGGACATACTTCTGCTCTACGTAGATAGGAACGGGTGCGAGACCCTGCGGATAGTACGCGCCGACGGGTGAAAGGATTATCGCGAATATGAGATGCTCCGCCGGGTGAACGCCGATGTGAACGTCGTTCGCGAATATATACGGTCTTATATAAAGCGACGTGCCGTCAGCGGTGGGAACCCAGTCCTCGTCTATTTTAACGAGCGTCTTGATTGCCTCTATGGCAAATTCCTCGTCTATTTTCGGAATACAAAGTCTGTCACAGGACACGTTCATTCTCGCCATGTTCTTCTCGGGTCTGAAAAGCTGTATTGAGCCGTCCGCGGTGCGGTACGCCTTCAAGCCCTCGAAAATCTCCTGGGCGTAGTGGAGAACCATGCTCGCGGGGTCTATCTGAAACGGCGCGTAAGGAACAATTCTCGCGTCGTGCCAGCCCTGACCCGCGTCATAATTCATTATGAACATATGGTCTGTGTAATACTGTCCGAAACCGAGCTTAGACTCGTCCGCCGGCTTTTGTTTCGGATTGGCGGTCTTTGTAATCTTGATTTCCACTGTGAACACTTCTTTCATTAAATAATCTTTTTAAACCAAACTCTATTTTACTACTTTTTTTTGCCTTTGTAAAGTACTAAAGTAAAAAATCTTGCCGCCGTATACAAAAACGAACGGCATATGCCGTCCGTATGCAAGACCCCCTCATAGAGGGGGTCAAAAGCCGTAGGCTTTTGGGGGGTGTGGTGCAAGATAACGCGCAAATTGCACCCCCCGAAATCAAAGATTTCGACCCCCTCATAGAGGGGGTCATACGTAGGGGCGAACCGTGTTCGCCCGCAAGAAAGGCCCCCTTGTCAAAGGGGGCTGTCACGCGCAGCGTGACTGGGGGATTCCTTTTCAATTTTTACAATGAATCCCTCCACCGCCTTCGGCGGTCCCCCTCCCTTTAACAAGGGAGGCTAACGGGCTGTCGAGGGCGCCAGCCCCTACGGCTCATACTTTCTAAATTTCGGTCGTACGGGACGGCGCCCTCGACGTCCCGCATGTACTGCGCCACATCACAATTTATCCTTAGAACAGTCCCAGACCGCCGTAAGCGACGACAACCGACGCGAACACGATCGAAACCATTGACAGGAGTTTTATAAGGATATTAACCGAGGGGCCCGACGTATCCTTGAACGGGTCGCCGACGGTATCGCCGACAACAGCCGCCTTATGGTTTTCGCTGCCCTTGCCGCCGAAGTTACCCGCCTCGATATACTTCTTCGCGTTATCCCACGCGCCGCCGGAGTTCGCCATCATAATTGCCAGAACAAATCCCGACACGAGCGCGCCCGCGAGCATACCGACAACGCCGTTGCAGCCGAGTACAAGACCCACCACAATGGGCGAAACGATACCGAGAGCCGCCGGCAAAATCATTTCCTTAAGCGACGACTTTGTGCATATATCAACGCACGTCTCGTAATCCGCGTCCGCCTTGCCGTCCATAAGACCCTTGATCTCTCTGAACTGACGTCTTACCTCAACGACTATCTTCTGCGCCGCGCGTCCTACAGCTTGCATTGTCATCGCGCTGAACAGGAACGGCAGCATCGCGCCTATAAATAAGCCGATAAGCACAGCCGGATTTGTTATTACAAGATTTAATTTGTCAGCCGGAATTTTATCCGTGTACGAAACGATAAGCGCGAGAGCCGTAAGCGCTGCCGAGCCTATCGCAAAGCCCTTACCCGTGGCAGCGGTCGTGTTGCCGAGAGAGTCGAGAGCGTCCGTTCTGTTTCTTACCTCGCCGGGAAGTCCGGACATTTCCGCGATACCGCCCGCGTTATCCGCAACAGGTCCGTACGCGTCCGTGGCAAGCGTGATACCGAGCGTCGAAAGCATACCTACAGCCGAAAGTCCGACGCCGTACAGTCCGCTTTCAAAGCTGCCGTTTCCGCCAGCCGTGAAAAAGCTGACAATAATCGAAATACCGATAATGATTACGGGGATAGCCGTCGATAACATACCGAGCGCTATACCGTCGATGATAATCGTAGCCGAGCCCGTCTCCGAGGATGCGGAGAGTTTCTTTGTCGGGTTGTATGAGTCGGACGTGTAATATTCGGTGAAGAAACCTATCAGAACGCCTGCGGCAAGTCCCGAAATAACAGCCCAGAACACGTTTGAGTTGTCGGGGAGCAGTGTGAAGATAAGTACAGCCGCGCCGATAGCCGACAAAATCGAGCTTATATATGTTCCGCGGCGCAGCGAGCCGAGAAGCTGTTTCTGGCTTGCGCCTTCCTTTGTCGAAACGAAGAATGTACCGACGATTGACGCTAAAATACCGATTGCCGCGATAAGCATCGGCACAAGCACGCCCTTAAAGCCGAGACCCGCCGATGTCGCGAGCGCGCCGCACGAAATTACCGAGCCTACATACGACTCGTAAAGGTCTGCGCCCATACCCGCAACGTCGCCTACGTTGTCGCCTACGTTATCGGCGATACAAGCGGGGTTTCTCGGGTCGTCCTCGGGTATGCCCGCCTCAACCTTACCTACGAGGTCAGCGCCTACGTCGGCAGCCTTTGTGAATATACCGCCGCCCACACGAGCGAACAGCGCCATCGAGCTTGCGCCCATACCGAACGTGAGCATCGCCGACATAATATCGGTTTCACTCGGCAGTCTGAATACGAATTTCAAGAGAATGAACCATATGCTTATATCGAGAAGTCCGAGACCTACGACCGTAAGACCCATAACCGTTCCCGACGAGAACGCTATCTTAAGACCCTTGTTAAGTCCCTGTCTCGCGCCCTCCGCCGTTCTCGAGTTCGCGTAGGTGGCTATCTTCATGCCGATAAAGCCGGAAAGTCCCGAGAAGAAACCGCCCGTGAGGAACGCGAACGGTACGTACGGCGTAAGCATTCCCGTAAACGCGAGTACGAGAAGTATAACGAACATTACGGCAAAGAAAACGCCGACAGTCTTATACTGTCTCTTAAGATATGCCATAGCGCCCTTGCGTATTTTCAGCGCGATCGCTTTCATCGTGTCCGTTCCCTCGGGCTTTTTCTTAACGGAGAAAAAGTTAATTCCCGCGAAAACGAGGGCGATAATCGCGCAGCCAAGCACGCCGAAAGCGGCAAGAGCCAATTTTGTTTCAAAGTTCATTGAAAACCCTCCTTTTATGATTGTATATGTATAGTATATATATTTTATTACACCCGTCGGAGTTAGTCAATAGCAAAAACAAAATTGTAACCGTAAAATAACAAATTATACCGAATATCAATTCAATTTTATGTAAATTTCGTATTGACAAAACATATCCGTTAGACTAAAATTATATCAATGAAACAGATTGCAATATTGGAGAATATAGAATTATGAGCATGAGAAAAGCGGCGCTGCTTACCATGATCGCGCTATTTGCGGCGGCAATAGCTGTCGGTATTGTCAGGGTTAAAACAGAAGAGGCGGAAAACAGAGCGAAAGCGGAGTACGTTCCCACGGTTCAGACGGTAACGATAACCGCTGCGGGCGACTGCACGTTCGCGACCGACGTAAACGCCGACCCCGACCGCGGCTTTAACGCGTACGCCGACAGTCTCGGCGGCGACTATTCGTATTTTTTGCAGAACGTAAAGCCCGTGTTTGAGGAGGACGACGTTACTATCGTCAATTTCGAGGGCACGATTTCCGACAGGGGAGAGAGAGCCGACAAGACGTTTGCGTTCCGCGGCAAGCCCGAGTATGTTAAGGTCTTAACGACTTCGAGCGTCGAGGCGGCGAACCTTGCGAACAACCACAGCGCGGACTACGGTGAGGAAAGCCTTTCCGACACCATTAAATACTTAAACGAGGCGGGCATAATAAACTGCATAGGCACAAACGCGCCCGTGCAGGAGATAAACGGCATTAAGGTCGGATTTGTCGGCATTGACGCGCTCGACGAGGACGAGGCGGCAAAGCTTGAAAAAGCGATAGGCTCGGTGAAAAATCTCGGCGCGCAGCTTATTATAGTAAGTATGCACTGGGGTATAGAAAAGGAAAACGCGCCGACGCAGGAACAGATCGAGCTTGCGCACAAGGCGGTTGACCTCGGCGCGGACGTTGTGCTCGGCACGCACCCGCACGTAATGCAGGGAATAGAGAAGTACAACGGCAAGTACATCGTCTACAGCCTCGGCAACTTCTGTTTCGGCGGCAACGATAACCCGTCCGACAAGGACACGATGATTTACCGCCAGGTGTTCACGTTTGTTGACGGCGTGCTGCGCCTTGACGACAATTACGTTGTAATTCCCGTCGTAATATCGGGTCACGACGATTATAACGATTATCAGCCCGCCATAGCCGACGGCGACAGAAAAACGGAAATTCAAAACAGAATTACCGAATATTCCGCAAGCCTCGGCACACAGTCGGTTCAGTTCAGATAAATAAAACAGTAGCCGTCTCCGCGTAATACGGAAACGGCATACTGTTTTTATTTTACTTTAAATATATCCGCATACTCGGGATGTTCGGCAACCAATACCCATGCCATACTATTCCAAAAATAATTCATGTCCGCAGATACTTCACCTATCTCCGTGCCGTCATATCCTCTTGGTCTGGTATAATCGCTTATTACTGCCCACTCACTGTCCCAATGTCCTTCACCGGTAAAAATATTTACTTGATACTGCGAATCACTAACATTTTTACCCACTGAATTTGGTCCGTATTTACCTGTTGTTAATGTACCGTTAGCTGTTAAATAACGTGTAATCTTATTATCTCCTTGACCCAATTCATCCATTATACCTACATCCGGCGCAACGCCCTGACCGTAACCCAACACACCGGTCAATTCATCTGTTTTCAATACCACCTGCGTGCCGTCCGCTTTGACGAATATGTCGCCCTCTCTTGCGAGACGGTTATCGCGCGGCTGACCCTCGTAAATCGTTATGGGGTTGTAATTGTGCAGCGTATCGGGCGGCTGTGAAAAGTTGCGGCTCTCTCTTGCGGACGGTTCGATTATACGGTTCAGTACCGCTGCCGCAGCGGCGCGTGTGAGCGTGCCGTTAGGATCAAATGTGCCGATGTCGTCCACGCCGCAGAGTATACCGTTTTCATATGCCGTCAGAACGAAATCGCGGTAGCGGCTGTCGATTTTTTGGTTGTCGGGGATCGATGCCTGAACGTTATCGGCATACTGCTTTGAGAGCGTTTCGCCCCGCTTTTCAATGGCGCGTACCGCTATCATTGCCATTTCCTGACGCGTTATGTCCTTGTCCATATCGGTCTCGCTCATCTCGCCGCTTGTTATTAAATTTGCGTCAACCGCGGCGTGATACACTCCGTACCACCACGTGTCGCCCTTTGCGCTTGTGTCGAGCCCGAGTATTCTGTCAACCACGGCGATAAACTCCGCGTGGGTCATAGTGTTTTCAGGCTTAAAATATACCGTGCCGTTTTCTTCAATACCCGCAAATAACCCTTTGTTCGTCATCGCCGTAACCGTGTCATAATACCAGTCTCCCGACTTTACATCGGGAAACGTCGCCGCGCTTGCGGTATATGCCGCGCATATCAGCACGGAACACGTAAGTATCGCGCTCAAAATCCTCTTTTTCATTTCCTACCTCTTTTCTAAGTATATCACTTGTTATAATACTCAAATACTACAAGTCCATTAGCAGAAGCTAAAATAACCCAAGTCATACCATTCCAAATATAATTATTATCTGGGGATATTTCACCTTCTTCCGTTCCTACCTCTTTTGGTCTTGTGTATTGACCTATTACAGTCCATTCACTATCCCAATGTCCCTCACCAGTCAAAGGATTTACCCAATACTGTGAATCACTAACTTCTTTACCTACTGAATTTGGTCCATATTTTCCTGTTGTTAATGTACCGTTAGCTGTTAAATAACGTGTAGTCTTATTTTTTCCCTGTCCCAATTCATCCATTATACC
>CANQIP010000040.1 GCA_947623955.1 uncultured Clostridia bacterium | reverse complement strand
TTTCTGCGTCACGCGACGAGTAAAATACGCGAAAGCTCCGACCTTGACGCGATATACACGCTCGGTTTTCGCGGCGAGGCGTTGTCAAGCATCGGCGCGGTCGCGGAGGTAAGCCTGTACACGAAACGGCGCGGGGACGAAACGGGCGTTTGCGTGACGTGTCGCGGGGGCGAGATACTGTCAAGCGACGATGCGGGCGTGCCGGACGGTACTTCGGTGACGGTCGAGAACCTCTTTTACAACACGCCCGCGCGTATGAAATTTTTAAAGCGTGACGCTACCGAGGCGGGTTATATAACCGATATTATGACGCGCTTTATTTTCGCGCACCCCGAGATTTCGTTTAAACTGATAACCGACGGCAAGGAAAAGCTGTTTTCACCGGGCGACAGCTCGCTGAAAAATTCAATTTACACCGCCTACGGCAAGGATTACGCGAACGGTACAATTCCCGTTGAGTACGAGGCGGGCGGCATACGCGTCACCGGTCTTATCGGCAAGGGTACGCTCGCGAGACCAAAGCGGAATTACCAGAGCTTTTTCGTAAATAAGCGTTACATTATGAGCCGCACCGTAACAGCCGCGCTCGAAAACGCGTACAAGAACCAGATAATGATAGGCAAATTCCCGATGGCTGTTTTGAATATCGAGATAGACCCGTCGCAGATTGACATAAACGTACACCCGACAAAGCTCGAAGTGAAATTCTCGAACGAAAAAGCCGTGTATGACGCGGTGTATTACGGCGTTAAAAACGCGCTGTACGCCGTGCCGAACGTGCCGAGGATAGAGCGCGGGGACACTAAAGAGGAAAATCCGTTTGTAACCGAGGGCGCGGACGAGGGTAAAAAGCGCGAACAGCTCAGCCTTTCCGATATGGCTGACGCGCTGCCGAAAAATATGACGCAAAGACCGTATACACCCGACTACAACCCGAGAGTAAACCCGTTCCTAAAAAATAACGGGGACACTAAAAGTCATACGCACCGTTCGTACAGTGAGGACACTAAAGTTAAAAACGACGATGATTTTACTGTCCCCAAGCGTGTAAGCGTCGCGTCGCCGAGAGAGGAAACAAAACCGCTTTTGCCGAACCGTGGGGACACTAAAATTGACAACAGTGGGGACACTAAAACCGAAGAAAGCGCAAACGTGTTTGCCGATGAGTATTTTAAGATAGTAGGACAGATATTCGACTCGTACATCATAGCCGAAAAGGACGGCGAGATGATGCTCGTAGACCAGCACGCGGCGCACGAACGTTTGAATTACGAGCAGCTAAAGGAAGAAATCGAGTCGCGCCGAGCGATGTCGCAGATACTTATAGAACCTGTCGCGGTAAATTTAACGCCGCAGGAAATGCAGTCGTACCGCGACAATGCGGAGCTTTTCACCGATATGGGATTTGAGTGCGACGAGTTCGGAGAAAACGCGGTGATTATAAGGAGCGTGCCGGGCGGCGTGGAACTGGGCGAGGTCGAGCCGCTGTTTACGGAGCTTGTCGCGCAGAGCGAGGAGCATAAAAAAGAGCTTATCACCGACCGCCGGGAGAGACTTTTGTACACGATTGCGTGCAAGGCGGCGGTAAAAGCGAATATGCGCATGAGCGCGGAGGAAATGGAGTCGCTCGTAAGGCGTGTGCTGCGTCTTAAAAACATAAACACCTGCCCGCACGGCAGACCGATAATAATCACAATGAGCAAAAAGGAAATCGAAAAGGAGTTTAAGCGAATTGTCTGAAATCCCTTTAATAATCGTCGCCGGACCTACCGCGTCGGGCAAAACTGCGCTCGCTATAGAGCTTGCGCGTCACGTCGGAGGCGAGATCGTAAACGCCGACAGTATGCAGATTTACAAGTATATGGACATCGGCACGGCTAAGCCGACGAAGGAGGAGCGCGCCGCTGCAGTGCATCATCTTATCGACTTTTTGGAACCCGACGCAAACTACAGCGTCGCGGACTACGCGCGTGACGCGCACGAGGTCATAGCCGATATAACGCTGCGCGGGAAAATTCCCGTAATGTGCGGCGGCACGGGGCTTTATATAAGCTCCGTCGCGGACGATGTGACGTTCGGCGAGGTAGAAACGGATTACGCGCTGCGCGAGGAATTAAAAAAGACCGCCGATGAAAAGGGCGGAGAATACCTTATCGAAATGCTTAGGGAGTTCGACCCCGTGTCGGTGGACAGACTGCATCCTAACAATTTAAAGCGCGTCATACGCGCAATTGAGTTTTACCGCCTTACCGGCGTTCCTATTTCCGAGCATCAGGCGGAAACAAAGCGCAAAAAAAGCCGCTACGATCCGCTTATAATGTGTATCGAGTGGGAGCGTGAAACGCTTTACGACCGCATAAACAGGCGCGTGGATTTGATGTTTGACACGGGACTGGTAGGCGAGGTAAAGCGGCTGCGAGAAATGGGCTTTACGCGTGAGCTTAACTCGATGCAGGGGATAGGGTACAAGGAGGTCATGGACTACCTCGACGGCGCGGCGACACTCGACGAGACGAAGGAGATAATAAAGCAGTCCTCACGCCGCTACGCGAAACGGCAGATGACGTGGTTTCGCCGCGATACGAGCGTGCGATATATCGCCGCCGATAATGCGGCGGTCGAGGCGAAAATATTGGCAGAGGAGTTTTTGAATTAAAAACCAAATAGAATGACCCCCTCATAGAGGGGGTCTTAGTAGGAAATCAAAAAGTTCGCCCCTCGGAGAGGGGGGGATTATGCGGGCGGCCGCGAGGGTCGCCCCTACTGTAAACAACTTAACAACATCGGCTCACGTGAGCCTTTTTATTTTGCATACAAATCGTCGAACGTGACAAAATAAGTCGGGGAGGAGAGAGCGATGAAAGGAAAAATATGCCTTATACTGTCGGCGTTCATATACGGCATTGCGCCGCTGCTCGCAAAAATCGCGTACGGCGGCGGCGCGAACGTGATGACGCTGACATTCCTGCGCACGTTTCTGACGCTGCCGCTTTTGTATATAATAATGAAGATACGCGGTCAGTCATTCCGCATAAGCGTGAAGGATTTTTACCGCATAACGGCTCTCGGACTTATCGGCGGCACGCTCACGAACCTTGCGCTCTACACGGCGTACGACTACATTTCCACGGGTCTTGCGACCACTCTTCATTTTATTTATCCTCTCATTATAATATCCGCGTCGGCGTTTGTGTACCGCGAGCATATAAAATGCGTTCAGCTTATCGCCGCCGCGCTCGTGACGGCGGGGATCGCGATGTTCGCGTCATTCGGCGGCGCGGACAAAACGGGCGTGACGCTCGCGCTTTTGTCGGGCGTGTTTTACAGCTTTTACGTTGTGTACATGGACTACTCCGGCATAGACGGAATGGACTACATCAAGCTTACCTTCTACCTTATGATAATGATGAGCGCGGGCACGCTCGTGTTCGGCGCGGCGACGCACACAATATCCTTTTCCGGCATGAACGTCACCGGCTGGGCGTTTTCGGCATTTATATCGCTGCTCGTAACGGCGTTCGCGCTGCCGCTGTTTCAGATTGGCGTGCGCCGCGAGGGCGCGTCGACTGCGGGGATAGTGTCGGCGTTCGAGCCGATAACGACGCTTGTAATCGGCGCGGCGTTCCTCGGCGAAAGCATGAGCGCCGCACAGTACGCCGGCGCCGCCGCAATTATTATAGGTATTACACTTGCGGAAAGGTTTGCGTAGGATGTAAGGTGTTTGTGATGCAAAACGGGACGTCAAGGGAAAATTGACAGCAAGAGATTGTGTGCCGCTCTCCGTAAGGCTCCCCTATTAGGGGAGCTGTCACACGAAGTGTGACTGAGGGGTTTTACATCAAACAAAACCCTTCCACCGCCTTCGGCGGTCCCCCTCCCCTAATAGGGGAGGCTAACAAGATGCCGCACAAAAATAACCGCCCCATCTCGCAAATAGGACGGTTCAAGTCAATTTTCAATCACGACCGTCCTTGTGCTGCCGTCCCAATCGACGCTTACGTCGAAAGCCTCCATCACGAACCGCAGCGGCACCATGGTACGGTTATTTTTAATCATAGCGGGAATATCGAGTTCCATATCCTCACCGTCGAACAACGCACTGTCGGAACCGACGAACAAAATCATCTTATGCCCATCCTTTTTAATCGTGACCGCCCGCGTCTTACCGTTCCAGCTTACGTCCGCGTCAAGCGCCTCGCTTATGCCGCGAATGGGAATAAGCGTATATGTATCACCGTCCACCGTTTCAAGCACGGGGTACTGATCGTCGAACTGCAAAAGCTGACCGTTCAGCCTCACCTTCGCGCCGACATACGGAATATCATTGTGGTAATAACGCAGCACATGCTCTATATACTCCGCGTCACCGTACGTTTCATACTGCCAATTATCCGCATACGCCGCCGCATTCGCACGCTCCGCGAGCCAATCGTCACCCTTCGCCTCAACGATCCTGTTAAGCACCGTCTGACCGAAATTATATGACTGGATCATCTTCATATAATCACAATCGTACCGAATAAGCGACTGCGAAATCAAATACGCCGCGAACGGCACAGCCTTCTCCGGCACGAGCCTGTCCTCAAGCGTCCACTCCTCGCCGGTCGTTCTTTTACCAAACTCCGCGAAACTATTGCCGAGCGTGTACTCGATCTGCATAATTCCCCACGCGGGGTACTCGCTGCCGTCCTCGCGGTAGCTCAAATTACGCCCCGAACTCTCCTGCATACAAATCGCGGCGAGCAAATTCGGGTCAACGCCGTACTGATCGCCCGCTTGACGGAACAAATCCGAATACGACTTGACCGCGCTGTTAAGCGGCATCGTACCTATCTCTATCCCGTCCATGCTCGTGCCGTTGTGGTCGGGGATAACGCCGCTTGCATACGCGCACACGCTCCACGCAGTCACAGCCGCGGCAAGCAAAAGACACGCCAGCCTTTTCATATGTACACACCTCACAATATTATAATACCCACCTACATTATAAACTTTTTCCGCGCGCGCGTCAATGTTATTAAATCCCATGTATCACAAATGAAAAAAACGGGAAATATGTAAACAAATGTCAATAAACTGTTGACAAACCCGACCCGATATAATACAATTTCCTTATCCCTACAAAGGAGCGAAAAAAATGAAAATCCTTCTTATGATAATATGCCTAATCGGCGGCTTTATACTGCTCGTAAAAGGCGCGGACTATTTTGTTGACGGCGCGTGCGCCATATCGGCGAAACTGCGCATACCGGCTTACGTCGTCGGACTGACGGTCGTAGCGTTCGGCACGAGCCTGCCCGAGGCGGCTGTATCGATAACCGCGTCCATACAGGGCAGCAACGAGATCGCAATCGGCAACGTAATCGGCTCGAACACGTTTAATACGCTCGTCGTACTCGGCGCAAGCGCACTGTTCGCGCCAATCATGGTAAAAAAGGACATACTCCGCCGCGACCTGCCTTTCTGCACCGCGGTGACCGTCCTATTACCGATACTCATACTGACGCTGAACCACGGCGACCTCGCACTGACGCGTATCGACGGCATAATTCTGCTCGTATGCTTTGTACTTTTTATGACCTACTCCGTCATATCGGGCAAAAAGAAAGCCGCGCTCGAACCGCCGGAAACGAGCGGCGACGCGGACATGTCGGGGCTTAAATGCGCGCTGTTTGTAATACTCGGACTTGCGGGCGTGATCGCGGGCGGCGAACTCACGGTCTACGGCGCGAAATCGCTCGCGCTTATCGCGGGACTGTCGGAAACGGTCGTCGCGCTGACCGTTGTCGCAATCGGCACGAGCCTGCCGGAGCTTGTAACGTCGGTCGTCGCGTCGCGCAAAAATCAAAACGACATCGCGGTCGGCAACGTTATCGGCTCGAACATATTCAACCTGCTCTTTATCCTCGGCATGTCGGCGACGATCGGCACGATAGGCTCGGACATGTACGGCGTTATCGACGCGTGCGTGCTTGTGGGCGTAATGCTGCTGCTGTGCGTCCTCGCGGCGACGCGTAAACGGATAGGACGCGCCGAAGGCATAGTAATGCTGCTTTTGTATGTTGCGTACACGGCGTACCTGCTGATACGATAAAAATTTGTAAATTTTGTTTAAAAAACCGACCTTTGCAGGGCGGTTTTTTGTATTGTAAATAAACGTCGGCTGGTGTATAATTAGTATAATAAAATCAGTGTGTTGTGCGATAAACACACTAAGTAAAAAAGAGAGAGGGAGAGGTTTTATGAAAAAAACAAAAAGACTTTTGTCAATGCTCACCGCGTTGGCAATAACGGCTACGTCCTTCGCGGCGATGGTCATTCCCGCAAGCGCGGCTGTAACGCCGATTGACGGCGCGAGTTTCAACTTCGAGAATGACGTTGCCTTTGTAGCAAGCGGCAGCCACACCACGCAATACGGAACAAAGGTTGCAACGGTTGAAGGCGACGCGGTTAATACATCGAAGGTGCTGCAGTCAGTACTTAATAATCAAACCGGAGGCAGAAACGAAACATTAAAATTTCCGAATGATTTTAAAATCGACGGTGGAACTGATGTTATCAATGTAGCATACGACTGGTATACAACTTGTGCCGGTGGAAACAATGAACAGGGTACAATACTTGTCGATAACGATGGAAAGAAAATTTTTGATTTGACAACAGCTACGGATGTTGCGAATGTAAAATTAAATTCGGAGGAAATTTCCACACTGCCAAAAGGCAAATGGTATCATATTTCCGCTGATTTGGATTTTGAAACCAAAACGGTTCTTAAATTAACGGCGGCGGAATTTGCCACAAAAGAAACTCCCGTGGCAACAGTATTAAATGTTCCGTTTGCTGAAGAAGCTACCGGAGTTGCAGGTTTCTATCTGGACGCTCGCCGCAATGCTAAAAACGGTCTTTACACAGATGTAAGGTTAGACAACATTACGGCAGGCAAAGCAAACGACGATTATTTCAAATCGACAATAACAGTTACCGATAAAAACAGTGCGGCTGTTGCCGATGCGACGGTTGTAATTGATGAAACAACATATACAACGGACGCGCAGGGTCAGGTTGTTGTAAAGCTTACCAAGGAAGGCACACACACCTATACCATTTCAAAGATAGGCTATAACGCTACGGGTGAAGAAGGCGGCGATGAAACAGTAACCGGTAACATAACAAGCGAGGCAGCTGATGTTGACGCACATCTTAGTCTTGTTCCGTATACACCGGAAGTAACAAAGGCGGAAGTCAGCGGCGGTCAGAAAGTAATTTATGCTCCGACAGGCGATACAGCTGCCACGTCAACAGCATACACCGTTGCGGTAACCGACCAGAATGAGCAGCCTATGGAAACGGGCTACACAACAGCGTGGGTCGTAAACGAAAAAGATACGCAGACAGCGGTTAATGGAGTAACAGCACCCGACGGAGTTGTTACGGTTACAAAGGACTTTACGGCGGGTGCCGGTAAGGACGCGCTTGAATGTGACGTTGTAGCGACCGTAACGGACAGTACGACAGCTACAAAGACAGCTACGGCTAAAGGCTCGATTATAATTGCCAACAGCGATATTCTGCATTATGCGACAGAGAACTACACTGCCGACATACAAGGCGAGTTGGCGCATGATATAGAAGATATTGAAATTCCAGCAACCGGTATTACAATGAAATTTAACTGGAACAAAGGAGCCTATGACAATAGCAAAGACGACAGATATAATATGATCTCGTTCAAGAACGATGATACGACTATTTTTGACATGAAGGATATGAACGCGGGTCTTACGTTAAATGCGGGTGATTCAAGTCTTTCTCTCGGCACCACTGAAAGAAATACGCCATATCCCACAGTCATTACGATAATAGGTAAACTTCTCATAATAAGCTTTAACAGCGGTGAAAATCAGGTTATAGAGCTTGCCGAGGCCCCGACAAAGATTACATCACTTGTGTCGGGAAGTAATCAGACTGCCGGCGGCGGTGGCGGCGTACTCGGTCTTGTAATGACCTCAACACTTGCGGTTGATCCGAATGAGGTAGTAATCGTCGGTGATGATAAGTTTGCAAAGATTGCGGGCAAGACTGTTACAAGACAGTATACGGCAAAGCCGTATGTTCCCGAAGCAACAGACAACTTCGTATGGTCAATCGACGGTAATGCTCCCGACGGCGTTTCGATCGACGCGGCTACGGGTATTCTTTCGGTAACGGATGCGTTCACACCGACAAATGCAGCGGGCGATACGATTAAGATTAAGGCTGTAAGCGGCGCAAAGAACGGCGAGTTTGAAGTAACACTCTGCGGCGTTCAGACATACACGCCGGAGGTTGAGTATCCGAAAGCTGTCCAGAAGGGCGAAGAAGGTAAGCTTACGGTAACAAAGATAGTTGACGCGCTCGGCGACGATGTAACGGAATATCTCAATACAACATGGAAAATCGACGACGTAGATGTTGACGTCGATACAAAGTCAGCCGTAAACTTCACAGACTTACCGGTGGGCGCGGCTACCGCGATTTATGCGACATATGACGGCACAAAGCTTGCAGACGTAACCACAGAGCAGGTAACAGTTCCGGATGGCGGTACGCTTGCACTTTCGGCTGTGGGCGGAACAAAGGTAATGCTTTGGAATAAGCTCGACGGCGACGACGGTATCAAGCCCCTCGCTCCGGCTAAGACGGTCGCAAATGTTGATATAGGCAACAACCTCGCAATCGTAGGCAGCACGAGCGGTAAGCTCTTAACAAATGAAACCGCCGCTGCGGGTAAAGTAACGGTTAAGCTTATGCTCGGCGCGGAAACTATAGGTACATACGAAATTAACGTTGCGGATTATTCGGAGATTGTACCTCCTGCAGCAACAATTTCTGTTGCAGACCTTGTATCGTACGGCGCAACAACATATAACGTTGTTTTCAGCGACGGTACTGCGGCAACAAAGACGGCAGCGGAGAATAACATTACCCTTACAACGGAAGAAATTGCAAAAGGCGACGAGGTAGAAGTTATCCCTGTTTACAAGTTTGACCTCGGCGGCGCAAGCACAGATGGTTACACAAAGGTAGAAGGCGTAAAGGCTAACGGCTACGGTTTCACAACTGCCGCTACTCCGGCTGATGGCACAGGTAAAGGTATTCAGTCAAAGGGTGTTAACCTTCACAGCAATTCGTTCGAGGTAGACATTCCCGACGGCAGATATGACATGACCTTCTATAAGGCTGATACAAACCGTACACATATCAGAGTAAACGAGTATATGACGGCGACCGAAGCAGACTTTACCGACGGCGATAACGGCACGGCTGACCCGATGGACGGACCGGGCGTATATACAAAGCTCGACGTAAACGTAACGGGCGGCGTTGCAAAAATTAACGCATACGACTGGGATAAGGGCGTGCCTCTTATGGCTGCTGTTGAGATTACAAAGAAGTCCGAGTTCCAGCCGAGAAAGACCCACATCTGGATTGCGGGTGACTCAACAGTCTGCAACTACAGACCGACAGTTCCGAAGAAGGACAGCGCAGCGGGTACAAGACGTACCGGCTGGGGTCAGCTCCTCGAATATTACCTCGGTGACAGCGTAATCGTTGACAACTTCGCGCACAGCGGCGACTGGGCTGATAACTGGTATAAGAACACGTTCCCGTCGGTTATTCAGAATGCGGAAGCGGGCGACTATCTGATTATCCAGTTCGGTATCAACGACAGAACGCGCACACCGGATCACGCGGTTGTACAGGCGGCTCTCTCCAACATGGTTGACGAGTGCCGTGCAAAGGGCGTTATCCCCGTACTCCAGACGCCGGAGCTTTGCCCGAGCCAGTACGGTACACAGGTAACGACCGAGCATACAAAGCCGACAGGCAGCGGTCACGGAGCGTACTTTGAAGATACAAGAACAGTTGCTAAAAATAAGAACACGCTCTTTATAGACCTTGCTGATGTTACAGGTGATTTGTGGGCTAAGATGGGTAAATCGTGGGTAACACCGAATTACTTCTTAAATAACACGACTGCGAATGTTACTGACACACAGCATATGGCATACATTGGAGCTAAGCTTGTAGCGGGTATAGTTGCGGCTCAGATTTCGGATCAGAAGGCTGCAAATAAGACCGGTGCGGCGGGTGAGACCTTTGCGGGTATACCCGTAAATGCTGTTTCGGATTCGACGATCACTTATACCGACTATGACCTGAATGATGACGGTAAGCAGGATGATAAGGCTGAGAATCAGACGGTAACGGTTAAACTTCCCGCATATGAGCTTGATGCGGAATAATTAAAAACCAATACAATTTAAAAACAGCGGGGTTTTCCCCGCTGTTTTTGTATGCTTTTACGGTCGTCTGTGAGCCTCCCCTACTAGGGGAGGGGGACCGCGTTAGCGGTGGAAGGGTTTTTACTCAATATAAACCCCTCAGTCGCCTACGGCGACAGCTCCCCTAATAGGGGAGCCATACACCGTGAGGGCTGGCGCCCCGACAGCCCGTGAGCCTCCCTTGTCAAAGGGAGAGGAACCGCCGGAGGCGGTGGAAGGGTTTTTACTCAATATAAACCCCTCAGTCGCCTACGGCGACAGCTCCCCTAATAGGGGAGCCATACA
>CANQIP010000039.1 GCA_947623955.1 uncultured Clostridia bacterium | reverse complement strand
AACATTTATATCGGCTTTTTGTATATATTTTTTGTGCAAATTAGTGTAAAATATTTGTAATATGATAAATCTGCTTAATAAGCATTGAAAGGAAGAGTGCGATATGACAAAAAAATTTATTTCAGTTATTGCGGCGGGAATATTGGCTGTTCAGGCTTTTGCAATCCCGATGGTAAGCGCTGAGGATACGGCTAAGTACGTTTCGAATTCGGACTTTACCGACTGCGCAATAGGCGGCGCGACGGGTCAGGGAATTTACGGTCTCGGAATTATTCTCGACGGTTCGCCCTGGCTTTCAAAGGGCAGTGCGAGCGTTCACTATCAGACATACAGCCATGACGATGCGAGAAACATAAATTACTGCCATATGTATTCAAACAGCGATAAGACGGGCGGCAACGACGGTGCGGGTTCGATGTATATGTATCAGAGAAACCTCACAGCCGTAAACCAGATCGACCCGTACGGTCTTGTTGAGTTTGAGGTACGCGTACATGAGGATTCGCAGAACTTCAACTTCATGATGGGTTGGTTCGAAGACCCGACAAGCGGCGGTTTCAACGCCGACACCGACGTATGTTTAAGCCTTACGATAGGACCTGAGGGTATACAGGCAAGCAACGGTAAGAGCTCGGCAAATCTTGCGACTATAAAGCCGGAGAAGTGGTATAAGGTAAGAGTTACGACAAACAATAAGTTTGAGGAATACAGCGCGTCCGTTACCGACCTTGAAACAGGCAAGGTAATCGGCGCACTCGAAGACGCACCTTACAAGGCTTCGAAGCCGTCTGACATCAAGGGTATCAAAACAACCTGCTGGGGCTACCTCAGAGGCAACACGTACAATTACGATTTAACAAACGTAACAATTTCGCGTGCCGATGAAAAGTACCCGATGAACTGATGACAAAACAGAAATTACCGCCGTATCCGGCGGTAATTTTTTTGTCGTAAAGTACAAGATATTGTGGAAAAAACGACCATATAAAGAACTAAACCACAAAAATCAAAAATTCATTTATATTTAACAAAATTTAATACTTGAATTTGGTTAAAAAAACGTATATAATATAACATATAGTGTACGAGAGTGACTATAAAGGAGAGAAGAGCTATGTATAATCAAAAAGATGTACATAGTCCTGACGGCGCACCGACCGGCAAGAGCTTTGCTAAACTCGTTGCAGCGGAGGCGGAGCGCATAAGACCGATGCTGAATGAACAGCTCATGCGTGAACTGCTCATCGGCGGCGGCGACACAAATGAAATCTTAAATACTTACTGCGCGCTTTTCGAGCGCGATGTACGGCAGGCGGTAAGACTTATCATTTTAAAGCCTACCGGCGCGAAGGATTTGGAGGATTTCTTCTTTATTAAAAACACGGCACAGCAGTACATAGGAGAAGAAAATCTGATTTTTGCAACCGTAATAAGCGATTTTATCGTGCTTGCGGTATCGAATGACGGACGGGAAAAGCTGCTGTCCGTTCTCGAAGAAATCCGATGCACGGTCAAGCGGTGCTACGGCTACAGTCTTATGTCGGTATGCAGCGTGAAAACACACCTTTACGACTTGCCCGAAACGTTTGAACGCCTCAGAACTTGTTTGGGATATTCATTTTATGCCGAAAACGACAGGACTTTGTGTGAAAGCGACATAATCATGAACAGCGGCGAAATGACATTCAGACCCGACTACTCCGCGGCGGAACAGGCTGTGCGCTCGGGAGACGCGGAAAAGACAAAACAGTGTGTCGAGGTTTTCTTTAAGAAACTCAGGAAAACGGCTCCGCTGCCGGCAGTCGCGAAAATATACTGTCTGGAGCTTTACATTAGCATAGCGCGCTGCTGCGGCGACGACAACCTCGACCGCTACATGAAGGGCGTCGTCGAGGTGCAGGAGGCAAAAACGCTGTCCGAAATACAGTCTTACATTTCGGAAAAAAGCCTTGAAATAGCCGAGAGCAACGTCTCCGAGACGAAAAAAGTTTACTCGTCACTCGTGCGCGACACTATAAACAGCATAAACAACAACATAGAAAACGAAAATCTCTCGCTGCGCTGGCTTGCGGGGACAATCCTGTTCACGAACGTGGACTACCTCGGCAAACTCTTTAAAAAGGAAACGGGCAAGAACTTTTCGCACTACGTTATGGAAAAACGTATGGAAATGGCGAAGGAGCTTTTGCGCGAGGGCAGGAAAGACAGGATATACGAGATAGCCGAAACTGTCGGCTACGGCAGCAACTCGCAGTATTTCAGCCAGGTGTTCAAAAAATACACGGGCGTTTCGCCGCTGGAGTACAGAGAGCGCGTACACGCGCAGAACGAGAAAAATCAAAAAGCGAACAACTCTTAAAATTACACAAACATGACGGTTTTTTGACTGTTACGGGGCGGGTTGTTAATATATAATTGAATTTAGCCCCAATGGCAAAATTTGTTAATAATACCGCATACGGCGGTTTTATTAAATGATATAATGTAAAAAAACTTTATGGAGGTATTCACATGAGTAACAAGATTAAAAAACTAATCTGTTCACTTCTGGCTGCGACTATGGTTGTAAGCTCCGCAAGCATGCTCGTGTTCGCCGACGGCGAGGACACTGCTGCGAGCGATCCGGCTGCAACTGCGGAAACAGCGGAAGGAGCGGAGGCTACGCCCGCGCCGGAGGCTGAGGCTACGGCTGAGCCCGACGCTGACGCGACAGCGGCTCCCGAGGCTACGGCTGCTCCCGAGGCGACAGCGGCTCCCGAGGCTACGGCTGCACCGACAGGCACAAGCTATGACAGCGACAATTATTATCAGAAGTCACTCGCGCTTTGCTCATCGCTCGGCGTTATTTCGGGCTTTGAGGACGGCAGCGTAAAACCTGACGAAAAGGTAACGAGAGCGCAGATGGCGTCTATAGTTCTTCGTTTGCTTAACCTCGGCGCATCGACCTACCAGAACATCTTTACGGATGTTGACGGCGGTCACTGGGCTGCGGGTCAAATTCAGGCGGCATACGAGGGCGGCATAGTAAACGGTATGGGCGACGGCACATTCGCGCCGGACGCGCAGGTTACATACGCTCAGGTTATCGTTATGCTCGTTAACGCTCTGAACTTCAAGCAGGACGCTGAAATGGCGGGCGGCTGGCAGCAGGGCTACATAAAGATAGCGGGCGAGAAGGACATCCTTAAGAGCGCTCAGAGCAGCGCCGACGAACCCGCAGACCGCGGACTTGTTATAAAGATGGTATATAACACTCTTCTCGCTGACTACAACAGAGCGTCTTCGTTCGAGAACGGCAGCGTTCAGTACACTGCGGACAGAACTCTCGCGGAGGAGAAGTTTGACGTAATCGAAGGCAAGGGTACGCTTCTCGGTACGGCAAAGACCTCGCTCAGAGGCGATATGCAGGAAGGCACGATCCTTATTCGTCCCGACAAGGAAGAGAACGACGCCACATATGATACAAATCTTACCGGTCTTGAGGATTACCTCGCTCAGAAGGTAACGTATTACTACAAGGAAAAGATAGGTCACGCTCCCGAGGTTGTAGCCGTAACATACGACGAGAAGAACTCGGAAGTATACACGATAGAAGACCTTGACGATATTGAAAAGGTTACAGTAGACGGAACATCCGTTTCATACAAGCTCAACAAGGTAAACAAGGCTAAGAAAACAATCGACAATCCTACGATAGTATTCAACGGCAAGCTCCTTGACCCGACTACTCTGGAGAGCGGCGATTCTCTCGACGTTCTTGCAAAGCCCGAGCAGGGAACAATAAGACTTGTAAAGAGCGACAAGAAGAGCGACGACTATGATACGCTGTTTATCGAGTCTTACGAGACGATCGTTGTTTCGAGCGCGACCGATACAAAGCTTATCGGTAAAGTTCAGAAGAAGGACGGCAAGGTAGGCGAAACAGAGCCTATAACCTACAGCCTTGACGATACCAAGGACAGAACAATAACAGCTATGAAGGGCGGCGAAGAGGTTAGACTCCGCAACCTGAAGAAGAACGACGTAGCGTGCGTAAAGGCAAGCTATCCCACAAAGAACCCCGAGGTTATCGACGTTATCGTTACGGGCGAGAGCATCACGGGTTCGGCGTCGGGTATGTCGGTTAAGCTCGATAAGAGCTATGCGACAATCAACGGTGAAAAGTACGACGTTGCAAACGTAGCGGCGGGCGACCTCCAGACCGGCGTTCAGTGTACTTTCTATCTTGATATGTTCGGCAAGATCGGCTATGTTGAGGGTACTTCCGGCAGCAGACTGCAGTCGGGTGAAAAGTACGGCTGGCTCATTGAAGGCTTTAAGGCTGACGACGGCAGCAGTTACATGATCAAGATGATCACACAGGACGGTAAGGAAGAAAGCTATAAGCTTGCAAGCAATGTTGACTTCTGGGCTCCGAACGCTCTTGTAGGCGACGAGGACGCAGGCGTAACTTTAAAGCAGGCTGACGCTCAGGCAAAGATAGCCGACATTGTAAAGAATGGAGGCGAAGGCTATGCTCATATGTGGTCAAGCGTGAGAAACGGAAGCGCCGGTGCATTGTCAGACGGCAGCAAGCCTTATGCATGGTCTAAAGCAAATCCGATCCAGCTTATAAAGTATAAGACAAACAGCAGCGGCAAGATTACAAGACTGTATTTTGCGGTTAACACCGGTAACGCTGAAGAATATTACTATGACGCAAGCGATCCTCACGTTGACGGAGGCAAGAATATAACCGACCCGTACGTATCGAGTGAGGATATTGACAAGCTGAACAATTCCGATGCTCTTCTCTTCAGCATGATAGGTAATTCGGGTAAGCTGCTTGTCGGCGGTATGGTAGCCGGTTATGTAATTACCGACGGTATCCCCGAGTTCGGCGTTCCCAATAACCCTGATGATTACGACGATGCTGCGGCTTACTCTGTAAAGCCGGTAGTAGCGGCTCAGTATAATCAGAGAGAGAACGGTCTTGCGGATACATGGCTCGTTGTGGATCCGGATGGTACTGCGCCGGGTGCGATCATCAGATTTGTACCGAACGCTACAAAGCCTGTTAACCCCGCAGACATTGATAACGTAGGCGGTCCTTCGCCGATGGTTGTTGATACAATCGACGTTGGTGTTGACAATGATGATCAGACGATTTACACTATCAACGGTTATGTAGCGGGCTCTGAAACGTCTGTACAGACCAACAGTACGAGTGCTCTCGGTGTACTTGAAGGTTGGGATTCGACCGCTAAGAAGTATACATTGAGCGAGGACGGTGTGATTTGGGATGCGAACAGCTCGGAACCGTTGTCAAACTACATCCACAAGGGCGATATTATCATAACAGACGGTACATACATTCTTATCTATGTACACGCTGAAGATGTATATGAGACCTTGAAGGCTGATCCTACGGCGTCGGCAAGCAAGTATGTAAGCACAACGGATACGCGTAACTACTTCTGGTTCGACAGAGTAACCGACTCCGATATAGGCGATACGCCTTGGATGAAGATAGGCGGCAACGTACTCTCGGCTGACGCATCGGCAGCGTTCGACGTTGTTGAGATTGACCTTAATGCAAACAGCGCAGAGAGCGCTATAACCATCAGCGACGAGATGGCGTCTATCGCGGACGTATACTCTTACAGTGAGGGCGTTGACGAATACGACTACGCATTCGCGAGATTTGCGAATAAGGGCGGATTCCAGGGAGCCATCATTTACAGAATTAAGAACGCTGATTGATTTACGGATAAACCGTAAGTGATTACAATGCGAATAAAGGGACGTATATGCAGACGCATATGCGTCCTTTTTTTGCGCGGCGGTACGCAAAATAAAACTGTTTACAAAATGCTGAAAATGTGGTATATTATTTTATATATGAGGTAATATCGAAACAGAGGTGAAAAGCATGAATTTGTGTGTATTCGGCGCGTCGAGCAGCACGATCGACACGTCGTTTATAGACGAGACGACGCGGCTCGGCGGTATGATTGCAAAGCGCGGTCATACGCTCGTGTACGGTGCGGGCGCGTCGGGGCTCATGGGCGCTGCCGCGCGCGGCGCACATGCCGAGGGCGGCGTTATCGTGGGCGTTGTGCCGGATTTTTTCATAGATGAGGATTTGGGCGTTGACGGACGCCTTTACGAACATTGCACCGAGCTTGTTACGACCGATACCATGCGCGAGCGTAAGCGCGTTATGGGGGACAGAGCCGACGCGTTTATAGTTGTGCCGGGCGGTATAGGCACGTTTGAGGAGTTTTTCGAGGTGTTTACGCTAAAGCAGCTCCAAAGGCACAATAAGGCGATTGCTGTGCTGAATTTGAACGGGTATTACGACGCGATGCTCCGTATGCTCGACGAGGCGGAGCAGCTGCGTTTTGTCGGTAAGGCGTGCCGCGGGCTTATAGAGGTTTTTACCGACATGGACGAAATGCTCGATTATGTTGAAAATTATGTACCCGAGAGGGTAGATATTTTTAAAACAAAGAACATTTAAGTTTGAAGGGAGCGATTTTTTATGAAAATCCAAAAGGCTGCAGCTGAATTTATCGGCACAATGGCGCTTGTAATTCTCGGCTGCGGAACGGCTATGCTCGTCGGCTGCGACGTTGTGGGCGGCTATCTTATGACCGCGCTCGCGTTCGGTCTGTCAATCGTGGCTATGGCGTACTCGATAGGCAATGTGTCGGGCTGTCACATTAACCCCGCCGTTTCTTTGGCAATGCTTATGCGCGGAAAAATGAGCGTATCGGAGTTTGTTCAGTACGTTATCGCACAGTGTCTCGGCGCGCTTGCCGGTGCGGGCGTTCTCGCGCTGATATTCAAGCTTGGAGACGTGCAGGATCTCACGGGCGGTTTCGGCTCGAACGGTCTTGCGGGCGTAGGCGGCAGCGCGGTTGCGGGTCTTATAGTCGAGATCGTGCTGACGTTCGTGTTTGTAACGGCTATCCTCGGCGTAACGTCGAATAAGGCGAAGCACGGCTCGTTCGGCGGACTTGTGATAGGTCTTACGCTTGCGCTTGTACATATTCTCGGTATCGGTCTGACCGGCACTTCGGTCAACCCTGCGAGAAGTATCGGTCCGGCTGTTGTGGCTGCGATTGCGGGCAATGCTGACGCGGTGACGAGCTTGTGGGTATTCATCGTGGGACCCCTTATCGGCGCGGCTATCGCGGCGGTAGTTTACACGCTTATCGCGGGTAAGGATGAACAGTAATTTATCGCATTGTACAAGAAACCGCCTAAATCGGGCGGTTTCTTTTTCGTGTATGGTATTGACTATTCGTATGGTAGGGTGGTAAAATAGAGGGGTGTGAGGGCGGTGTATGCGGGCGACCGCAAGGGTCGCCCCTACGTAAACGGGACTTCGAAGCGTCGTCCCCTACATCCGTATTTTTAATTGTATACCGTAGGGGCTGTCGTCCTCGACAGCCCGCAAAACCCCTCAGTCACACTACGTGTGACAGCTCCCCTAGTAGGGGAGCCATACGGCGTGAGCCGCATATCGTCAGCCTCCCCTACTAGGGGAGGTGGCGCCGAAGGCGTCGGAGGGGTTTTATACATAACCGCAATTCAATTCAGGAGAATATCATGTGGACAAGTGACAAATGGACGGAGTACAGTCTCATAGACAGCGCGGACGGTGAAAAGCTCGAATACTGGGGCAAATATCTGCTCCGCCGTCCCGACCCGCAGGCTGTATGGAGTAAAAAAAGCGATAAAAACTGGAATAAAGCCGACGCGTGGTACCACCGTTCAAAATCGGGCGGCGGCAGCTGGCAGTACATCAACAAGCGTCTGCCCGACCGCTGGACGGTCTCGTACCGCAATCTCACGTTTAACATAAAGCCGATGGGGTTTAAGCACACGGGGCTGTTCCCCGAGCAGGCGGTAAACTGGGACTGGTTCTCGGAGCTTATACGCGGCGCGGACAAGCGTGTTCGCGTGCTTAACCTTTTCGCGTACACAGGCGGCGCGACCGTCGCCGCGCTGGAGGCGGGCGCGGAGGTCGTGCATGTTGACGCGTCGAAGGGCATGGTGACGTGGGCGAAGGAGAACGCCGTGTCGTCGGGGCTCGGTGACGCGCCGGTGAGGTATATAGTGGACGACGTTAAAAAGTTCGTGCAGCGCGAGCAGCGGCGCGGCAGGGAGTACGACGCCGTTATAATGGATCCGCCGTCGTACGGCAGGGGCCCGTCGGGCGAAGTGTGGAAGATTGAAAACGAGCTTTATCCGCTTGTGCTGGACTGTATGAAAATATTGTCGCCGAACCCCTTGTTTTTCCTCATAAATTCGTACACGACGGGGCTTAGCGCGCAGGTGCTTGTAAATGTGCTGAGCATGACGCTCGGCGAACGGTTCGGCGGTAAAATCACGGCTGACGAAATTGGTCTGCCGATGAAGTCGAACGGACTTGTGCTGCCGTGCGGTATCAGCGGAAGATGGGAGAGAGAATAGTGGATATAAAGGTAAGACGGTACGCGCCGTCGGACGCGGAGGCAGCGTCGGCGGTGTGGAACGAGGTTGTAGAGGAGGGTAACGCCTTCCCGCAGGACAAGCCGCTTGATGAAATTACGGGCGACGAGTTTTTCCGTTCGCAGTCGTACACGGGCGTGGCGTGTGACGGCGACGAGATAGTAGGACTGTACATACTTCACCCCAACAACGTAGGACGGTGCGGGCATATCTGTAACGCGAGCTACGCGGTTCGCTCCGATATGCGCGGTAAGCGTATCGGCGCGGTGCTTGTGAAGGATTGTATGGAAAAGGCGCGGGAGCTCGGCTACGGTATTTTGCAATTTAACGCCGTTGTCGCGACGAATACCGCCGCGCTCAAGCTGTATAAAAGTCTCGGTTTTACGCCGCTTGGCGTGATACCGAAGGGTTTTCGCATGAAAGACGGCAACTACGAGGATATTATTCCGCATTACATTTCGCTTTAAAGGAATTTCGGTATGGAAAGCTATTTGACTGACAAGGTGTGTATGGTTACGGGCGGCGGCGGCAGTATCGGCGGCGAGATCGTTCGCGCTCTGACGCGCCTTAATGCGGCGAGGGTGGTCGCGGTCGACATATCGGAGAACGGTCTCTATGACGTTATAACCGACGTCGGCGGCGTGACAGCCGAAATCGCGTCCGTGCGCGACGCGGGTAAGATGGAGTATCTGTTTGACAAATACCGCCCGAATATCGTGTTCCACGCGGCGGCGCACAAGCATGTGCCGTTTATGGAGCGTAACCCCGAGGAGGCTGTAAAGAACAACATAATCGGTACGCGTGTGACGGCTGAGCTTGCCGAAAAGTACGGCGCGGAACGGTTCGCGCTCATATCGACCGACAAGGCGGTCGAGCCGGTGAGCGTCATGGGCGCGACAAAGCGCGTGTGCGAAATGCTGATGTATGAAATGAGCAAAACGGCAAAAACTGTTTTCGGAACGGTGCGTTTCGGTAACGTGCTCGGCTCGAACGGCTCGGTCGTGCCGCTGTTTAAAAAGCAGATTGAAAAGGGCGTTGTGACCGTCACCGACAGAAACGTTGAGAGGTACTTTATGACCGTCGAGCGCGCTGCGCAGGTCGTAATATCGTGTGCCGAGCATATGAAGGGCGGGGACGTGTTTGTGCCTGACATGGGCGGGAGCGTGAAGATAATCGACCTCGCCGAAAAATTGATCGAGGAAAGCGGCAAAAGCGCCGAGATACGTGTCACATCGTTAAGACAGGGCGACAAGCTTACGGAAAAGCTGTTTTACGATTTTGAAACGCCCGAAAGCTGCGCCGTGCGCGGAGTGTACCGCGTTCGCGGCAGCGGATTGGAAGGACTTTACGAATATACGGACAGGCTGCGGAAAATGGCAGACGCGTGCGACCGTGACGGAATACGCGCCGTGCTGCGTGAAATGACTGCCGTGAAAGGATGACACACATTGGATATACACGTATTGTTTCAGTCCATGGGACAGGGACTTTACACAATGATAACTTCAATAGGAACGTGGCTCGGTAAAGCGTGGACAGCCGTGTGCGGTTGGTTTAATTCGATACCGTTCCCGAACGCGTTAAAGCTGTTCAGCAACACGACGGTCAACCAATACCTGTTTTACGGCATAATCGCGTACATTTTGCTGATGAACATATGGGCGATCGTGCTGTTCGGCGCGGACAAGGCAAGCGCGAAAAAGCAGGGTACGCGTGTAAGCGAGAAAAAGCTGTTCCGCGTTTGTTTCTGGGGCGGCGCGATAGGCGGTATGATAGGTATGTACCTGTTCAGGCACAAGACGCTCAAAAAGAAGTTTTCCGTCGGCGTACCGATTTTATTTCTGATACAGCTGCTTTTGGACAGCTTTATACTCGGTTTTCTCGGTTTTTGGACTTTTTTTTAAAAACCTATGGAAAAACGCGGCGAAGTATGGTATAATAACAGGTACGGAAAGGAATGTTTCGTATGGAGCTTAAAGATATATTGTCAACGGATGAAAAGCTGAGAATTATACAGGAACTCGTGCCGGGCAAGCAGATTACGCTTTCGCACGTAATCGCAAGCCCCGACCCCATACTGTACACAAAGCTTGGCTTAAATCCCGAAATAGACTACGATAAAAGCGCGATAGGCATACTGACGGTAAGTCCCGCCGAGACTGCTGTGATTTGCGCCGACATTGCGACAAAGACGGCGAACGTCGATTTGAGTTTTGTCGACCGTTTCAGCGGCACGCTCATAATAACGGGCATGGTTGCCGATGTTGAAACGGCTCTGCGCTCGATTATGGAGTACGCCGAAAAGACGCTCGGTTACAGCTGCTGCAAGGTAACGAAAACATGAAAAAGATAATACTCGTCGGCAGGAGTGAATGTGGTAAAACGACGCTCACACAGGCGTTAAAGGGCGAGAAGATACATTATCACAAGACGCAGTACGTGAACCGTTTCGACGTGATAATAGACACGCCCGGCGAATACATACAGACGAAAAACCTCGGAAACGCTATCGCAATGTACACGTTTGAGGCGGACGTTGTGGGTATGCTCATAAGCGCGAGAGAGCCGTACTCACTGTACCCGCCCGCGGTTACGCCGGTAGCGAACAGACCGGTTATAGGAATAGTGACACAGATAAACGAGCCGGACTCGCACGTGGAGCTTGCGGAGCATTGGCTTAAACTTGCGGGCTGCGAGAAGGTGTTCCGCGTCGACTCGAAAACGGGCGAGGGCGTGTGGCGGATTATAGACTATCTCCGCGAGGACGGCGACGTTATGCCGTGGGAGGAATAGGACAGGACGGTTTTACGCCGTCTTTTTTATTTCTTAAACTATTTACAACGGGATAAAAATATGGTAAAATAAATCTATTAAGATATTTTATGCAAAGGAGAGAGAGACATGGCAAAAACAACAGGCGGTTTCACACTTCCGGGCGAGAGTGGATACGAGGAGCTTACGCTCCAAATGGCTGAAAAGTGGGGCGCGGACGTAATACGCGACTCCGACGGCACGGAGCTTTCACCCGAGATAATCAACGCGGGCTACGGCATTTACTCGACTATCTGCATTATCCGCGACCATAATGAGTGGGCGAAGGCTAATCCGGACAAGCTGCAGCAGACGTTCCTTATGACAAACCCGATCGTCGCAACGGACACGAGCCTTACGATAGACCTCATGAAGGACTTTTTCGC
>CANQIP010000038.1 GCA_947623955.1 uncultured Clostridia bacterium | reverse complement strand
TCGAGATTTGTTCTGCCCACGTCAGCCATGACGGATATTTTAAGACCCGTGTCGTTGTCGCCGACGATCGCGCGTATATCCTCTTCCTTGCAGAACTTCCACTTTCCGAACTTGCTCTCGTCGAAAATGTCGTTCGACGCCTTGTAGCCGAATTCCATGTAATCGACTCCGGCTTTTACGTTCGTCTCGTAGAGCTTTTTCACGAACTCGTCCGTGAAATAAAAATCGTTGACCAGTCCGCCGTCGCGGATAGTCGCGTCCATGACCTTTATGTCGGGTCTGTAGGACATAATGTTTCCTTGTTTCGGTGCCATTTTAAAATTCCTCCTACCGTACTACATTTTACCGCTTACCGCGGCAATTCTTTGCAACGCGCAAAGACAATCAGTATTATAGCACACCGAATCAAAAAAATCAAGCCCCGTCACAATTTTATTTTATATGTAAAAAAACGGCGCATATGCGCCGTTTTTTGTCAATATTTTTCAACAAGTCTTTCGTATTCCTCGTCAGTTATCGGTATCACCGTGCCGTGGCGGTAAATCATGTCAAAATCCATAGGCGGCGGCGACACAAAAACGCCGCGCGCTATGTCGTCCGTCACGAACGGCTTGTAGCCCTCTTTCCTCGCGTAATTGTCGAGCATCAGGCACCACTTGTTTTTGCCGTGGTACTTGAATATCGTCGGTCCCTCAAAACCGAACACCGACGCGCCGTTCTCGCCGTTTATCGTGTACGTCTTAACGTCCTCCCAGCCCTGTGAGAGCGACGCGCTTTTCATCATCGTTACCGCCTTGTGCGTCTCGTCCTTCGTGAAACGGTAATAAACGCCGTCATGCTCCGTTATGCAGGTGTCAATCGCACTTTCGGGGTTGTCTATGTAAATTTCGGGATCGGTGAACGTCTTGAAGTCCTTCGTGTACGACCTGTACACGCGCTCCTTCGCGTAGCCGTCAAACGCCGCCTGCGACGCCCAGTATACCATGTACATACCCTTTTCGCCGTCGTATATGCTCTCGGGAGCCCACGCGCAGCCCGCGTCGGGCGCGGCAATTTCCGTAAGACGCGCATCGCTCCAGTTCACGAGGTCATCGCTCTCCCATACAACGATACTTCTCGAACCGTTTTGCTGACAGTTTATCCAGCAGTCGGGGTCGTCCTTTCTGTGGTAGATGCTTAGATCCGTGGCGATTATAAAGAATTTGCCGTCCTCGCCGCGCAGTATGAACGGGTCGCGCACGCCCTTTTCGCCTATATAGCTCGTTAAAACAGGCTTTTTGCCGTTAAGCGTTTTCCACGTTTTTCCGTCGGTCGACACGGAAAAATAAATCTGCTCCTCGTCAGCCGTCCGTTCCCTGCCGGAAAAATGCACAAACAAATATGCTCCCAATTTCTATTCCTCCAATATGTCGGTAGTGAGATTATCGACGTACATCGGCTTTGCCCATGTCGTGTAGTCGGCTTTAAATTCAAGCCCCGTAAGCGTTTTAACGTCCTTCGCCGTGCCTTCGTAAACCTTCGTTTCCTCGTCGTTCGTGTTATTCTTCACCGTGACCTTTATTTTACCCGTTGAGGGCGTGAAGTAAATGCCGATGTGCGCGCCGTTCGATATAAGCTGGTTTTCGAGCTTGTCGTTTACGTAATTGCGGAGATATATCTTCGCCGCGCCCGCCTCGCTCGTGAGTCTGCCGCCGACGGTTATCTCGTAGTTATCCCAGTCAAGGTAATGCAGCTTGACCGTTTCCTTGCCGTTATCGCCGTAAAGCGCGAGGTCGGCTGTGCCGCCGGAGTTTGACGCGTAAAGGTCGAATGAAATATATATCGTTTGGTTGTCGGCGCACGTGAGCTTGTTAAGGTCAAGGTACGCCGCGCCGCTTTTCTCGACGCCGTCCTTGTTCTCATAGTCGGGCTGCACGCCGAGCACGTTATTGCCCGCGCCGTCCTTTGTGAGCGCGGCGCAGCCGCTAAGCTTAAACTTACCCGCGTCCTTTTCAAAATCGTTTGTCGCGTCCGCGACGCTCGACACAAGCGTATACGCCTTGCCGTCGTATTTTTCAGTTTCATCGGTTACGTGCACACGCTTTTCGGCGGTGTGGTTAAGGCTCGGCGAGTGCGCGTAAACCGTTACGTCTCCCCTTTCGCGAGCCGTCAACGTACCGTTTTCGTCAACAGCCGCGACGCTTTCGTCCGACACGCTCCACTCGATCTCGCCGTTTAAGTCGGTTTCGCCCGTGTCTGCGCGGTACGTTTCCGTTTCACCGGCGGTCACAACGTCATTTCCCGCGACCGTCATGTACGAAACGTCCGCCGCTTTGAGCAGCTTTGCGGTATATCCCGCCGCGCTTTCGTCGAATTTACCCTTTGACGCGTTCGTCTTAACGGCTTTGAGCGCGCCGTTCTCATCGTAGAGAGCAACAACCGCGCCGACGTACCTCTTTGCCGCCGCATCGGAGTAACTGTACTCGCCTGTCGCCGCATTAAATTTAAAATCATTGCCCGCACCTTTTATCACATATGTCGTGAGTGTGCCGGCTTTGAGCGTCGTTTTGAGCGTCGTGCCGCTAATTTCCGCCTCGCCCTTTATTTCCTTCCAATGCTCCGCGCTGTCGCCCGTTTCGTTGTTCGTGCGTATCTCGGCAACGTCGTTTCCGACATTGAGGAACGCCGACAGGTCGAACTCATACTCAAAATCCTCCGTTCCTCGGTTTATCGCGACGATTTTTATATCGCTCGTTTCCTTGTTGTACGCCGCGAGCGTACCGTCCGACGACGCTATGATCGTGTCGCCGGGGTTTATGTAACGCGTAAACTGTCCGAAGAAGTAGTATTTATTTGACAGTTCAAGCGTCTCCTTGTCGTGGTCTGCCATCGCGACGCCCCACAGTGAAGAAGTCGGGTCGAGCGACGCGTCCGACTCGCTCTTTGTGCCGTCGGGCGCGGTAAAATTGCTGTCACGGTGAAAATCAACTATGTCCCACATCACCCACGCCGCGGGCATCATGCCGTTCATGTCGAGGATAATTCTGTCGGCGAGAGCAAATCCGTCCCAGCCGCCGTCAACCTCGCTCATCCACAAATCCTTGCCCGCGCTTACAGCCGTTTCTTTAAGCTGTCTGCGCTGCGAGCCGCCGTAGGTGTGAGTGTCTATTCTGCCGAGCGCAGCCTTCGCCTCGTCGGTAAGCAGCGCGTAGTTCGCGACCGACTTGTCTATATCCGTTTCGTCCATACCCGCCACAAGCACGTCCGTAAGACCGTGGCTGTCAAGCGCACGGCGCAGCGCAGTTATCGTGTCCGACTGCGTTTTGCCGGGTGAATAGTGCGCACCCTCCTGTTTTGGGCTTAATGCGCCCCAGTAGGTCGTGTCGGGTTCGTTCATCGGCGAGTAGCTTTGGAATTTTATGCCGTACTCGTCGCGCATACGCTCCGTCACTTCGGCGATAAATTCCGTAAAGTCGCCGAGATGTTCGGGATTTAGGTTGTCGTCGCCCGCGTTTTCCGCGCCGGACGAGCAGAGCGAATTTGTCATGAACCACGGCGGCGAATTTGAAAAGCCCTCAAAATATATGTCGGGGTTAGCCTTCATCGCCGCGAGCGCGATATTGCGCTGATTTTCGTCGGTTGTCATGTCGTATATTATATTGCCGTAGTCGTCAAATCCCACGGCATACGACGGTATTTTCGAGTCGGAGCGCGTTATGTGGTCATGCTCCGGATTGTCGCCGCCGCCGAGGTTGTAACGCGCTATATCGAGCGAAAGACCGTCCTCGCCGAAAAACGCGTCCGCCGCTGCCGACGTAAGCTTTTCACTGTAACCGAGACGGTTCGCCCACCAGCACAAACTCGTACCCCAGCCCCGGAATCTGCCGCCGTTAAACGGCGACGCGTTCGAGGGGTCGAGACGCACTACCGTAACGTCGTCCGCCGACGCTGGCACTGCGGCAAGCGCAAATAAAATCGACGCGGCTGTCAGTACAGATATAATACGTTCTTTCATGGTTTATACCCTTTCCAATCAAACATTTGCCTCTGCCAAAAGCTTTTCAAGCCCCGCGAGCTTTACGCAGGTGGTAAGCACAACGCAAGCCTGCTTTAATTCCTCGGTCGACGGGAATGTCGGAGCTATGCGGATATTGCTGTCGTTGGGGTCTATGCCGTAGGGGTACGTCGCGCCCGCGCCCGTCATAACGACTCCCGCGTCCTTGCACAGGCTCACCACGCGCTTTGCGCAGCCCTTCGGTGTGTCGAGCGAAATGAAGTAACCGCCGTTAGGACGCGTCCACTCCGCTATTCCGAGTGGAGCAAGCTCCGTGTCGAGCGCGTCAAGCACAGCCTCAAACTTCGGGCGTATCACAGCCGCGTGCTTTTTCATATGTTCGAGCATACCGTCGAAATCACCGAAAAACTTTACGTGGCGGAGCTGATTTATCTTGTCGTGTCCTATAGTCTGTATCGTAAGCTGTTTCTTTATAAAGTCGAGGTTAGCCTTCGACGCGGCGATTGCCGCTATGCCCGAGCCGGGGAACGTGACCTTTGAGGTCGAGCAGAACTTGAATACCATATCGGGGTTGCCCGCCTTCTCGCACTCGTGGAGAATTTCAAGAATGTGATCCTGTCTGTCCTCGTATAAGTGGTGTATGCAGTAGGCGTTGTCCCAGTAAATGCGGAAATCCTTCGCCGCCGGCTTTAAAGCAGCGAAACGGCGCACCGTTTCGTCCGAATATGTAATGCCCGACGGGTTTGAATACTTCGGCACGCACCATATACCCTTTATGCTCTCGTCCTTTGACACAAGCTCCTCAACCATGTCCATATCGGGTCCATCGGCTGTCATAGGCACGTTTATCATCTCTATACCGAAAAACTCCGTTATCGCGAAATGTCTGTCGTAGCCGGGTACGGGGCAGAGGAATTTCACCTTGTCGAGCTTTGCCCAGGGCGTGGAACCCATTACGCCGTGCGTCATGGAGCGCGCCACGGTGTCGTACATCACGTTAAGGCTCGAATTGCCGTATATTATAATCTGGTCTACGGGACACTCTATCATCGCGCTCAGAAGTCTTTTCGCCTCGATTATACCGTCGAGGACGCCGTAGTTGCGGCAGTCAATTCCTTCCTCGCCGACGAGGTCACTGCCGCTCAATGCGTCAACCATACCCATAGACAAATCAAGCTGCTCCTTATTCGGCTTGCCGCGCGACATATCAAGCTTTAACCCCATGCTCTGAAGCTCCTCATACTTTTCCTTTACCGCCTCGTACTCGGCGATAAGCTGTTCCCTTGTCATTTCACTGTACTTCATTTTTAACCCTCCGTATATGCTTTTTGATGCTTATTTTACCGAAAATCTGTACTCCGTCGTGAAGTCGTATTTATCCCCCGCTTTAAGCACGGGCGACGGGAAATGCGCATACTTCGCGGAGTTGGGGAAATACTGCGTTTCAAGGCAGAACGCGTGATGAACGCCGCAGCGCGCGCCGCCCTTGTAAACGCCCTCTTTAAGTCCGTTCGACGTGTAAAGCTGAACGCCCGGCTTATCGGTATAAACGTCCATTGTAATGCCGTTTTCCTCGCACCGCGCCGTTGCAGCATGACGGTAGCCCGCGCCGTCAATCACAAAATTATGGTCGTAGCCGGAGAACATTTTTATCTGCTCGAAGTCGGAATTTATGTCTTTTCCTATCTTCTTTTCCGCGCGGAAGTCGAACGGCGTTTCCTCTACCGACAGCACCTCGCCCGTCGGCATGCAGCCGTCGTTGTTGGGCGTGTAGAATGACGCGTTCAGCTTTAAAAGCTGCTCCGTCATTTCGCCGCTGCCGTGTCCGGCAAGATTAAAATACGCGTGGTTCGTGAGGTTTACGACCGTGTCCTTGTCGGAAACAGCCTCGTAGTGGATTTTGAGCGCGTTGTCCTTCGTGACGTTGTATGTGACGGTTACGTCGAGATTTCCCGGGAAACCCTCCTCGCCGTCGGGCGACGTGAGAGTAAGCGTAATCGACGGCTCGTCTCCGTCATTTTCACACGCGTTCCAAACCTTTTTGTCAAAGCCGATATTGCCGCCGTGAAGACTGTTTTCGCCCTCGTTTTTGCCGACGCGGTACGTCTGTCCGTTAAGCGTAAACTCGGCGTTTTCTATTCTGTTCGCGTGTCTGCCTATGAGTGCGCCGAGGTAGCCGCTGTTATTCAGGTAGTCGCTCATGCTGTCGCGTCCGAGCACAACGTCAACCTCCGCGCCGTTTTTGTCGGGTACGCGAAGACTTCTGAGTATTCCGCCGTAAGTGAGTATTTCGGCTGTTATTGTTCCGTTTGCAAGCGTGTATAAATATACGTTCTCACCCTGCGGCGTTTTGCCGTATTCGTTCTTTGTAACTGACATTTGTATTTTCCTCCTCCGTGAATTTTATGTAAAAATATTCATACGCTTTTTAGCTGCACTTTATCTTTATATTATATCATATTTTCGGCATTTCGTCAATAACGGGCATCATGGCTATATACAAAAAAGTCCGTCTCCTCGGACGGACAATTTTATACAAATTCACAAAGAACGGAGTTCGACACGTCTGTGCCGCGCCGCGTAAGACTGTACGAGCCGCCCATGCATTTCATTAGACCCGACCGTGTGAACCTGTCCAAAACATCGCCGTATTCATCTTCAAGCGTCACGCCGAAAAGCTCTAAAAATCGGGCGGAGCTTATTCCCTTGTTCATGCGAAGTCCCGTTATTATAAACTCCGACATCTTATCGCGCAGTGTGAGAGGGGTAACTTCCCTGCCCTCGCCGCGTATATATTCCGCGAGGTCGGACGTGTTGTACGCGCGGCTCACGCCGTCAAACGAGTGAGCAGCCGCGCCGATACCGATGTACGGCTCAAACGTCCAGTATTTTATATTGTGGGCGCACTCATAGCCGTCTTTCGCGAAATTCGATATTTCGTATTGGTGAAAGCCGTTTTTGGCGAGGTAATCCACCGTGTAAGCGTACATTTCCCTGTCCTCGTCGTCGCTCGGCAGTGTGAGCTTACCCGTATCGTACTCTGCGGCAAGAGGCGTGCCGTCCTCTATTATAAGACTGTACGCGCTTATGTGCATCACGGGGAGCGAGACGGCAGTTTCAAGCGTATTTTTAAGGCTTTCCATTGTCTGGTTCGGGAGCGCGGTCATAAGGTCGACGTTTATATTTTTAAACCCCGCCCTGTGCAGATCCTCTACCGCGCTGTACGCCTCTTTTGCGGTGTGTATTCTTCCGACCGCCCGAAGTTCGGCGTCGTTAAACGACTGCACGCCCACGCTTACGCGGTTCACTCCGCCCGTAAGCAGCGCGTCGGTTTTTCGCGCGTCAAGCGTGCCGGGGTTTATTTCAACGGTGAACTCGTAATTATCGGCTATGTCAAACGTGTCAAATACCGACCGCGTAAGGCGCGTAATGCTCTCCGCGTCCAAAATCGACGGAGTGCCGCCGCCTATAAAAATCGTGTCGGCTTTCGCGCCCGCGTGACCTTTCATCTCGCGTTCGAGCGCGTCAAGATACGCGCCTATACAGTCCTCACGCCCCGCGTAGGACACAAAGTCGCAGTATTTGCATTTTCTTTTGCAGAAGGGTATGTGAATATATATTCCGTTCATTTTTACCCCTCTCAGTCAAACAGCGATACCTGGTCGGACTCGGCAAGCTCGTCAAAGCAGCCGTTTTCTTCGAGTACGGACAGCGGAACCTTGCCTATACCCGTGCGCAGGCGTAGATCCTCGACGTTTCTAAACTCGCCCTTTTCACGTTCAGCCGTAATCGCGAGAGCGTCGTTGTCGCTCACTCCGGGCAGCGCGTTAAGGGGCGGAAGTATGCCTTCGTCTGTGCGGAGGAAGTTGAGCGCGTGCGACTTGTAAAGATCCACCGGCACAAAATTTATGCCGCGCGCGTACATCTCGACGCATATTTCGAGTATAGGTATAAGCCCCTCCTCCTTCGGAGTGGCTGTGTTATCCCTTTTTTTGGCGTTTATCGCGCTTATTTCCTCGCGCACTCTCTCCTCGCCCCGCGCCATTATCGACGCGTCAAAGTCGTCGGCGCGGACGGAGAAGTACGCCATGTAAAACGCCTCGGGGTAATGCACCTTGTAGTACGCTATTCGAAACGCCGACATTACGTACGCCACGGCGTGCGCCTTCGGGAACATGTACTTTATCTTTTTGCACGACGCGATGTACCAGTCGGGAACGTTATTGTCGCGCATTTCCTGCTCGTATTCGGACGTGAGACCCTTGCCCTTTCTTACCATTTCCATTATCTTAAACGCGTGTTCGTTCTCCACGCCCATGGAAATGAGGTAAATCATAATATCATCGCGCGCGCAGATCGAGTGCGACAGGTCGGTTTTACCCTCACGGATAAGCTCCTGCGCGTTGCCTATCCACACGTCCGTGCCGTGAGACAGACCCGATATTCGCGCAAGCTCCGAAAACGTCGTCGGTTTTGTGTCCTCCAGCATCTGGCGCACAAATTTTGTTCCGAACTCCGGCACGCCGTAGGTGCCCAAATTCGTGCCTATATCCTTGCCGGGCAAAAGCTTTAACGCCTTATTCGACGTGAACAGGCTCATCGTTTCCTTGTCGCCTATCGGTATATCGCGCGCCTTTACGCCCGTTATATCCTCCAGCATTTTTATGACCGTCGGGTCGTCGTGACCGAGCTCGTCGAGCTTTAGAAGGTTCTGGTCGATTTTGTGGTAGTCGAAGTGCGTCGTGATTATATCCGAATTGGGGTCGTCGGCGGGGTGCTGCACGGGGCAGAACTCGTGTATGTCGTTCTCGAACGGCACGACGATTATGCCGCCCGGGTGCTGACCGGTCGTGCGCTTTACGCCCTCGCAGCCCTTCGCGAGACGCATCATCTCCGCGCCGCGCATTGTAATACCCTTATCCTCACAGTAACGCTTTACATATCCGAACGCCGTCTTTTCAGCGACCGTACCTATCGTACCGGCGCGGAACACCTTACCCTCGCCGAAATACGTTTCGGTGTACTTGTGTATAACGGGCTGGTACACGCCGGAAAAGTTAAGGTCAATATCAGGCTCCTTGTCGCCCTTAAAGCCGAGGAACGTTTCAAACGGTATGTCGTGACCGTCCTTGCGGTACATCGTTCCGCACTTCGGACACTTCTTGTCGGGAAGGTCGCAGCCGGATATACCCGTCTCGCTTTCTATAAACTCGACGTTCTTGCAGTTGGGGCAAATGTAGTGCGCCTGAAGAGAGTTTACCTCGGTTATGTCGGAGAGGTACGCCACAAGCGACGAGCCGACCGAGCCGCGCGAACCCACGAGGTAGCCGTCCGCGAGAGAATGGCGCACAAGCTCCTGCGCGATTTTGTACATTACGGAAAAACCGTAGGTCGTTATGGAATAAAGCTCCTTGTCGAGACGTTTCTGCACAACTTCGGGCAGCGGGTCGCCATAAATTTCCTTGGCGCGCCGCGTCGCGTCGTTTACTATATCCTCCTCCGCTCCGGGTATTACGGGCGGGCATTTCTTTTCGGGGATAGGGCGCACGTCGCCTATCATGTCGGCTACGAGGTTTGTGTTGTCAACAACGACCTCTCTCGCCTTCTGCGGTCCGAGGTACTCAAACTCCTTCATCATTTCCTCGGTCGTGCGGAAATACAGCGGAGCCTGGTTGTCCGCGTCGGCAAAACCCTTGTAATTCATAAGGATCTTACGGTAGTCCGCGCCCTCCTCGTCCATAAAATGCACATCGCACGTGGCGCAGACGGGTTTATTGTACTTTTCGCCGAGATTTACTATGACGCGGTTCAAGTTCATCAAATCCTCGTCGGTGTTGATCATCGGATGGTGGCTGTCGCTTTTCATGTACGCGTTGTTGCCTATCGGCTGTATTTCAAGGTAATCGTAAAAGCTTACTATGTCGGCGATCGTCTCGTCGTTTTCGCCGTCCACTATCGCGCGTACAAGCTCGCCCGCCTCGCACGCCGAGCCTAAAATAAGACCCTCGCGCTTTTCCGTAATCAGACTTTTCGGTATTCGCGGCACGCGGTAAAAATATTTAAGCTGCGACTCCGATACCATTTCGTATATGTGCCGAAGTCCCGTGGCGTTTTTCGCGAGAATTATTATATGAAACGCCTTGTTTTTGAGCGCAGCCGCACGCAGGTCGAATATATCGTTAAACGTTTTAAGCTCCGTTTTTCCTTCACCGCGGAGCGTTTCGAGCATTTTCACAAACACGTCAGCCGTCGCCTTCGCGTCGTCAACGGCACGGTGGTGGTTTTCGAGCATTACGCCGAGGTGCTTTGTGAGCGTGTCGAGCCTGAAATTGTGCAGGTCGGGGTACATGCACCGCGCCAGCATCAGCGTATCGAGCACGCAGAAATTGTACTCAACGCCGTTGTCCTTCGCGGCTTTTTCGATAAAGCCCGTGTCGAATGCGGCATTGTGCGCCACAAGCACGCAGCCCTCGCAGAATTTCAGAAAGTCACCGATTATCTCGCCTATCTTCGGCGCGTTTTTTACCATGTCGTCGTTTATACCGGTGAGGTTCACTATATTTTCGGGTATCGGCTGACACGGGTTTACGAACGTTGACCACCTGTCGGTGATTTCGCCGTTTACGACCTTTACCGCGCCTATCTCGGTTATGTTGTTTTTCGTTTTGTCAAGTCCCGTCGTCTCTATGTCGAACACGACGAACGGGCTGTCGATTGTCTCGTCCGACGCGCCGTATGTTATGCGCTTGCTGTCGTCAATGAGGTAGCCCTCGAGACCGTATATTACCTTTATTTTTTTGTTGTAGTCCGACGCCTTCATCGCGTCGGGGAACGACTGCACAACGCCGTGGTCGGTCACGGCTATCGCCTTGTGACCCCATAGAGCCGCACGCTCGATAAGCTTTTCTACGGGCGTTACCGCGTCCATCGCGGACATCTGCGTGTGTAAATGCAGCTCGACGCGTTTTTTCGGCGCGTTGTCCTGTCTCAGCGGCGGCGCGGGTATTTCGGCTATCGCGTTTATCATTACGACCGTTTCCTTCATGTACTCGTCGTACTGCGCCTTGCCGCTTATAACAACATATGCGCCGCCGTTCTTTACGCCTTTTTTGAGCGCGCTGAATAGCCTTGTGAACGCCTCGTCGTCGTCAGTTTTGCGGATAAAGAGCTTTGCGGAAACGGAGTCGGTGTTGTCAGTCATGTGTACGGTTATAAGGTGAAATTCTTTGCCCGTTTTTTTTGAAACGATTTCGCGCTCCTCGGCAAAAAACACCCTGCCGGAAATTATTACCTGTCCCGACACGGAGTTTAACGAGCTTATCGCGACTATATTACCTTTTATCGGTCTGCCGTAGAGCATGTTGAAAACGTCGGCTTTGCCGCGGTATTTGACCGCGCCCGAGCCGTTTTGCTCCTCCTTGGGCACGGTGTAAATCATGACGTTGCGGTCGATTGTTCCGCCGCCGTCCGCGACAGCCGTCAGTACGTCCGTAAAACCGCCCGCGCGTTTTACCTCGCTCCTCACGAGCGACGCGGTGTATTCCGATGTTCCTTCGGGGAGCGTTATTTTTATTTTGCGCTTGTTTTTTGAAACGCTTATTTTTTCAATCACAATTTCCGCGATTTCCGAGTCGGTAATCTGCTGGAATATAACGCCCAGTTTCGGTTTCAAAACGGTTTCACTCCTTACGTAATTTATATGTGTAAACACGGGCGGTCAATGACCGCCCCTACGTTTGACCCCCCCCTCTATGAGGGGGCTAAATATTCTCCACATATGACCCCCTCTGTGAGGGGGTCGAAATCTTTGATTTCGGGGGGGGGATATGATTTGAAGAATATCACCCCCCAAAACTCACAAGTGAGTTTTGACCCCCTCATAGAGGGGGTCATGCGGGACGTCGGGTCGCCGTCCCCTACACCCGTCATTTTGAAATTGTGCGCCGTAGGGGCTGGCGCCCTCGACAGCCCGTAAGCCTCCCTTGTTAAAGGGAGGGGGACCGCCGAAGGCGGTGGAGGGATTCATTATGTAAATTGAAAAAGAATCCCCCAGTCACGCTCTGCGTGACAGCCCCCTTTGACAAGGGGGCCTCACTGCTCTAAATCACAATCTATCTCATCTAAAATACCCCACGCCCGCCTCAAATAGCTTTTGGTTCTTATTTCCCGGAACATTAAACGCGGTATTCGCGAGTGTGGTACGTTCGCTGTGACCCATTTTACCGAGCACGCGTCCGTCGGGACTTGTTATACCCTCAATCGCCGACACCGAGCCGTTCGGGTTCCATGCTATGTCGTAGGTCGCTTTGCCGTCAAGGTTTACGTACTGCGTCGCGATTTGTCCGTTTGCCGCCAGCTCCGCGACCTGTTCGGGCGACGCGATAAAGCGTCCCTCGCCGTGCGACACGGCGATCGTGTGAATGTCGCCCGCGTTCACGTTCGCGAACCACGGCGATTTGTTTGACGCGATCCTCGTTTGTACCATGCACGAAACGTGTCTGCCTATTGTGTTAAATGTAAGCGTCGGAGAATTATCGTCGAGGTCGCGTATCTCGCCGTACGGCACAAGTCCTAATTTTATAAGCGCTTGGAAACCGTTGCAGATACCGAGCATAAGCCCATCACGGTTTTTGAGCATATTCATAACCGCATCCTTCACAAGCGGGTTGCGGAACGCCGTCGCGATAAACTTACCGCTGCCCTCCGGCTCGTCGCCGCCCGAGAAACCGCCCGGGATCATCACTATCTGCGAATTGTTGATACGCTTTTCCATCTCGCGCATAGAATACTCAACGTCGCTGCC
>CANQIP010000037.1 GCA_947623955.1 uncultured Clostridia bacterium | reverse complement strand
GTGGAAGGGTTTTTACTCAATATAAACCCCTCAGTCGCCTACGGCGACAGCTCCCCTAATAGGGGAGCCATACACCGGTGAGGGCTGGCGCCCCCGACAGCCCGTGAGCCTCCCTTGTCAAAGGGAGGGGGACCGCCGGAGGCGGTGGAGGGATTCATCGTAAACATCGAAAAGGAATCCCCCAGTCAGCTCCGCTGAAGCCCCCTTTAACAAGGGGGCCTTCCTTCGCATACGTGAACACCCCCTAATAGGTGGTCATACACCGTAGGGGCGACCCTTGCGGTCGCCCGACGTTATACATAAAAACGGGCGACCGCAAGGGTCGCCCCTACGGCATTATCGAAACCTTACCACAACAAAAAAACCGGCGCATATGCGCCGGTATTCATTCACCTTATCTGCCCGGTTTAAAGAAATCGGGAACATCTATATTACCCATGCTCGGTTTAAGCTTTCTGTTGAATATCGCGTCGTCGCCGCCGAGATCCGACACAGACGACGTGTACGATGATGACGAGGACGACCTTCTGTCAGCCGCAAACTTCGGCGTAATACGCTTTAAGTCGCTGCCGCTGTCCTTCTTGCCGCGTCTCGCCGAACCGTCCAGACCCGTAGCGATAAGTGTTACCTTAATTTCATCCTTAAGAGCCTCGTCCATAGCCGTTCCGACGATTATGTTCGCCTCTTCGCTTACCATGTCGCGGACAATGCTCGATACCTCGCCCATATCAACAAGCGAGAACTCGCTGCCGCCCGTGATGTTGAGGAGTACGTTCTCCGCGCCCTCGATGCTCGTTTCAAGCAGCGGACTCTCTATCGCGGCTCTTACCGCGTCGGATGCGGCGTTTTCGCCCTTGCCGATACCGATACCCATGTGCGCGACGCCGCTGTCCTTCATTATCGTGCGAACGTCCGCAAAGTCGCAGTTCATAATGCCGCGCTGCGTGATAACCTCTATAATGCCCTGCACGCCCTGACGGAGTACGTCGTCGGCAAGCTTGAAGGAGTCCTTGATCGTAACCTTCTTGTCCGCAATTTTGAGGAGCAAATCGTTCGGGATCGTGACGATAGCGTCAACCTTTTCCGCGAGATTTTTAATGCCCTCCTCGGCGTTTCTCATTCTCTGTGGACCCTCGAAGTAGAACGGCTTTGTAACGACCGCGACCGTCAGCACGCCCAGCGACTTTGCCGCCTCGGCGATAATCGGAGCCGCGCCCGTGCCCGTGCCGCCGCCCATTCCGGCTGTGACGAACACCATGTCCGTGTCCTTTACGAGATTTTTTATTTCATCTTTCGTTTCCTCTGCCGCTTGTCTGCCGATTTCCGGTTTTGCGCCCGCGCCGAGACCGTTCGTCAGCTTTCTGCCGATTTGCAGAACAGTCGGAGCCAATACGTTCGCAAGCTGCTGGGAATCGGTGTTGACGCAGATAAAGTCAGCCTTTGTGATACCGGCTTCAATCATTCGGTCAACCGCGTTGTTTCCGCCGCCGCCCACGCCGATGACCTTTATTCTGGCGCCGTCGATTGTGGTATTTTCTTCTAAATCAATAGGCATTCCACTCATCTGATAAAATCCTCCTTCGTAGCTTTTCCTTATATATAAGGAAATTACTGCATATATATTTATTTTACTATTTTTTTAAAACATATTCAATAGTTTTTTTAAACAAATTTTAAAAATCGGGGATAATATTTAACAAATATTATCGGTATATAGTGAGCCGTATTGTGCATTTTGCCTATTACGGTATATATATTGCGTTGCCCGTTTCCGATAAATCGACAGTTCCGTGTGCATTGTTCGACAGTTCCTCACGCGTTACCGCCTCGCGGAACATGCGTATTTTCATTTCCATGTCAAGCTGTGAGCCGCATTGTACCGTCAGCCTGTCGTCGTAATTCATTGTGATGGCGGTGAGGCTCGTAATGTTTATTTCGTTAACGTTGTGTATAAGCTCGGTTTTTTCGAGCGTTTGCAACATTATGCGGAGCGTGCCGCCTTTGTCGGATTTAATCTCGCAGTCGTAGCCTATGTCGGCGCGCTCGATTTCCACGCCCGTGATGACCGGCAGCGAACCGGTAGATGTCTGCAGTTCGTCGAGTACGCGCAGATTGGAGCTTATGACGTAATTTTTGCCGCCGGAGCGTATGACAGCCGCGGGAGAGTACTCCGTAACCGTCAGTTCAACCGACGGCGGGAACAGCCGTTTCTGCACGTTTACGTCCTGTATATACGAAATTTCTTTGAGCATGTTCTCGATTTTGCCGTTGCCGGTGCGGAGCAGGTTTTGACCGATAAGGGGTCTCAAACGTTCCACGATCTGCTCGTCGGACACCGCCTCGTTGCCGTCGACGCTTATCGTGCGTATGTTGAATATCGGCGTGAGGAACAGCAAAATAAGCACGATTATAATACACGCGACAATTACCAGAAACGTTCTGCGGCGCTTTTTCTGAATTCTGCGCTCTTTCTGGCGTTTCTGGTAGCTTATCTTTCTTTTAAGCAGCTCGCTGCCGCTGAGTTCGTCGTTCTCCGGCGTATAATCGCTGCCGGTGACGCGCCGTCCTCCGTTTTTTACAAGACGTATGTTATTGTTTTTCTTGTCCATACTATCATTCCCGTCTTATTACGGCTCCGCAGTCCGTGAGGTACGTTTCGATGTTTTCGTATCCTCTGTCTATAAACTCGGTTCCGTTTATTGTCGTTCTTCCGTTTGCGGCAAGAGCCGCGATAACGAGAGCCGCGCCGCCGCGAAGTTCTCTCGCGACAACGTTCGCGCCCGAGAGGCTCTCAACTCCGCGCACCACCGCGCTCCTTCCCGTAACCTTTATGTCCGCCCCCATTCTCGTCAGCTCGTCTACGTGCTGGAAACGGTTTTCAAATATATTTTCCACAAATACGCTCGTGCCGTCCGCAAGCGCGGCAAGCGCCATGAACGGCGACTGTATATCCGTGGGGAAACCCGGATAGGGCATGGTTTTTATTGTATGCACGCTTTTTAAGCGTTTCGGCGACGTCAGCGTTATCGTGCCGCCAGCGCAGCGTATATCCGCGCCCATTTCCCTTAAAACGTGCAGCATCGCGCCCATGTCGCGGGGGTTCGCTTTTTTGAGCGTTATGTTTCCGCCCGTAGCGGCTGCGGCGGCGAGATACGTTGCCGCGACTATCCTGTCGGGCATTATTGTGTATAACGCGCCGTGCAGCTTATCCACGCCTTTAATCGTTATAACGCTCGTTCCGATGCCGCTTATATCCGCGCCCATAGCGCGCAGGAACAGTCCCAAATCAATTATTTCCGGCTCACGCGCCGCGTTTTGGATCGTCGTAACGCCGTCAGCCGTGACAGCGGCAAGCATTATGTTCTCCGTCGCGCCGACGCTCGGAAAGTCAAGATGTATGTCCGCGCCCTTTATTTTGCCCGCGCGGCATTTTATGTAGCCGTGTTCCTCCGATATGTCGATGCCGAGCGCGCGCAGCGCTTTTAAATGGAGGTCGATAGGTCTTAATCCTATCGGACACCCTCCCGGCATACTCACGACCGCCTCTTTGCATCTTGCTATAATCGCGCCGAGAAAAACGATCGAGGAACGCATTTCGCGCATAAGTTCCTCGCATATCCTGCAGCACTTTATACCGCCCGCGTCCACCGTAACGGTGTGGTCGCCGCGGCTCACCGCGCAGCCCAAATCTTCAAGCACCTGATCCGTTTTGTCAACGTCACGGAGGGAGGGGCAGTTGTATATTTCGCTCGCTCCGTCGGCAAGCACCGTTGCGGCAAGTATAGGCAGCACGGCGTTTTTCGCGCCTTGAACGTCAATTTCGCCGCTTATCTTATGTCCGCCGTCTATAATAAATTTGCCCACCTTCAACACCTCGCATAAAAAATATTTTACTGCTTTATTATACGAGATTTTCCGAATTGTGTTACTCCCGGGCAGGTACTACACATTGTATCACATTTTTGCGGACAATTTAAGTGTTGTTCCATAATTATAACATAGGTTTAATACGGGTGTAATAATGCAAAAAAGCACGAAAAAAGCTGTGACAGTAATGTATTAATAAATCATAATTCAAAAATAACCGCCCAGGGTATGAACAACAGGCGGTTATTTTATATATTATTATTTTTTAATTACGCTTTCTCCAGTTCGTGTATAATACTCTAATGCTTCGTCCATTAATGCTTGAACCTGAGGATAATTTGTATCGTCCTCCTGCACGGCACTACAGCAATCCAAAACATATGTCACCATATCATTTGCGGAGCTATACCCGTTACCATTGGGATTTGCCTTTAATTTGCTTAGCCACTGCTGAGCGTCTTCAAATTTTTCTTTGGAATGGTTAAGCTGGCTGAGACGCTTTGTTATGGAGCGGAAATCATAATTTAAATTTAAGCGATCCGCCACATTTACTACAGTATTACATTTATCATGTGCTTGTTCATAAGAAATATTTTCATGGTTATAATTGTTATACACATCCTCTCCATACGCAATGAGCGAATTAACAAACATATTTTGCTGGGACTGGGTGCTGCAGTTTTCCAAATAATAATTTACTGCACCGGATACATCATTTGAATTTAATAATAGAGATAATTTGGTATTTGACATTCCGGATCCCGAACCACATGCAGATATCGATAGTATCGTGACAAGAGAAACAATTAAAGTAATAATTTTTTTCATTTTTTTCCTCCATAAATTATATCAATAATAGATTACATGTTATTAATTATTGTTGTTATCTCACCATTTCATCCTGATGTCCCGTTGACTTATGCGACTTAATAACGCTCTCGATTTCCTCGATACTGCTTGCGGACATATCGCCGAGGACAGTATTCTTAACAGCCGACAGCGCGTTGCCTATTTCGAGCGCCCTTTCCGGCGTGCCGTGCTTGATAAGACCGTAAAGCACGCCCGCGAGATACGCGTCGCCCGAGCCGATACGGTCGATAACCTCGATATTGTAGTACGGCTCTTCCTCGTAGAATTTGCCGTCCATGTAAATTTTCGAGGTGAAGTTGTGCTTTGTCGGGCTTACAGCCTCACGGCGCGTCGTTGCGACAAGGAAACAACCGTAATCGTCGGCGTAACCCTTCATTATTTCCTCAAGCGTGCCGGTGCGCTGCAGCATTCTTCTCGATGTTTCCTCCGAAACGAACAGCAAATCAACGTACGGGAACACCGACTCAACCACCTTTTTCGCGTCCTCCTCGCTCCAGAGCGCGGCACGGTAGTTTACGTCGAACGATATGTATGCGCCCGCGGCTTTGAACCGCTTTATAAGCTCAAACGTCGTGTCTTTGAGCGTGGGGGAGAGCGCCATCGTTATACTCGACACGTGGAACACCTTTGTCTTTTCGTACATATCCTCGGGCAGCTCGTCCGGCGTCAGCGAGCACACGCTCGCGTTCGCGCGGTCGTATATAACCGAGGACTTTCTCGGGTACGCGCCGCTTTCGTAATAGTAAATGCCGAGCCGCCTTTCGGGCGAGTAGTCGTAAATTACGTAGTCGTCCGACACGTTGCCGTAACGTATCTTGTTTCTTATGAAGTGTCCCATTTTGTTTTTCGGCAGCTTTGTGATAATCGCGCTGCGCATACCGAGCATACCCGCGCCCGAAACGACGTTCAATTCGCTGCCGCCCGCGTTTTTGTCAAAGGTTTCGCTCTGTGAAATCTTTTCCTTGTCGGGCGGGGAGAGCCTGAGCATAACCTCGCCCAATCCAATCAAATCAAAATCTGTGTTTTCCTTGAACTTCATAGTGATACCTCCTTATCCAAACCACCTGTTTTATAGTATTATTATACAATATATTAAGCTTACAGTCAATATTTTTTGTAAAAACTTTATGAAAATTAACGGTGTTGATACAGTTCGACAAGCGCCGACAAAGGTTATCATATTTCATCAAAGGGAAAATTCGGTAAAATACGGAAATATATTGTGATAAACATAAATTCAGGAGGGAATGACATATGGAACTGTACTTATCGGGCAAATACCGCGCGCTCGTCGTAAGGGTGGCAGGTGAGCTTGACCACCACGCCGCCGCAGGCATAAAGGAAAGCGTGGACCGCGAAATGGCACGGACGGGCGCGGTGAATATCGCGTTCGACCTCGGCGCGGTCACGTTTATGGACTCGTCGGGCATAGGCATGATAATGGGGCGCAGCAAAATAACGTCCGCGCTCGGCGGCAGAGTTATTGTGTACGGCGCGTCGGATAATATAAAGCGTATCATATCTATGTCGGGGCTTAACAGACTTGTAACCGTCGCGGAGAGCCTTGAAGACGGGTTAAAGGAGGCGGCTTGCGGTGTATAAGAACAGTATGCGTATTGAATTTCCCGCAAACTCCGACAACGAGCGTTTCGCGCGGACGGTCGCGGCGGCGTTTATATTGGAGCTCGACCCCACGGTAGACCAGCTTTCGGAAATAAAAACGGCTGTGTCAGAGGCGGTGACAAACTCTATCATTCACGGCTACGATAACGAATACGGCAGCGTTGTAATGGAGGGTAACATATTTGACGACACCGTTGAATTTGTAATATCGGACGACGGGGCGGGCATATCCGACATACGCCGCGCACGAGAGCCGCTTTTTACGGGTAAGCCGGAGATGGAACGGTCGGGCATGGGCTTTACGATAATGGAGGCGTTCATGGACAGCGTAGAGGTCGAAAGCGAGGTAGGCAAGGGTACCCGCGTGACGATGAGCAAGAGGATAAGCGGGTGACGGTATGCCTGATAACGCAGATTTAATGGAACGCGTGCGGAAGGGGGACAAGCAGGCGGAAAATACGATGGTGGAGCAGAATATGGGACTTGTACACTCGATAGCGCGCAGGTTTATCGGCAGAGGGTGCGAACTTGACGATTTGATACAGGTGGGCGCGATAGGGCTTATAAAGGCGGTAAAGAAGTTTAACACGGACTATAACGTCAAATTTTCTACATACGCCGTGCCGATGATTATGGGCGAGATAAAGCGTTTTCTGCGCGACGACGGCGCGGTGAAAATAAGCCGCACTCTTAAGGAAAACGCGATGAAGGGGAGACGGTGCGAGGAAATACTGCGCCGCCGCCTTAACCGCGAGCCGACAGTGAGCGAAATATCCGCGGAGTGCGGAATAGACGCGCGCGAGCTTATCGAGGCGTTTGAGGCGACAGCACCGCCGGGGAGCATTTACGAGAGCGTCTACTCCGGCGGGGACAATAAAATACACCTTCTCGACATGCTCGGCGGCGACGAGATAGAGGAGGACGTTATAAACAAGGTGATGATAGACGAGATACTGTCGAGCCTCACCGAGCGCGAGAAGGAAATAATTTTTCTGCACTATTTCCGCGGCAAAACACAGTCGGAAATAGCGAAATATATCGGCGTGTCGCAGGTGCAAATTTCGAGAATAGAAAAAAAGGCGATAGAGCGCATACGTAAAAATGTAAAATCCAATTAAAAAACCGACGCTGACGCGTCGGTTTTCTTAATTAAACTCTATCTGGAATTTTACCTCACCGTTTCCGGCAATGGTATAGTCCGTATACTCTATACCCTCACTGCTGAGCCTTGACAATATCAGTCTCAGATTTGCCGAGTCGGTTGTGTATATATTGTTTTCCTCGTCAACGGTGTAGCGGTTAATTACATCCATCGCTCTTTCCTCATCGTCGGCGCGGAACTTTATGCTGCCTATTGCCGTCGCGCTTTCTATGGGAATACCGTCCTTGTTCAGCTTGGAGTACTTTCCGCGTGCAATACCGCCCTCGTCCGCGAGTGAATAATTCGCCTGTATCTCCGACGGCTTAATTGACTCGGAAACCTCCTCGGGTCTTAAATCATACGTTTCGGGTGCGTCGTCGTTTCCCACGATACTTGCCAGCGCGATACTGTAGCTTTTATGCTGTGTGGTATTCTCGCTCGGCTCGTTTTCTTCCGAAACGGAACGCCGTATATACGCCGCCGCGTTTGTTGACTCTTCGCCGCCGTTGCCTGCCGGCTCATTTACGGGCGCGGGCGCGTCCGTCTGCGCGTTTTCGTCAGGCACGGGTATGCTTACGGTCTCGCCGGTCGTCTCGGAAGGCTCGCTTACCGTGCGCGGTGCGCTTGCGGGAACGAATGTATCGGTTCTCGGCGCGCTTGCCGCAGAACTCCTGCGCGGTGCGGGAGCCGAAGTTTGCGATACCGCGTTTGCCGTAACTGTACCGCCGTCGTTTGTTTGCGGCGCGGCTGAAGGCTGCGCGTTGTTTGTTTCTGCCGCGGGCTTTCCGATGTTCTCATCGGCTGCCGTGTTATTTTGGCTGCCGTTTTGCGCCGAACCGTCGGATACCGTCGTTTCCTCGCGTATCACGCCGTCGGGAACAGTATCCATCTGCCCGGTAAGTAGTGAACGGTTAGCCGTTATGACGGCAACGAGCGCGAGACATGCCGCGGCAGCCGCGTAACGCATACCGTAACGGTGAAAATGCCCGATAATTCCCGACGCGGAAACTACCCTTTTATCCTCCGCGTCGAGACGAGCGTTGAGCTTATCCATGAAATCGGAAGGCGGCTCCGCTTTCGGGAGAGACTTCACGGTCGAAATCATCGACAAAAAGAAGTCAAGCTCAGCCCGACATTCTTCACATTTCGCGGCATGCTCGTCCATGTCGCTTTTTTCCTGCTCGGTAAGACTTTCGTAATTATCCAGATATTTTCCGAAATTCTCGCAGTCCATGCTTTCTCTCCCTCCTTTCGCAAATTACCGCCTAATGTTACAACTCTTTTCATATTATTAGACGTTTATGTTACAGAAAAAGTTCCCTGTTATTCGCTAAAATTTTTCTCAAAGCGCTTCTCGCGCGGTTAATTCTCGATTTTACCGTGCCGGGCGGAATTTTCAGTATCCTTGAAATATCGTCGTAACCCAGACCCTCGATGTCGCACAGCGTTATTATTATTCTGTGTTCCTCTTTCAATTCGTTTATCGCCGCCCGAACAGCCGCCTGACGCTCCGACAGCTCCATTTTTTCATCCACCGAGGAATTTTCGTCCTCAATATCAAACTCCCTGCCGTCCTCGGAGGTCGTGTTTATGCTTATGACATTGCCGCCGCGCTGCCGTTTTCTTAAAATGTCGGAGCAGGTGTTCGCGGTGATCCTGTACAGCCATGTGGAGAAGGATGATTTTTCGTTAAACGATGCGATATTTTTGTATACCTTCACAAAGACCTCCTGCGCCGCGTCACACGCGTCCTCGTTGTCGGAAAGCATACCGTAAGCCGTATTTATAACCTGCGTCTGATAACGCGAAAAAAGCGCGTTAAAAGCCTCGCGGTTACCCTTTTTACACTTTCGTATCAAATCATTTTCCGTCAAAAATCCCTCACCACCCTTCGTTTGGGCTTAATTTATGTTAAAAGTTCTTTATTCTGCTCATGTACGCGTCGTAGGACGCTTTAATATCGTCCATGCAGTCGCCGCCGAACTTATCGAGAAACGCCTTCGTAATCTCAAACGCCACTGCGGACTCAACGACTACCGAGCAGGCGGGAACGGCGCATACGTCGCTCCTCTCGACCGTCGCCTTATGCTCCGATTTGTCGTTTATATCGACGGTGCGCAGCGGGTTGTAGAGCGTCGGTATCGGTTTCATCGCCGCGCGGACGACAATATCCTCGCCGTTCGACATGCCGCCCTCGATACCGCCGGCGTTGTTCGTAACGCGGCGGTAAGCGCCGTCGTACACAATCTCGTCGTGTACGCGCGAGCCGGCGTTTTCGGCTGCGGTAAAGCCCATGCCTATCTCCACGCCCTTTATCGCCTGCACGCTCATGACGCCGAAGGCGATGTTCGCGTCGAGCTTTCTGTCGTAATGAACGTAGCTGCCAAGTCCCGCCGGTACGCCCTTTACGATCGTTTCGACAACGCCGCCGCAGCTTTCGCCGCTTTTCTTTATATTGTCGATATATTCCATAGCATTTTTCGCCGCGTCCTCGTCGCCGAAACCGACGGGCGACTGCGCCGCTTTGTTGAAAAAGTCGGGGTCGTTCACGTCCGCCGTGTCGCATACCGTGCCGATGCTCTTTACATGGCTCAAAAATTCAATTCCGAACGGTTCGAGAGCCTGTCGCACAAGAGCGCCGACCGCCACTCTCGCGGCTGTCTCTCTCGCGCTCGCGCGTTCGAGCACGTTCCTCAAATCGCGGTGGTTGTACTTCATGCCGCCGGTCAGATCCGCGTGACCCGGGCGCGGGAACGATACGCTCCTGTCGTCGGTACATTCCTCCGTACCCATAATCTTCTCCCAGTTTGCCCAGTCGCGGTTTGAAATTTTCATCGCGACAGGACTTCCGAGCGTCACGCCGCCGCGCACGCCCGACAGAATTTCGACCGTGTCCTTTTCAATCGCCATACGTCCGCCGCGTCCGTAGCCCTTCTGACGTTTCGCGAGCAAATCGTTTATTTTGTCAATGCTTATCCTTACTCCCGACGGCATACCCTCGACTATTACGGTCAGGCATTTGCCGTGCGTTTCTCCTGCAGTAAAATATCTCAGCATAATTCATATCTCCGTTCATCGGCTAAAAAAGCCTATATTTATACATTATATATTCTATCACTTTTGCGAAAAAATTTCAACCCCAAACGGAATGAGACGCGGTAAATTTGCGCTTTTTCGGATAATATTTGAATTACAGCCGCAGAAAAAAACGAACCGCATATTATTACGGTTCGTTTTGCATTTAAAAATATCAGTCGTTATCTACTTCCCATTTGATAATCGAGCCGTCAGCCGCGTTTATTTCGGCATTGTACTCTTTTTTGCCCTGCCTGAACTCGACCTCGTACCGTTTAGTTCCATGCTCCATGTCGGTTTCGACTTTCATGCCGATTACGTCCGTCTCAGCGAGACCCGCCTTTTGCAGCGCGATTGCTTTTGCTTGGTCTGCCGTTATCTCGCCCGAAGGAACGCTGACCGCACCGCCGCTGCCGCCGACCATATACTTCTCGTCAACGTCCCAGTCAATCAGCATGCCGTCGCTCGCCCTTATTTCCGCGCTGTACTCGACGCTCTTGCTGTCCTGTCTCAAATCTACAAATTCAATATCGTACTTGCGTATGCCGTCGTCTGTCTCCAGGCGCGCCTTTGTCAGAGTGATGTCCGTTTCTTTCACTCCCGCTTTTTTAAACGCGATTGACTTCGCCTTATCGAGCGTTATTTCGTCGGCTGTCGGAGTAAGACCCGCGTTGAGCTGTCCGTTGCCGTTATTGCCGTTTTTATCTTTATTGCTGTTATTTCCGTTGTTGTTCTTATCCTGCACAATAACGTCGGCGTCGGTAACGGTCGAACCCTCGTCCTTAAGCTCAATCAGCTTATCGGCCTCGTACCAGTAAACCGTTTTGCCCATCATATTGCCTATCGCACGCAGCGGCAGATACGTTGTACCCTCGTACAGAATGGGGTAGACCGTTTTGCCGTCTGCGCTCTTAAATGTCTTTACCTCGCCGTCAATCTTAACGGTAAAATCCTGCCGCACCTCCGCCTGGATTTTTTCTACCACCTCGTCCGCGCACGCGCCTATGGCTATTCCCGCGGCGCACAGTATGCAGGCGGTAAGTAAAGTCACGTTTTTCTTCATAATCATATTTCTCCTTTCATAATAAAATCGCTCCGGATAAGTTATAACTGCAACAAATCCGGAGCGTCAACGTCGTTTTTATTTATTCGATAGACTCGATTACGGCGAACTTGCCGTCGTTTCTCGCATAAACGATATTCATTTCGTCGGTCTCCTGATTTTTGAATACGAAGAAACTGTGTCCGAGAAGTTTCATCTGTAAAATTGCCTCCTCGACGCTCATCGGCTTAACGATAAAGCGTTTTGTCTTAACAATCTCAAATTCGCCCGTTTCCTCGCCGTCAACATACGTGCCGCCGGTAATAAGGTGATTGTCCGAAACAGCCTCTCTCTTAATCTTCTTTTCGAGACGCGTCTTGTTCTTTCTGATTTGTCTTTCAATAACGTCAACGATGCCGTCGATTGCGGCGAGTATTTCTTTATCGGATTTTTCGGCTCTGTAAATCATGCCGCCCGCATAAATGGTTGCCTCGATGTAGTCGTTTTCTTTGATTGTGCCGATTACAACTCTCGCCTTTGTCTCATCTTTAAAAAATTTGTCGAGCTTTGAAAGCTTTTTCTCGACGTAATCCTTGATTTTGTCCGTGACATCGTAGCGTCTGCCGATAATTTCAAATTTCATGACTGTTCACTCCTTATGTGTCTTTACGGAGATTTTCCCCGTTACTTTATATTTACCCGCGGTTTTATAGTGTTAAACAATTTTTTGTAAATTTTTATCAAAATCGGTTTGATTTAAAGCGGTTTTTGTGTGAAATATAACGCGTGGTGCAAGTCCGTGGTTTCCTGTATGACCCCCTCTATGAGGGGGTCAAAAGCCGGTAACGGCTTTTGGGGGTGCTGAAATGTGATACGAATTTATAACACCCCCCTAAACTCACAAGTGAGTTTAGACCCCCTCGAAGAGGGGGTCTTGTGCGTAGGGTGAACACGTTTTTTGACCCATCGGGGGTCTTGTGTGGGCGTAAACGGTTTTTAACCCCTCGGAGAAGGGGTCATGCGGGCGAACACGGTTCGCCCCTACGAGAATGGGACGTCGAGGGCGCCGTCCCCTACGGAAGGCTCCCCTTGAGGGGAGCTGTCGCCGTAGGCGACTGAGAGGTGGTTTTTAATGCGCGTTGCCACCTCTCCGTCATCGCTTTGCGATGCCACCTCCCCTCAAGGGGAGGCTTGCAATATGCGGCAGCGACCGTATAAAAACATGACGAAATTCGTAAAATTTTTTGAAAATTTCGCTGAAAATGTGGTTTTTCTTTTAAATAGGTGGTATACTATCCACATAAGAACATCAAAGGGGCGAACCGAATGGGTAGGTTATTCA
>CANQIP010000036.1 GCA_947623955.1 uncultured Clostridia bacterium | reverse complement strand
AATATCGGAAAAGGACATCGAGGAGTTGGACGCATTTATTGAGAAGATAAAGAAAGAGGGAAAGTAATATGGAAAATCTGATGATCGACATTATCGAAATTACTCTGCCCATAAGCGTATGGATTGCGCTGCTCCTCTTGTGCGCGCCCATACTGAAGCGTAGCTATGTTTCAAAATGGCGGTATTATATGTGGCTTTTCGTCGCGGCGCGGCTCGTTCTGCCGTTTAAGATAAGCGTTGCAAAGCCCATAACAATGCCCATTCCGCAGGCGATACCGACGGCTGCGCAAACGCCCGTCGTTTCCGCGGCGGGGATAGACGTGCAAAAGCTTGTCACATTCATATGGATTTTGGGCGTTATCGTGTTCGTACTGTACCAGACGGCAAAGTACATATCGTTCTCCGGCATGGTGCGCCGCTGGGCGAAAAACGTGACGGACGAGAGGATATTAAAAGCCGTAAAAGCGGCGAAGGATTTTGCGGGAGTGACGCGCGATTTTAACGTAAAGCTTTGCAAAGCGGTCACAACACCTATGGTATTCGGCATAGTAAAGCCCGTACTGCTGCTCCCGTGCATCGACTTCACCGACGCGGAGCTTACCATAGTGCTGCGCCACGAGCTTGTGCATATGAAACGGCGCGACATTTGGTACAAGCTGCTCGTCATGGCAGCGAGAGCCGTTCACTGGTTTAACCCGATGGTTCACATTATGGCAAGCGCGGCTGACCGCGACATGGAATTTGCGTGCGACGCGGAGGTCGTGAGAAGTCAAAACGTCGATTACCGCCGCGGCTACTGCGAAACGATAATGCGTCTCGTTCACAACGGACGCGGACGCGGCACGGCTCTTTCGACCTGTTTCTTCTTTTCAAAGAAAACTGTCTTGGAGCGTTTTAAGGGTATACTCGACGAAAAAATTAAGCGCAACGGCGTTGTGATGTTCTGCGTCATAGCCGTGTCCGTGGCTGTGTCGGGCGGCGTTATCACGTTCGCGACCGACAGCGTCGCGGAGGTGATAGAGGACGATTTGGGTATAGTGGAACGTCCCGCTCCCCCGCCTGCAGCTACGCCCGAGCCGACAGCAGAGCCGCAGCCGGTCGACGGGGACGACACGTATTACGAGCCCGAGAGTGACGACGGCGCTGACGGGTACGTATACGAGGACGACTACACCGTTCCCGAATACGAGGACTATGTTCCCGAGGAACCCGAGTATACCGATAACGGCGTAAACGACATCACGATCGGCGACGAGCGCGGCAGTGTGTATGACAGGCTCGGCGAGCCGGAAAGCTCCGCCGCAAACGGCATGAAGGACACTTACTCGCTCGACGACGGTTCGACAGCCGTACTGCAATACGAGGACGGCACGCTCGAACACGTGTATATCGTCGAGCCGTCCGGCGGCGAAGCCGACACGGACAACACCGGCGTTCCCGCCGACGGGGCGGAAACGGCAGAGGAATAAAAGGATAAAATGTATAGGGTAAAATATGTAAAGGATAAAAGGTGATTTGAAATGAAAAGAAAAATATTCGCAGCCTTGCTCATAGCGGCACTTGCCGCACCGGCAGCGGCGTATGCCGCGCCGGTGAGCGAAGGCGAATTTGCCGCTCTGCCTCTCGGCACGAGCAAAAGCGACGTTCACGCGTCGCTCGGCAATCCCGAAACAGCGTCGGTAAACGGCGTTAAGGAGGTATACCGCCTGACGGACGGCGGCAAAGCCGTACTCATTTACAGCGGCGGTCACACGTATTTCGGATTTATAGTGCATTAAGGAGGCGGGCGAAATGAAAAAGAAAATCATCAGTATAATTTTATGCGCGGCAATGCTTGCTTCGGCTGCGTCGGCATTCGCGCGTGAAATCGTGCACGTGTCCGACTGGGCGTACAACGACGTCAGCGTGTTTACGAGCGAGGATTTGATTACGGAGGGACTCGCCGACGTGTCGGACTACAGACAGAACATAACGCGCGGTCAGTTTATAGAGCTCATGTGCAGCGTGCTTATAAAAACGACACAAATTAACAAAAACTACGTTCACCCTTCATGGTACAGTTACTTTGAGGACATCGGCGACAACTACTATTATCAGCTTGCCATCGCCAATTATCTCGTAAACGGCGAAACGCTCGAAACCGAAACGGACGAATACGGTCGTGAGTCCGTTACACGCGCAAGACTTCGCCCCGACGAGCCGATCACGCGTCAGGACGCGGCTGTGCTCGCGCTTACAACGCTCAGCCGTATAAACTTCTTTCGTGTGCAGAACTATCCGGTTTACAGCGAAACCGAATTTGACGCGGACGGCGTAGCTCTGGAAATCCAATACAAGCCAAAACTGACATACGACGACGCGGACAGCGTTGCCGACTACGCGGCGCACGCCGTTTACGCGCTCAGCGACCTCGGACTTATGCAGGGCATGGGTAAAAACAACTTCGAGCCGCTCGGCAATATCACTATAGAGCAGGCAATATCGCTGCTTTACAGGATTTACCGCACGTACCCGCACACCGACGATCCCGACGGCACAGGCATTACGGCTGACACGGAAAAGACAATTAAGACGTACGAAAACGGATATACCGAGACAAAGCTCGGCGAAACGCTCTATCTCAAAAAGGACGGCGTAAGCATACCGTTTGACACGGACATTTATTCAAATATATACTGCAGCACGACGAGCGACGGGAACGTGTACGCCGCCGCGCAGACGTACAGCGACACGACGGATATTTATAATGCCGCGACGGGCGAGCTTTTAGTCACAATCCCCGCCTACACGTACATGACCGACGCAAATTACATATACACAAAGGCGGCAAAGTCGGGCAAAACGGCGTTCGGTCTGTATGACTACTCCGGCAAGGAGGTTATTCCGGCGAAGTATTCGCTGTCAGAGATAGATTATATGATAAAGAACGGCCTCAAAGAGCCGGAGTACAGCCGCCGCGCTCCCGACGGCTGGATATACTACGCCGACTGGTCGGACGGCGGTCATATGTACAAGGTCGACTCGAACGGTGAAAACAAGCAGAAAATATCCGACGAGGACTGCTACGATATAAGCTACTACAACGGCAGACTTTATTATTACATACGCGGCAAGGACGAGGGCTGTCTGTTCACGATGCTCCCCGACGGCAGCGACGTGACAAAGCTGTCCGACGGCAAATGCTACGGAATATCGAGCGCAAACTTTCTCACCTATGAGGACGGCTCGCCCCTGAGCGCGGACGACACGCAGAACAAGCCGTACATGTTCTTCCTTGACTCTGTCGGTAACGATGACTCCCCCTCCATGTTCACGTACCGCTTTCTGTACAGGCTCACCTACGAAAACGGCAAGGCGCATAAAGAGCTTGTGACCGACGACTGCGGTTCGTATAACATGGTAGCCGCGAAGGATAAGAGCGAAAAATCATGGTTTTACTTCACGAGCGCAAAAATGATGACGGACAACTCATCGGAGTCATATCTTTACAGAACGGACGGCGACGTTGTGGAATGTGTAAACGATAAAGTAAAAATAAACTATTTCTTCCCGATAACCACCACCGACGGCAGAACGCTTTTCCATATAGAGGGTCCGTATAATGAGGAAACAAAGTCCCACGAGTACGACTATGTAGCGGATTTGGACTTAAACTACATCGAGGAGTATGACGATGAAAAGTGGGAATATACAGTGGACGGCATAAAGGTTAAGAATGTATGGACGTCCAACGGGGACGGCTCGCAAAGCGGCAGGTATGTGCCGATAGATCCGTCGGACAATGAGGAGTTCTACAAGGGCGAAATTTCCGGTGCGACGAAGGACGACTCACTCAGCGACGACATGTATTCCGTATACTACGACAACAAGAACGGCGGAATGTTCTATACCTCCGACCCCGAAGGCGGAGAGCGTCATCAGCTCTTGCACGGCACAAGCTTATCTGATGTACAGCGTTTCGGCAACAAGCTTTACTGCTTTGATAATCATGACGGCGACAGCTTGGGCAGCGAAGGCACGATATATTCGATAGATATGGACACGGGTGAAACCAAGGCGATATGCGACGGCGTTTACAGCACCTCATACGCGACCGACAGCGCGATTGTGTATATCGACACGGGGTTAAACTATCGCAGGCTTGACATAAACACGGACACCGTTTCCGAGGTGTACCCCAACAGCGGCAAAAACCGTTACGGAAAGCCGATCGAGTTTTGGGCGCCAAACGGCGCCAGAAATCTGACAAAGCTCGACGAGGACGGCAATTTGTGCGATATTCTGACCGACGACGTATACGTAAGATATATGATATACGTTCCGAACGGCAGCAATACCGAAGTGGATATTGACCGCTACGGCGCCAAGTACATAGCCGTAAGCGACGTCAAGGCTTACAGAGTGGGATAATGCTTACTTCCGTAATTTCGGTAAGTAAAATATTGGTTACGCTTACTTCCGTGATTTCGGTATAGGATAAAAGGGAAAGCCCCGACGCGTCATATACGCGTCGGGGCTTTTCATATAATTTTTTATTACAGCACGTCGTTTTTGATGAGGTCGTCGTAACTTTCGCGCTTTACGATTACTCTTGCGCTGCCGTCCGAAACGGCTACCATAGCCGGACGGGGTATTCTGTTGTAGTTGCTCGCCATTGAATAGTTGTACGCGCCGGTCGCGAGTACGGCGAGCGTGTCGCCGACGTGTATCTCCGGCATCATCGCGTCGTTCAGGAGTATGTCGCCCGACTCGCAGCACTTGCCCGCAATCGTCACCTTTTCGGTGCGCGCGGCGTTCGCGTTATTCGCAACGACAGCCTCGTACTCGGACTGGTAGAGAATGTAGCGCGGGTTGTCGCCCATTCCGCCGTCGACCGATATGTATTTTCTGACGTTCTTTATATCCTTAACGCCGCCGACGGTGTAAAGCGTCACGCCCGCGGGCGCGGCTATCGAGCGTCCCGGCTCCATGAGTATGAACGGCAGCTTTACGTTTCTCTTTTCCGCCGCCGCCTTCACGACCTCGCTGACGTGCTTTATATACTCGTCGTAGGGTACGGGGTCGTCGTTTTCGGTGTACATTATGCCGTAGCCGCCGCCGAGGTTAAGCTGCTCTATTTCAAGACCGAGCTTGTCCTTCACGTCGCCGATAAAATTCATCATAATATCGGCTGCCTCTTTGAACGGCTCTATGTCGAAAATCTGCGAACCGATGTGGCAGTGTACGCCGACTACCTTCACGTTTGACATTTTGCAAGCCTTTTCCGTTATCTCGAACGCCTCGCCGTTTTCGAGCGCGACGCCGAATTTCGAGTCTATCTGTCCCGTTCGAATAAAGCTGTGAGTGTGCGCGTCAACGCCCGGCTTTATGCGGAACATGATATTCTGTACCACGCCGTACTTCTTCGCCGTTTCGTTGAGCGTTTCAAGCTCGTACACGTTATCAACGATAAAGCAGCCGACGCCGCTCTTAACGGCAAAATCTATCTCGTCGGCTGTTTTGTTGTTGCCGTGGAAGTACACCTTGTCCATCGGGAAACCCGCCTTTATCGCGGTGTACAATTCGCCGCCCGATACAACGTCAACGCCGAGACCCTCCTCCATCGCGGCGCGGCACGTAAAGAGCGTGCAGAGAGCCTTGTTCGCGTAAAGCACAAGACCGTTGCCGCCGTAGTACTTGTCCATCGCGTTTTTGTAGACGCGGCAGTTCTTTCTGAACAAGTCCTCGTCAAGCACGTAAAGCGGCGTGCCGAACTCCTTCGCAAGCTCCACCGCGTCGTTTTTGCCTATCACAAGATGATTTTTTTCGTTTACAGATAAGTTTTCTGATACAAACATTGTAATTGTCCCGCCTTCCTGATTAGTATTAAAGCGCTCAGCGCGCACGAATTACGTGCAGCATACCGAGCGCCCCTTTGCACCGTTTTAACGCGTATCGCGTTTTAAGCCGTTTCTCTTTTTTCCGCGGCTTTCGCCGTCTTTTTGTCCTCGCGTATGACCTTGGGCATCTTGCCGTCCGTAATACATTTCTTGTCGATGATCACAGTCCTTACGCTGTTGTCGGACGGTATCTCGAACATGACCTCGTTCATAGCGCCTTCGATTATGGAGCGAAGTCCGCGCGCGCCCGTTCCGAGCTCTATCGCTTTGTCGGCTATCGCCTCGATCGCCTCTTCCTCAAATTCAAGCTTTACGCCGTCGAACGCGAACAGTGTTTTGTACTGCTTTATCAGCGCGTTTTTCGGCTCGGTCAGTATTTGTACGAGCGTTTCGCGGTCAAGCCTGTCGAGCTTTGTGTATACGGGCAGTCTGCCTATAAATTCGGGGATAAGTCCGTATTTCTGCAAGTCCTGCGGTATAAGCTCGCTCAAAAGCTCGCTCATATCCTTTTCCTTGCGGCTCTTTATGTCCGCGCCGAAACCGAGTCCCTGCTTACCTATGCGGTTCTCGATTATCTTGTCGATACCCTCGAACGCTCCGCCGCATATAAATAGGATATTCGTCGTGTCAAGCTGTATAAATTCCTGCTGCGGGTGCTTTCTGCCGCCCTGCGGCGGTACGGATGCGACCGTTCCTTCAAGCACTTTGAGGAGCGCCTGCTGAACGCCCTCGCCGCTTACGTCGCGCGTTATGGACACGTTCTCGGTCTTTTTCGCTATCTTGTCAATCTCGTCGATGTAGATAATGCCGCGCTCCGCGTCCTCGACCTCGTAATCGGCAGCCTGTATAAGCTTTAGCAGTATATTCTCCACGTCCTCGCCGACGTAACCCGCCTCGGTAAGCGAAGTCGCGTCCGCTATTGCGAACGGTACGTTCAGTATTTTTGCAAGGTTCTGCACGAGGAACGTTTTACCGCTGCCCGTGGGGCCTATCATAAGAATGTTGCTTTTCTGCAGTTCCACGTCCTGCGCCTTGTCGGCGTTCGCGATACGCTTGTAGTGGTTGTATACCGCCACGGACAGAATTTTCTTCGCGTCCTCCTGCCCTATCACGTAATCGTCGAGAAACGCTTTTATCTCGCGGGGCTTTGGCAGGTCGTCGGGTGAAAACTCCCTGCCGCCGTCGTACGCTCCGCCCAAAATCTCGTTGCACATCGCGACGCACTCGTCGCAGATGTAAACACCGTTGCCCGAAAGCAGCTTGTTTACCTGATTTTCGTTCTTTCCGCAGAAGGAGCAGATATAATGTCTTGTCTCTTCCATATATATACCTCTCGTAAAGATGTTACTCGGACTTTCTCTCTATTACCTCGTCCACAAGTCCGTATTCCTTCGCCTCAAGCGCGGTCATGAAGTTGTCGCGCTCAGTGTCGGCGCATACCTTTTCGTAAGACTGACCTGTCTTTTCCGCAAGGATACGATTCATCTTTTCCTTCGTTCTCATAAGGTGTCTGGCGTAGATGTCAACGTCCGTCGCCTGACCGCTGAGTCCGCCGCCGGATATTAGCGGCTGGTGAATCATTATCTCGCTGTTGGGCAGCGCGAAACGCTTACCCTTCGCGCCGGCTGACAAAAGGAACGCTCCCATGCTCGCAGCCATGCCTATGCAGATCGTGGACACGTCGCACTTTATATACTGCATCGTGTCGTAAATCGCCATGCCCGCCGTTATCGAGCCCCCCGGCGAGTCGATGTAGAACTGAATGTCCTTGTCGGGGTCTTTCGCCTCCAGAAAAAGCATCTGCGCGACGACAAGGCTCGACGTCGCGTTGTCGACCTGATCCGCGAGGAATATTATTCTGTCCTCCAAAAGTCTCGAATAAATGTCGTATGAACGCTCGCCTCTGTTGGTTTGCTCAACGACCATAGGTACCAATGCCATAGTATTCATTCCTTTCGCTGTTTGTGAGTTTTATTTTACCGACGCGTTGTTTACAATCATGTCGATCGTTTTCTGTATTTCGAGATCCTTCTTTATATTTTCCTTCTCGTCGTCCGAAAGCGCATCTTTGAGTTTGTCGAGTTCCATGTTGTACTTCTTCGCCATATCGACAAGGTGGAGTTCTAATTCCTCGGGGCCTGCCTCTATTCCCTCTTTCTTCGCTATCGCCTCCAGTACGAGCGAGCCGGAAAGCTGCTGTTTCGCCTGCTCGGTAAACTGCTCTCTGAACGTTTCGGGAGTCTGACCCGTGTACTGCATGTACATTTCGAGCGTCATACCCTGGTACGCAATTCTCTGCGAGAAGTCTCTTACGATGTTGTCGATCTGCGCCTCGACCATCTTTTCGGGAAGTTCAAATTCCGCGTTCTCGACAACCTTGTTTATTATGGCGTTTTCCGTTTCGGTTCTCGCCTTGTTTTCAGCCGCCTCTTCGAGTTTCTTTCTGATGTCAGCCTTGTACTCGTCAAGCGTGTCAAACTCGCTTACCTCGCTCGCGAAATCGTCGTCAATCTCGGGCAGTTCGCGTTTCTTTATCTCATGCACGTGTACCTTGAAAAGCGCATCCTTACCCGCAAGAGCGTCCGAATGGTACTCCTCTGGGAACGTAACGTTTACCTCTACGTCGGAATCCGCGTTTGCGCCTACAAGCTGCTCCTCAAAGCCGGGGATAAACGTGCCGCTGCCGATTTCAAGCTCGTAGCCCTCGCCCTTGCCGCCTTCAAACGGCTCGCCGTCCGAAAAGCCCTCGAAGTCGATTACCGCGATGTCGCCGTTCTCGATAGGTCTGTCCTCAACGGTTATAAGTCTTGCGTTCTTCTGTCTTGCCGCCTCGATGTCCTTGTCAACGTCCTCATCTGTTACAGTATAGTCAATTTTATCCACTTCTATACCCTTGTAATCGCCGAGTTTAACCTCCGGCTTTGTCGTAACGAGCGCGGTGAACACGACCGGCTCGCCCTTTGTTATATCTTCAACGTCTATTTCGGGTCTCGCCACCGACTCAACGCCCGACTCTTTGAGAGCCGCCTCGTAAGCGTCGGGGAGAACGTCGTTAATCGCCTCGTCATAGAACACAGCCGCCGTGTAGTACTTCTCGACTATCGCGCGGGGAGCCTTGCCCTTTCTGTAGCCCGGGACGTTAAAGCGATTAGCGTTCTTTCTGTACGCCCTGTTTATAGCCTTGTCAAATTCCTCATAGCTTACGTCAAACGTGAGCTTGACCAAATTCTTCTCTACCTGTTCTGTTTTCACTGCCATAGTGATGTTTTCCTCCTTAGATTTTGTCCGTTTCCGTTACGGACATATTTACCAGCGTACATTGTACCACACTTTTCCCGAGATTGCAACGAGTTTTTTGATAATTTTCAAATTGTTAATATTTACCTAAGAAAAAGCGCCGCGTTTTTGCGCGGCGCATGTGTGTAAATCGGATTTTTCTTATTTTATGTTTCTCGCGTTCCAGCCGAGGATTATCATGTCCGCGCCTGTTTCGATGAGGTAAATGCCTATCCACAAGCCTATCAAAGCGGCTGACACGATCGGCTTTATGCAGGACACTATGCCGAGCAGTACGCCCAGTACGCCCAAAATTATGCCGAATATCCACTCCCTGCCGCCCGACACTCTTTTCATGTTGAGCGAGAGGAACATTGTCACAAGTCCCTTGACTATGAACCAGAACGACACGATGTACAATGCCGCACCGCCCGCGACGATGCGCATACCGGGTATGAACAGCACCGCGCCCGCTATTACGGACAGTATGCCGAACAGCATATTCACGCCGTATTCCTTGTAGCGCACCGCCTGTACCACGTTCATTACGCCGTACACTATCATCATCACGGCGGCGATTACAATCGTTATGTAACCCGTTCCGACGAATGTCATAACCGGCGCGAACACGCACGATATTCCGCCAAGTACCATTACTATTCCCAATACAATCATTAAAACAGCCATTTTTTTCATCCTTTCATGCTTTGCATTTGAGCTCACTGTACTATTATACATCATTGGTGCGGGTATTGCAAGATGAATTTTTTTTTGCGGGTAGTAATGTTGACAACCGTGCGTGAGGCCCCCTTGTCAAAGGGGGGCTGTCACGCGCAGCGTGACTGGGGGATTCCTTTTCTATTTTATAATGAATCCCTCCACCGCCTTCGGCGGTCCCCCTCCCTTTGACAAGGGAGGCTAACAAGATGCGCCATACGCCGTATGGCTCCCCTACTAGGGGAGCTGTCACACGTAGTGTGACTGAGGGGTTTGTGCGGGCGACCGCGAGGGTCGCCCCTACTTAATCTATGCCGAACATCGCGCGGCAGAGCCGTTTTCCCGTTTCGGTTCTGAAAATTTTATCGTACGCCGCCTTAACCGCGGATACCGGCTCGCTGTTTTCGTACAGATTTACGAGAAAATCCGCCTCGACAAGTATTTGATAGTCCGCGCCGTCTATGTCGGTATATGTATGATGATGCGCGACGAGGTGGCACACGCGGAAGATAACATCACGGTCAAATTCAAGCTCTTCAAGCATCTCCTTGGCAATCGGAGGTCCCAGCTCCTCCTGATAATGCCCTGCGGAGCTTGAGTAAACCTCTTCGGCTTTCTTTATCCCAATGTCATGCACAAGCGCGGCGGTTTCGAGAGTAAAAAGTTCATCCTCCGAAAGCCCCTCGCTCACGCCGATAAGCCGCGCGAATGCGTGAACCTTGATAAAATGCTGCACCCGCGCCGGGTCGGCAGTGTAGTATTCGGTCATTTTGAATGCGAGTTGTTCCAACTTTGACATGGCATATGCCTCCTTTGTTTGTATGGTAAATTATAATTTAGATGTGTAAGCCTCCCTTGTTAAAGGGAGGGGGACCGCCGAAGGCGGTGGAGGGATTCATTGTAAAATCGACAAGGAATCCCCCAGTCACGCTACGCGTGACAGCCCCCTTTGACAAGGGGGCCTTTCTTTCGGGCGAACATGGTTCGCCCGCATAAACCCCTCAGTCACACTACGTGTGACAGCTCCCCTAGTAGGGGAGCCATACGGTGAAAGCCACATAACGTGAGCCTCCCCTACTAGGGGAGGTGGCGCCGAAGGCGTCGGAGGGGTTTGTGCGCCGATTTACGATACACTGTTAAATCACAATTTACCGCAAAATATACCCATGGTTTCCCATGGGTATATTTTACCACATCTCCATAAATTCCGCAATTATAATTTTATTTCAAATTGACCGTGACCGCCTTATCCTCGTCAAGCACATAACCGTTTACTGTGGTGATTTCGAGTGTGGTGAAATTCTTCTTTATCGCCTCGGCGCTCACGCTGTCGTCCATAGGTATGCGGTTGCCATTCTCGTCGTGCGCGTCGTAGGAATACACGTCGGTGTAGGAATTTGTGTCGTGGTGTACCTCGGTGTTGAGCAGACAGCCGAGCTTACCGCCGGGTTCCGCGCTTTCGCCGTTGTCGTTTAACAGCTCGAAGTACGGTCCGTACTTCATGTAGCCGTCGATGTAATAGTCCACCTCAACGCGTCCGTCGTATACGCGCACGTCGGTTATCACCGTCTTGCCGTGCTCGCTCTCGACCGTGAACGGGTACGTTATGTCGGCGAGCTTTACCGTTGTCTTTGCCGCCCTTTTGTCACTCTCAGGCTCTACATAATGCGTCGGCACGATCGTCAGCTTTTTCGTGTCCGCATCAGCCTTTAAAAACTCGAACGAGTTGAGAGACGAGCCGTCAGCCCCCATACTCGCGCCCGCGTTCAGCATATCGAGACACGTTCCGTTTTCGTCGAACAGCGCGAAATCGTCAACGGCACGCAGCAGGTAATCGGAGTTGTCCTCGTCGGGATTCCCGCCCGCCTCGGTGCGGACTATAACTTGATTGCCGAACGGCGAGAACACCGCCTTGTCAAGTATTATTCCGCTGTCGAGCGTAACGCCTATATCGCGCGACGCGGTTTCAACCTCCGCCGCTGACTTGTCAACGTCGGCGCACACGTACCAAACGGTTGCCTTCTGCTCGTCGGTAATCTCCGACGCTCTGTCCGACCAGATGAGGTTAAACGGCGACTCATCGGGCAGCGCGGTTTTGAATGAGGAGTTTGTTTCGCCGAACAATTCCACCTTGAAATTATCGGGTATCGTTTCGGTTGAAATATTGTATTTCCTCATAGCCTTATAAGTATGCTCGTCGGCGAAGTAGCCGTCGCCGCTGTTATTGTTGCCAAAGCCGGCAACGTTTCCGTTTATCACGCACTCCGTCCACAAAAGCTTATCCCAGACCTCGTTCGAGTATTGGTCGTCGCCCTCGTAAAACGGAGTGTCGGACGTTATCGTGTAGAATACGTGAACGAAATTATCGTCCGCAGCCACGTTGTCGAGCGTAAGCGTTATGCCGTCCTTCGTCACGCTCGCGCCGATTTCCTCATTGAATTTCGCGAGTTCTTCAAGGCTCGTAAGCTGATTGGACTGCTCGTTTTGGAAATACGCCATAATGCTCGATATTGCCTCCTGCCCCGCCGGACTTGCCGCGAACGCGACCGCCGACGCTATAACCGTTATTGCCGCCGCTATGAGCGCGGTCTTTAATGCTCTGCGTTTCATATATAACTTCCTTTCCGGAGGATCGGCGCTGAGTGACGCGTGTACGCGCCGTTTAATATCCTTCGGCTCGATTTTAAATTCCATAAGTTCCTTTTTCATTGCCGTGCCTCCTTTTTCATCAAAATTTCCCTTAATTTTATCCTTCCTCTGCGGAGTTTCGTTTTAACGGTTGACTGATTTATCCCCGTCGCAGCTGATATTTTCGACACCTTCTCGCCGTACCAGTAGCGGCGCAGGAATATTTCGCCGTCGGTTTCGCCGAGCTCGCGTATGAGGCTTACGAGCGACCTTTTATCCTCGTTTTTTTCAAGCTCGTCCTCCGGCGTTCCGTACAACGATGTAACGCTTTCGCTTATGGGCTCGGCGCTGACCGCGCCGCGCAGCTTTTTCCTCGCGCAGTTGCGCGCCGTAGCCGCGAGATACGCCCTAAGCCCGCCCTTTTCAGCGTCGAGCGTTTCGGCGGTGCGCCATAGCGACACAAACGTGTCGGAAACGACTTCCTCAACGTCCTCCTTCGTCATAACACCGCCGATTATGTTGTATATGATAACGCTGATGTACGGCGTGTAGATGTCTATCGCCTTTTCGAGCGCGGAGCATTTCTTCCTTTTTAAATCCGCGAGCAGCTTTTTCTCGTCCGTCAACCTTTCCGCCTCCTTTGTATCGGATTAAAAACAACGTCATTTTTAAGTCGTACATCATTATATATCCAAAAA
>CANQIP010000035.1 GCA_947623955.1 uncultured Clostridia bacterium | reverse complement strand
GAAAAGCGTCAGAACGTCAAATTTCATTATAAATCCTCCAAACCGTCGATAAGATGCACCGTCACGCTGCCGCCGTCTATATCTACGTCAAGCACCGTTTCGTCCGTCACAGGTATGAGCAAGTTCTTCATACCCTCGCGCTTTACCTCGTATATATCGCTCGCGCCCGTGTTTATAACGTCGGAAATTTTACCGATTTCACGTCCGTCGTCCGTCACGACCGTAAGACCTATCAGGTCGGCAATATAGTAAACGCCGTCGGGCAACTCGCCGAGCATGTCGCGCTCCGCGTACAGCACGCGGTTCTTGTACTTTTCCGCGTCGTTTATGTCGGTTATCTCCCTGAAACGCACTATGATGTTGCCCTTCTGGTACTTCACGCCGCACAAAGTAAGACGCTCGTAATCGTCCTTCGTTTTCACGTACGCGTATTCTATATCCTCAAACTGCTCGGGGTAGTCCGTCCACGGCACGACCTTTACCTCGCCGCGCAGGCCGTGGGTGTTGACTATCTTTCCGACTTCAAGCAAATCCATATGGGTATCCTCCGTATTTGTTTATATAAACGAAAAAGGCTGCGCCGCGCAGCCGTTTCGTTTATTCCACAGTCCACTCAATCTTACCCGCGACGCCGCTTGTCATGCCCTTGCGCGCCTCGCTTACCGCGAACGCGCGGTTCAAAGCCGAACCGACGCTGCGGTAGATAGCCTCCCAGATGTGGTGTCCGTTGTGACCTTTCTGCAAATCTATGTGCAGCGTACACATCGCGCCCTGCGCAAAGCCTTCGAGGAACGTTTCCAAATCCTCGCTGTCCATACCCTCGACCTTTGCCGCCGGCGTGTTGCCGTGGTAGTCGATGTCTATGTACGCCCTGTCCTCAAAGCTTACGGCGCACTCCGCCTTTGCCTCGTCGATAATGCCGACCGCGTCGCCGAAACCCGCCGCGCCGTCGGTTTTTTGCACGTACTCGCGCGCCGCTTTGCCCATAGCCATGCCGAGATCCTCGCATATAACGTGCGTAAGCGTAAACTCGTCAAGCTTTATGTCGGTTTCGATATTAAATCCGCCGCGCCACGCGATATGCTCGATCATGTGACTGAGAAACGGCAGCGGGGTTTTTATATTTTTTCTGTAGTCGGGCTTGATCGGCGAAAAGTCAAATACGACCTTCATTTCCGATTCCGTGGTTCTTCTGGTAACCTGCACCTTATCCATGATTATTTCCTTTCTTTGACCGCGAGACCGTGCGTGTCAAATCCCTCAACCTTTGCAAATCTGTACGCGTAGTCTCTTACCTTTTCAAATCCGTCCTTCGACGCGTAGCCGACCGATGAACGCTTTAAGAAATCCTGCACGCTTACCGACGAATACGTTTTCGCGAATCCGCCCGTCGGAAGTATAGCGTTCGGTCCCAAAACGAAGTTACAAAGCGTAACGGGCGTGTAGTCGCCCAAAAGTATCTCGCCCGCGTTTTTGATTTTCGGGAGCGTGTCGAACGGCTTTTCCGTCATTACCTCCATATGCTCCGGCGCGTAGTCGTTTACGAACGCTATCGACTCGTCGAGCGACTCCGTCAAAATCACGCCGCCGTAGGTGGTGAGGTTCGTTTCGATAAATTCCTTGCGCTTGGGCGATATTTTTTCAAGCTGACGGTTCACGATCGGGATAACCGCGTCAACGAGTTCTCTCGAATGTGTAACGAGGAGCGCCGCGCTGTCGGGGCCGTGTTCCGCCTCTATCATCCAGTCGAGCGCAACCTTTTCGGGGTCGGCTTTTTCGTCGGCGAGAACGATTATCTCGCTGGGACCCGCCGGAAGTCCCGCGTCGATCTGACTTGCGAGAACGCGCTTTGCCGCTGTGGCGTAGCTGTTACCGGGACCTATTACCTTGTGGCACTTCGGGATCGTTTCCGTACCGTACGCGACAGCCGCTATCGCCTGTATGCCGCCTACCTTGTATATCTCGGTGATACCTATAATTTTCGCAGCCGCGAGTATCGCGTCGTCAACCTCGCCCTTTTCGTTCGGGGGCGTTACAACGACGATTTTCGGCACTTTCGCAACGACCGCAGGAATACCGAGCATACACAGTACCGACGGGAACGAGCCTTTGCCGTGCGGCACGTACAGGCACACATCGACTATCGGCGTTGTTTTCTCGCCGACCATAAGCCCGTCGTCCACCATCGTGAACCACATTTCCTCGGGGAGTTGCTTCTCGTGGAAGTCGTATATGTTCTTGTACGCGTACTCTATCGCCTCGCGCGTTTCCCTGTCAAGGCGGTTATAGCCCGCCTCTATTTCCTCGGGCTTTACCTTCATTTGGTCGGCAGTAAGCTGTACGCGGTCAAACTTCGCCGTGTATTCGAGAACCGCCGCGTCGCCGCGGTTTTTGATGTCGTCGGAAACTTCCTTAGCGACCTTCATCTGCTCCGTTATGTCGAGCTCGGCGCGTTTCATTATGAAATCGTACTGCTCCTTTGTCATTTTTGAAAGCTCGTATATATTGGGCTGCATAGTATCTCTCCTCGTGTTTTATTTGAATATATTTTTCATTTTATCGTAGAACGATTTCTTTTGCTTGTAGTTCCTGTCCTCGTCGAAACCGCGGAGGATCTCCTTTTGCCGTGTGCTTAAATTGCGCGGCACTTCAACCGTCACCGTAACGTACTCGTCGCCGCGCGACTTACTTCTCAGATACGGTATGCCCTTGCCCTTCATGCGGAATTTCGAGCCCGTCTGCGTGCCTTCGGGGATTGTGAACTCGACCGCGCCGTCGAGCGTCGGCACTTGTATTTTCGCGCCGAGCGCAGCCTGCGCGAACGTTATCGGCATATCTATATACACGTCGTACTCGTCGCGTTTGAAAATCTCGTGCGGACGCACGCGCACGGTAATTAGCAAATCGCCGCTGGGCCCGCCTTTCGCGCCCGCCTCGCCTTTGCCGGAAAGCTGTATCGTCTGACCGTTGTCAATGCCGGGTGGTATCTGTACCTCTATCGTCTTGTTTTTGCGAACCACGCCCGTTCCGCGGCAGTCGCGGCACGGCTCTTTTATGATTTTACCGTCGCCGTGACATTGCGGGCAGACCGTTTCCGTGGTCATGTAGCCCAAAATGGTGCGCTGTCTCGTCTGAACGCGTCCCGTGCCGTGGCAGTTCTGACACATCTCGACGGGCGTACCCTTTTTCGCGCCCGTACCGCCGCACGTTTCGCATTTTTCCTGCGCCGTCACGTTTATTTTCTTCGAGCAGCCGAACGCTGCCTCCTCAAATGTAATGTCGATAACCTGACGTATGTCTGCTCCGCGCTTGGGACCGTTTCTCGTTCGTCCGCCGCCGAAGCCGCCGCCGAATATGTCGCCGAATATATCTCCGAAGTCAAAGCCGCCGAAACCGCCGCCGTTAAAGCCGCCGCCCGCGCCGAAATTCGGGTCTACGCCCGCGTGACCGAAACGGTCGTACTTGTCTCTCTTGTCCGCGTCGGAAAGAACCTGGTACGCCTCGTTGACCTCCTTGAACTTTTCCTCGGCTTCCTTGTCGCCGGGGTGAAGGTCGGGGTGGTACTCCTTGCTCTTTCTGCGGAACGCTTTCTTTATTTCATCGTCCGACGCGCCCTTCTGAACGCCCAGAACTTCGTAATAATCTCTCTTATCCGCCAATTTTTTCACCTGCCTGTGATATTATACTAAATTTGGTTCGGTTTGTAAAGAGGTATTTTGTTTGTGTGTAAATTATGATTTAGATGTTAAAACCCCTCCGACGCCTACGGCGCCACCTCCCCTAGTAGGGGAGGCATACGGTGAGGCTCCCCTACTAGGGGAGCTGTCACACGCAGTGTGACTGAGGGGTTTGCGGGCGGCGGGTCACCGCCCCTTTGATTTCGGGGGGTGTATAAATTGTTCTTAAAAACAACACCCCCCTAAACTTGCAAGCAAGTTTAGACCCCCTCGGAGAGGGGGTCATGCACACACGCGTTTTACTGATTATCGTTATCAACCTCGGTGTAGTCCGCCTCATACACGTTCGGGTCGCCCTGAGCACCGCCCTGCGGGTTTGCTCCCGCGTTCGGATCCGCGCCCTGCGGGTTCGCCTGACTGTACATCTGCTGCGCCACAGAATAGAATTTCTCCTGCAAAGCGTCCGTGGCAGCCTTTATAGCCGCGCTGTCCGTGCCTTTAAGAGCCTCCTTGACCTTGTTGACCTCGCCCTCAACCATGCTCTTGGTTGCGTCGTCGATCTTGTCGCCCGCGTCCTTGACAGCCTTTTCGCACTGGTATACAAGCGTTTCGGCGTTGTTTCTTATCTCAACGTCCTCCTTGCGTTTCTTATCCTCTTCGGCGTACTTTTCCGCCTCTTTCACCGCCTTGTCGATGTCCTCGTCGCTGAGGTTCGTCGATGCGGTAATCGTGATTTTCTGCTCGTTGCCCGTACCCAAATCCTTTGCGCTTACGTTTACGATACCGTTCGCGTCGATGTCGAACGTTACCTCGATCTGCGGTACGCCGCGCGGTGCGGGAGCGATTCCTGTAAGATTGAAGCGTCCGAGCGTCTTGTTGTACTGCGCCATTTCTCTCTCACCCTGGAGAACGTGTACCTCAACGGACGTCTGACCGTCGGCAGCCGTTGAGAACACCTGCGACTTCGATGTCGGTATTGTGGTGTTTCTCTCGATAAGCTTTGTGAACACGCCGCCCAGCGTTTCAATACCGAGCGACAGCGGCGTTACGTCGAGCAGAAGTATATCCTGCGAACTGTCGCCCGCGAGGACTGCCGCCTGTCTCGCCGCGCCGACCGCTACGCACTCGTCGGGGTTAATGCCCTTGTTCGGCTCCTTGCCCATTTCCTTCTTGACAGCCTCTTGAACAGCCGGTATTCTCGACGAACCGCCGACAAGCAGAACCTCGTCAATCTGCGACGCGCTTATGGACGCGTCGCGCATTGCGTTTCTTATGCTTGTGAGCGTTCTGTCTACCAAATCAGCCGTAAGCTCGTCAAACTTCGCCTTTGTGAGCGTGATGTCCATGTGCTTGGGGCCCGACGCGTCCGCCGTGATGAACGGCAGATTGATGTTTGAGGTAGTAGTCGTCGAAAGCTCTATCTTCGACTTTTCGGCAGCCTCTTTAAGACGCTGCATAGCCATCTTGTCGCCCGAAAGGTCTACGCCGTCGCTCTTCTTAAACTCGGCAACGAGGTAGTCGATAATTCTCTGGTCGAAATCGTCGCCGCCCAGGTGCGTGTCGCCGTTTGTCGAAAGCACCTCGAACACGCCCTCGGAAATGTCGAGTATCGAAACGTCGAACGTGCCGCCGCCGAGGTCGTATACCATTATCTTCTGATCCTTCTCGCCCACGCCGTACGCGAGCGCGGCAGCCGTAGGTTCGTTTACTATTCTCATTACTTCGAGACCCGCAATTTTGCCCGCGTCCTTCGTCGCCTGTCTCTGCGAGTCGTTAAAGTACGCCGGAACGGTGATAACCGCCTGCGTTACGGGTTCGCCGAGGTAGCTTTCCGCGTCCTGTTTAAGCTTTGACAAAATCATCGCCGAAATTTCCTGCGGCGTGTAGGACTTGTCGTCTATCGTAACCTTTTCCGCGGTACCCATTTTACGCTTTATGGACATAATGGTTCTCGCCGCGTTCGTTACCGCCTGACGTTTCGCCACCTGTCCCACTATTCTCTCTCCGTCCTTCTGGAACGCGACAACCGACGGGGTCGTTCTCGCGCCCTCGCTGTTCGTGATAACGGTGGGATTTCCGCCCTCCATAACCGCCACGCAGCTGTTTGTTGTTCCCAGGTCAATACCTATAATCTTTCCCATTTTATATTCCTCCTAAATTTTATGTCCTTGATTTTTAATATGTTCAAAACGCGCGTCAGTTCGCGACCTTTACCATACTATGGCGCACGACGCGTCCGTCCTTGTATTCGTAGCCCTTCATAAGCTCCTCCACGACGGTGTTGTCGTCTATCGTTTCGTCCTCGACGTGCATTACCGCGTTGTGAAGGTTCGGGTCGAACTGTTCGCCCTCGGCTTTTATCGGCTTTACGCCAAGCTTTTCAAGCGTTTCGGCGAATTGCTTTAAGACCATTTCAACGCCCTCTTTAAGCTTTACCGCGTCCTCGGACTCGACCTCGATTTTAAGCGCCCTCTCCAAATTGTCGCCTATCGGAAGTATCGCCGCAGCCGCGTCTATCACCGCGTCGCCGTAACGCATATCCTTTTCGCGCTGACTGCGCTTTCGGAAATTGTCAAACTCGGCGTACAGCCGCATATATTTATCGGTCTGCTCCTTTAATTTATCCTCGGCGGACGTCTCAGCCGTTTCCGTCGTTTCGGCGGTTTCCGTTACGTCCTCCGTTTCTTCCTGCCGCACGTTTTCCGTCTTTTCCTTTTCGCTCATTTTCTATAGCCTTCTCCTTTCTCTAACTGCCGTTCATATAGTAGTTTACGAGTTTTTCTATTTCATTTGAAATTAAATCGAGACTGGCGAACACCTTTGAGTAGTTCATCCGCTTGGGTCCTATGACCGTCAGCTTGCCCGCGCCGCCTGACGGCAGAGTGTAGTTCATGCTGACAAGCGAACTGTCCTGTAAAATTTCAAAATCGTTTTCCTTGCCTATTTTGGCGTTAATACCCTCCCCCGTGTCGGCAGAGGCAAGCTTTTTAAGCTTTTCCTTGTCGTCGAGGAATGACAACATTCCCCTCGCCTTCTTAACGTCGGCAAATTCGGGATAACTCAATATTGAATCGGCGTTCGTGACATATATCTCCGTTTCAGCGTCAGCCGTAACCGTGTCGTAAAGGCAGTCGAATATTTTGTCAAGCGCGCTTTCTTTTATAAACCCTTTCGCGCCGTCCTTTATTTTCTCGATGGTGTCGCGTGTGACCTCGTGCGGCTTAATGCCCGCGAGCGACTTGTTGAGTATCTGCGCCAGTCTCTCGCAGCCCTCGCCCGACAGGTTTACATTCACCGACGCGCTCCTTACCCTGCGCGTCACGATAATCAGCATAACGGTGTGACTTTCGACGGCAACAACGTCTATCTTTTTAATCTCGCTGTCGTCGTCCTTCGGCGCGGATATTACCGTGGTGTACTCGGTGAGGTTCGAGGCTATCGCGCCCGCGTAGCGTATTAGCTTGTCGAGAAGACTCACGCGGCTTTCAAGCATATTTTGCAGCTGCGCCACCGCGTCCATGCCTATTTTGTAATCCTGCATAAGCGAGTTTACGTAGAAACGGTAGCCCTCGTCGGACGGTATTCTGCCCGCCGAGGTGTGGGGCTGAATGAGATAGCCCATTTCCTCTAAATCCGCCATTTCGTTGCGTATGGTCGCGCTCGAAAGTCCGAGGTTTTCCTTTTTGGAGATTGCACGCGAGCCGACCGGCTCCGCCGTACCGATGTATTCGTCAATGATTGCCTGAAGGATTTTCTTTTTTCTGTCGTTTAAATCCATCGCAATCCTTCCTTTCAACCGGTTTCTTTGTTAGCACTCGTTCCCGTCGAGTGCTAACAAGTATAAGATACCATTATTATACGGAAAAGTCAAGCGGTTCATTCAACTTTTAACAAATTATTCATAAATTATATGGAAAGTGTTTGCAAATAAAAAAGCTCGTTACCGAGCTTTGTTTTTTCTATCATAGATTTTTGTACACTTGTCCGCGGCTGTCAACATCAATAACTACCACCACCAACCTGCCGTTGTCAACGGTATATATGGCACGGTATTTTCCTATCCGCAGCCGCATCAGTTCGTCGTGTCCTCTTAACGGCTTTATATCCTCGCCCTTCGGAAGTTTTTCTAGCTCTCTGACAATTCTTCCTCGTTCATTCGGCGGCAGTTTGTCAAGAAATTTCTTGGCGCTTTTCTTTAATACAATGCGGTACATTACGCGATACCCCATTCCTTTTTACATTCATTGAGCGAATATTCCTCGTCCTTTGACGGGTCGGGATCATCCAAATATCGTTGATACAGCGATTCGCAGAACATTTCGTCTTCAATATCGTCATCAAACTGCATCCCCTGTAACAGCATCACTATATAAGGCATTTTATATTCGGGCAAAGCGTTGATTATATCTATGGCTTTTTCTCTGTTTGACATCGTAATCACACTCCTTGCTTGTTTTTATGTATATAGTATATCATACGGATATGTAATATGCAAGCACAAAGTTTGTGTCTGACCTTCAATACATGGCAAAAAAAGAAGTCCCTGCGGACTTCTTTTTTCTTATGATATTTTTGCGAGTTTAAGAGCAAGCTGCGACTTCTTTCTTGCAGCGTTGTTCTTATGGAGAATACCCTGGCTGACGCCTCTGTCAATTTTCTTGACCGCGTCGTTAAACAAAGCCTGTACGTTCTCCTTATCGCCCTCGCTGACAGCCGTTTCAAACTTCTTTATCGCCGTCTTGAGAGCCGTTTTGTGAGAGAGATTTATGAGCGTCTTTTTTTCGGCTACTCTTACTCTCTTCTTTGCCGACTTAATGTTTGGCACTTCTTGTACACCTCCGCGAAATATAATCTTAAATACCGTAATATTATATACCAACGCGCGTGTGATTGCAAGAAGTTTTTTGCTTTTTCGGGTGATTTATGTAATTTGACCAAAACAACGCCGAAATAGCCGTTTTTCACTGTGAAATTTATGTAAACCCTTGGCAAAATATCCTACATTTTGAGCATTGTCTTGTAATACGCGAGACTTTTCGGGTTTATGTCAAGCTGCGTTAAAACGTATCGCTCCGCGAGAGAGCCGATCCGCGCCGTAAGGTCGTCCGACGCGGTAAAAGACAGCATTTTCTTATCCTCCGACGACACTATATACGAAAGCGCCCGATACAGCTCGCCGTCGAATTTTATAATATTACCGCCGCCGCACTTTTTACATACCGCACCGCCCTTTTCGACGTCGAACGCGTACACCTCGCCACTGCCGCACGACGAGCAGCCGACGAGGCTTGGCATATACCCTTCGGCGCACATCATTTTAAGCTCGTACACCGCCTTGACCTTCGCCGCATCCTCATTCTTGTACGCGAGAGCGTACACGCAATTGAGAAAAATGTGCAGAAGTCTCGCGTCGGGGTTGCCCGAACCCAAAATCCCGTACGTTATATCCGCAAGGTACGCGCAGAGCGAAAGCTTTTTTATGTCCTCCGTCACGGGCAGGAACGCGTCTATTGTGTCGGACGAGCGAACTGTCATAATATCACTGTTAGCCTTTGACGACAATTCAAAATCAGCCCAGCAGAGGAACTGACCGGAGGCGGCAGCCTTACTTCTCGACTTTCCCGCGCCGTAGCTTACCGCCTTCACGATACCGCAGTCCTCGGTGAATATGCTGAGCATCCTGTGACCCTCGCCGTAATCGGTCTGTCTTATGATAATACCCTTCGTCCTGATTTGCGCCATGGATTTTCCTTTTCCTCGTCGTCATAGCAGCCCGACGCCCACTTGTATAACAGGTACGACTCTATATTGCCTGTCTGCAAAAAAGTGTCCCAGTTATTGCCTGTCTGCGTCACGGGCTCGATTGCGATTTCCGTTTCCTCGTTCATTTCCGTAACCTCCGATAATGTAGTGTTTTTATGTTTGTCCTTTGCCGCGGAGGTTATACTGTCACTATTTGCTATTCATTTTTTAAGCCGAAATTTTTAATCAGGTAATCGCTGTTGCGCCAGTCGGGCTTTACCTTTACCCACAATTCGAGATACGCCTTTTTGTCGAGCATTTTCTCTATGTCGCCGCGCGCCATCGTGCCGATTTTTTTCAGCATATCGCCGTTCTTTCCTATAATAATGCCCTTGTGCGACGCTTTCTCGCAGTAGATCGTCGCGTATATGTTCGTTATTTTCGGCTTTTCCTGCATTTTCGTTATCTCTATCGCAACGCCGTGCGGCACCTCCTTGTCAAGCAGCCACAGCATTTTCTCGCGTATTATTTCAGCCGCTATCTGCTTTTCCGGCTGGTCGGTGACGGTTTCGGGGTCGTAAAACTCAGGGCCTTCCTCCAGATATTCCTCTATGTCGTGAAGGAGTATGTCCACGCCGTCGTTCGTTTTCGCGCTTATCGGCACTATCGAGTCAAAGCCGTACATGCTCGAATAGTCGGCTATGACCGGCAGCAGCTCCTCCTTACGCATGAGGTCTACCTTGTTCAGCACGAGTATGCACGGCAGACCCGTTTTGTCTATGCTCTTTACTATCTCGCGCTCCGTGTCCTGTATCCTTCGGCTCGCGTCCACGACAAAAATAAGCACGTCCGTGTCGTCCATGCTCGACGCTGCCGCGTTTACCATGTACTGACCGAGCTTGTTGTGCGGCTTATGTATGCCGGGCGTGTCAGTAAAAATTATCTGCTCCTCGTCGGTCGAGTACACCGCGAGGATTTTGTTCCGCGTTGTCTGGGGCTTGTCGGATATTATCGCTATCTTCTGTCCGACTATCGCGTTCAAGAGAGTCGATTTGCCGACGTTCGGCATACCGATTATTGCCGCGAAACCCGATTTGAAATGTTTGTTTTTCTTTTTCATATTTTTCTCCCGTACTTTGTTTAATCCCGCGTTATGCCGAGCGACGCGAGTACGCTCTCCTGCTTTTTGTTCATCACGCGCTCGCCCTCCGCGTCGTCAACGTGGTCGTAGCCCAAAAGGTGCAGCATCGAGTGCGCCGTCAAAAACGCTGCCTCGCGCAGCAGGCTGTGACCGTATTCCTCCGCCTGACGCGCCGCGCGCTCCATTGAAATTACTATGTCGCCGAGCATAACGCACTCGCCGTCCGTTTCGTATTCGCCGTCGGCGACGCCGTTTTCGTCAAATTCGAGCAGCGGGAACGATAAAACGTCGGTAGGCTTGTCTATACCGCGGTTTGCCTTGTTTATTTCTTGTATCGTCTCGTCGTCCGTGAGCGTAACGCTTATCTGCGCGTCAAAGTCGCACTCCTCGCTTTCGAGCGTTCTCTCGCACACGCGACGTATCGCGCTTTCGATTTCCTCTGTTACCGTCAAAGCGTCCTGCTCGTTTTCAAGAATTATGTCAACCATTGTTCCTCCGTCTCGCTCTCTTTCTCTCCTGTTCCTCGTCGTACTTCGCGTACGCTTTTATAATCTGCTGCACAAGCGGGTGGCGCACAACGTCCTTTTCGGTAAACTCGCAGAACGCTATACCCTCGATACCTTTAAGTATCTTCATAGCCTCTTTAAGTCCGCTGCGCTTTTCGCCCGGAAGGTCTATCTGCGTAATGTCACCCGTCACGATTGCCTTCGAACCGTAGCCGATACGCGTCAGGAACATCTTCATCTGCTCCGGCGTGGTGTTCTGCGCCTCGTCGAGAATTATGAACGCGTTGTCGAGCGTTCTGCCGCGCATGTACGCAAGCGGCGCGACCTCTATCACGCCCTTTTCCTGATACCTCAAAAATCCCTCGCCGCCGAGCATCTCGTACATTCCGTCATAGAGCGGTCTTAAATACGGGTCAACCTTGTTTTGCAAATCACCGGGCAGAAATCCGAGTTTTTCGCCCGCCTCGACCGCGGGACGCGTCAGAATAATACGGTTTACCTCCTTGCTCCTAAGCGCCGTAACGGCTCTCGCTACGGCAAGGTACGTCTTGCCCGTGCCGGCGGGCCCTATGCCGAATATGATAGTATTGTTGTCTATCGCCTCGACGTAACGTTTCTGACCGAGCGTTTTTGTCTTTATCGGGTGACCCTTCACGCTGACGGCTATGCAGTCGTCGCCCATCATCTTTATGTCGATGCCGCCGTGCTCCTGTATCATTTCGAGCGCGTACATCACCTTCTGCGTGTCCACTCTCTCGCCCCTGCCTATAATCTGCACGAGCATATTCACAACGTCGAACGCCTTATCCACGTTTTCCTCGCCGCCCGTTATGTGGAGCGAGCCGTCGCGCGCGGCGATGTTTACGTTCAGCGTCTTTTCCAAAAGCTTTACGTTCTCGTCAAAGCTGCCGAAAAGATTTGCAATATCAATCTCCTGCGACACTTCTATCTGTCTCGTCGTCAATATTTTTCTCTCCTTTATCCTCCGCCGCGCCGATAGGTACGGACGCGGCTATGTTTTCCGTGAAATTCATCCTTACGGTTACTTTTATTGTTTCATTATCGGTCTGTTCGTATTCAATGCTCTTGTCGTCAAGCTGCGCGCCCGGTGTAAGCTCTTTCGCGATTTTTTCTTCAAGCTCGTTTTTCGCATTTTCGAGTACCGTTTCAAGCGGTATCTGCTCCGTCGTGACGTTTACCTCGTCAAACCCGACGGTATTAAGCGCCACGCCGCTGTAGCCGAAAAACGGTATGTTAAGCTCAAATCGGTTCTCGGTGCGGTCGTAGTTTTCGTATGTCGCATTTCCGTGCGGCAGTGACAGCGCCTTGCCGAAAAGTTCGAGCACGCGCCACCGTTTGCGCCTGCCAGTCGGAGTGCGTACCTCGCGCGTCAGCTTATACTCGCCCGATGCGGTGTGCGTTGTGTACGCGCGCACCTCCGCTATGGAGTGGATTAGTATGTACTTTTCCGCGTCGCCCTCGCGGTACGCCGAGACAGTACCCGCCACGAGAATGTCGCCGGTGTTTACCGCGTCGCCCTCTCTTACGCGTTCCTCGCCCGCCTTGACGGTCATGCCTCGCACAACTCCGTCGCACGACGCGACAATGTCGCACGGCTCGCTTTTATCCACGACCGAGGGCGGTATTATCTTCTCGTATACCTGCACTCTCGCCTTTACGCCGTCGATGTACACCCACGCCCACGCAAGACCGTCCGTGCCTTCGAGCAGCTTTTTCTTCATTGTCATGCCGTCGGGCAGACTTTTTTTGAGTGTGCCGCGCTTTACACCTATCTCGTCGAGCGTCGCGGTTATGCTGTCTATGTATTTGTCGTCCGCGCCGTCTATTTCGATAAGCCATATTCGTCCCGCGCACTGCGCCGCTATGACGACGCATATCGAAACGGCGATAAGGAGTGGTATGCGGTACCTTCTTGCGTAAGCCGCGCGGCGGACGGTGTGCTTTTCCTTTATCCGTACCCTTACGCGGCACTTTTTCGCCGCGTCTCGCACACGCGTAAAATCGCGCGCGTCCATTTCTACAAGTATACCCTTGTCCGACAGCCGCGCTCCGTAAATTCTGAAGCCGCGCCTTAGGCATATGCTTAAAAATCTCGGTGCGTTTTTCCCATACACGTTTATTATAACATATCCGCGCAGAAATTTAAAGAACTTATTTAACATTTTTTACCTCGTACTCTATTTTTTTAAACCTTCCGCTTATAAGTATATCCTCGCGCCGCACAGCCGCTATTTCGAGATTGTCTCCGTAAACCGTCACCCTGCCTATGCCGGAGGACACGCTTATCGAATTTTCGTCAAAGCCCGCGATGCCGCGGTAGTTTTCTATATATATCTCCCTATCGCCCGTAACCGTTATGCGCGGCATGTCCATTAT
>CANQIP010000034.1 GCA_947623955.1 uncultured Clostridia bacterium | reverse complement strand
ACGCCGTCACAGCCGCGCTCCAAGGCGTATTCGACGGCAAGTTCTCCGTCGGTGTAATCCTTGCGCGTCGGGTAGCGTATCACGTTCTCCGCGCTCTCGTACCCCGCCGCGCTGTCAAAATCACCTATTATAACGTCGGGCTTTACGCCGAGCCTTACTGCGTGATTATAGCCGCCGTCGGCGCAAATTATGAAATCATCCGCGCGTATTTTGCTTTTGATGTAACCGTAATCGTTTATGCTCCCGTTACCTATCACAACTGCTCTCATCGCATAAGCCTCTTGATATTGCTCTCTATATCGCCGTTAAACACCGCGCTGCCCGCCACAATCACGTTCGCGCCCGCGGCAAGTACGGAGTCGATATTGTTTTCCCTTACTCCGCCGTCAACCTCAATCTTGAAATACCCGCCCTTAATTTCGCGCAGATACTTTATTTTTTCGTTCACGGCGGTTATGTATTCCTGACCGCCGTAACCCGGTTCAACGCTCATCACAAGCACCATGTCAATCTTTTCGAGGTACGGTATTATCTTTTCCACGGGCGTGTCGGGCTTTATGGATATGCCCGCAAGCTTGCCGCGCGAGCGTATCATTTCTATACAGCGGTCGGGAAAATCCGTCGCCTCAATATGGAACGTCACGCCGTCCGCGCCGCAGTCTATGAAGTCGTTTATATACCGTTCCGGCTCGGTTATCATCAAATGCACGTCAAAAAACATATCGGTGTACTTGCGTATTGATTTTATTACGGGCATGGCAAACGAGATGTTCGGTACAAAGTGTCCGTCCATTACGTCTATGTGCAGCCACTCGGCGCCCGCGTTTTCACATTTTTTGATTTGCTCGGCAAGTATTCCGAAGTCAGCCGACAGTATTGATGGCACAAGTATCATTTTATTAACCATTCCTTTGTTTGTTTTAATTTTTCGTAAAGTTCACAATAACTTTCGTACCGCGAGGTCGCTATTTTACCGTCCGCAAGCTTGTCCTTTACCGCGCAGTCCGGCTCGTTTATATGGGCGCAGCCTCGGAAACGGCATTTGCCGTCACAGTCAGCCATTTCGGGGAAGTAACGCCATAGTTCCTCGGCGCGTATACCCTCCACTTCAAGCTGCGAAAATCCGGGCGTGTCCATTACGTACCCGCCGTCCGCGAGTTCGAAAAGTTCGACGTGGCGCGTCGTGTGTCTGCCGCGCCGTATCTTCTCCGACACCGCGCCCGTTTCCAGCTCGCCGTCCGTTATAAGGCTTAAAAGGCTCGACTTGCCCACGCCCGACAGTCCGGCAAACGCGGTGTTTTTACCTTTGAGGAAAGAGCGCAGCACATCTATACCCTCGTTCTTCTCCGCGCTTACCTCTATCACCTCATACCCCGCCTTCACGTATGTGTCCTTTATTTCTTCGCTTTCGGCAAGGTCGGTTTTGTTTACGCACACCGCAGGCTTTATGCCGCTTATTTCGGCGTTTACGAGCATCTTGTCCGCGACCGTGAGGTTCGGCGACGGTTCGGCTGCCGCAATTACGATAAGAATTGTGTCCACATTTGCGACGGGCGGCCGCACGAGATACGACGTGCGCGGCATTATTTCGGTAATGCTGCCCTTTTCGCCGTCGGTCTCAATCGTTACCCTGTCGCCTATCATCGGGGTCACGCCCTCCTTGCGGAACACGCCCCTCGCTTTACATTCGTATACATTGTGAGAGGCTTTTACATAGTAAAAGCCTCCTATACCTTTTATTATAACTCCGTCTACGCGCATAATCAGTTAAAGTCTATCGTCTTGTCCGCAACCTTCGCACCGTCTATATACGCCTGTACCTCAGCCGAGCCGCTGCCGGTTATCTGCGCGCTCACCGCGCCCTCGTCCTTCGAGTGCGTCTCGCTGTGAACCGTTCTGCCGTTTACGAGAATTTCTACGTGAACGGTGTCGTTCGCGGTATCTGGTATTTTGACGGTAAACGTCCTCGTCGAGCTGCCGCCCGAGTCTTCGCCGCCGTTATCGGTCGGCGTTTCCGTCTGCGGTTCTTCTTCCTGCTGCTCGGGCTCCTGCGGTGCGGGAGCCGCCTCACCGCTCGAAATTACAATATTCACATACGAGCCCTGCATCGCCTTTGTGCGCGCGTCGGGGCTTTGCTGTATTACCGTACCCTCCGGCGACGACGACGATTTTCTCTGAACCGTTCCGACGAGCAGTCCCGCCGACTGTATTCTGCTTTCGGCGTCGCCCGCGGGCGAGCCGATTACGTTCGGTACGGATACAGTTTTACCCGCCGGCGCGGCTGACGCGCCCGACTGCGAACCCTTGCTGACGGTAAGTTTTATCGCGTCGGAGTCCTTATTGAGCTTCGTGCCTGCAAGCGGTATCTGACGGATTACGTTACCCGCCGCTATCGTGTCGGAAAATTCCTCCACAACGTCGTAAGTAAGTCCCGCCTCAAGAATTTCCTTTATGGCGTCGTCTATATTCTTATTCGTGACGTTCGGGGTCGGTATGTCGCCGCCCGACGCACCGATTGAAATCACAAGCTTGATCTGCGTACCCTTCGGGACGGTCGAACCCGCCTTGGGATCCTGGTCTATGACGCAGTGTTCCGCGACGGTATCAGAGAACGACAGTTCTCTCTCGGGCGCGATTGCCAGACCCTTGCTTTCGGCAAGCTGCACCGCCTCCTGCTCCGTCATGCCTGCAAAGTCGGGCACGGATGCCTCCTTGCCCGCATGTACCATCCACCATACGCCGACGGCGATAAGTCCTACCGCGAGTATTGTCGCGAACGCGAGTATAATCGCAATTCTGTCCTCTTTCTTTTGCTTTTTCGTATTCTTCTGCACCTCTGTCTTGCGCTTTGTTCTGCCCCTGTTCTCTATCTCCGTTTCCTCGTCGTCGGGAACGATTGCGGGAATATCGTCGTTTTCATCGACTATATAATCGTCCTCCTCGCCGTTTACGTCATCGTCCGCCGCCGCGGTTGTTCCGCCTTTCGCCGTATAGTCCGTGTCATCGCGGCTCGGCAGCGGCTCGTCGGCGAGAACTGCGTGCAAGTCGTCCACAAACTCCGATACGCTCGCGTATCTTGCGCTCTGATCCTTTGAGATTGCCTTCATCGTTACGTACGCGAGATCCGACGGTACTTCGAGATTTACCACCTTCACGTTCACCGGCTCTTTTTCAAGGTGCATGAGCGCGACCGACACAGGCGTGTCGCCGTCAAACGGCACTTTACCCGCAAGCATTTCGTAAAGCACGATACCGAGCGAATATATATCGCTCCTCGCGTCCGTAACTCCGCCGCGCGCCTGCTCCGGCGATATGTAATGAACGCTGCCGAGAACGTTGCCGTTTACAACGGTCGTGTCGCCCGCGACGGCTTTCGCTATGCCGAAATCCGTTACCTTCAGGATTTTATCCTTTGTCATAAGGATATTCTGCGGCTTTATGTCGCGGTGTACTATATTGATCGAGTGCGCCTCGTTGATGCCCTGACCTATCTGTATCGCGAAGTCGCACGCCTCCTGCCATGGGAGCGCGCCGCGCGTTTTTATGTATTCCTTTAAGGTTATGCCGTCAACGTACTCCATAACCATGTAGTTTATGCCGTCCTCTTCGCCGACGTCATATACCGACACTATATTATTATGAACAAGGCTCGCCGAGGACTGCGCCTCTTTTACGAAGTTCGCAACCACCTTCTTCTCGTCTTCGAGCGAATCACGCAGCACCTTTACCGCGACGTAGCGGTTAAGGAGCGTATCCTTTGCCTTATAAACGGTAGCCATGCCTCCCGTTCCTATCTTTTCGAGCATTTCATATCTGTTGTTTCCCAGTGTCTTTCCTTCAAGCTTTTCGCTGTTCATTACTCGTTTCCCTCCTTAAACGCCACTACTGTAATATTATCTCCGCCGCCGCGCTCGTTCGCAAGCTGCATAAGCTTTTCGCACGCGCTTTGCAGCGGTTCGTATTTCTTTATATGTGCCAAAATCTCGTCGTCGTCGACGTAATTCGTAAGTCCGTCGCTGCAAAGCAGGATGGTTTCGCCGTTATACGGTTTTATCGAAATGTCAACCTTGACGGTGTCCTCTGCTCCCATCGCCCGCGTTATGTAATTCTTTCTCGGGTGATGCTTAGCCATTTCGGGGCTTATTTCGCCGCGTGACACAAGCTCCTGGACGTATGAGTGATCTCTCGTTATCTGCTTTATCTCGTCTCCGACGGCGTAGGCGCGGCTGTCTCCGACGTGAGCCGTTATCACTCTGCCGCCGTAGAGCATCGCAAGCGTCGTCGTCGTACCCATGCCCATTATTTTGTAATGGTCTTTGGCGTAATTGAATATTATACTGTTCGCGGAAATAAACGCCTGCCTTACGATTTCGCCCGCCTCGACATAGTCAAGCCCCGGCTTTAAGCCGTCAGCAAGTCTGCTCTCGATTATATCGACGACCATCATGCTCGCGACCTCGCCCGCCTGATGACCGCCCATTCCGTCGGCGACTATCGCGTACGGGAAGGTGTCGTCTTCGTGTATTATGTAGTTGTCCTCGTTGATTTTCCTGCGCATTCCTATATCGGTAATCGCACCAAACCGCATTTCGGAAATCACCCCTCTTTCTTTTTATATTATACAACACATTCGTGCAATTTACAACAATTATAACACTCTTTTTCTCAGTTGTCCACAGGAAGCTGAAATATCGCTCCCAAGTTCTCTGCGAACCGTTGCGTTCACGCCGAGCGATATAAGCTTATCGCGGAACGCGTTTATCTCCTTTTTACTGCCCTTTTCGTATTCTCGCTCCTCCACCTTGTTTACGGGTATGAGGTTCACGTGCGCGCCCATGCCCTTTATGAGCCGCGCAAGCTCCGCCGCGTGTTCCGCGCTGTCGTTTACGCCGTGAATAAGCGAATACTCAAAGCTTATCCGTCTGCCGGTCGCCTTAAAATAGTTCTTGCAAGCCTCGATAAGCTCGCTTATTTTGTATTTGTGATTTATCGGCATTATCGTGTCGCGTATTTCGTCGCTCGGCGCGTGGAGGGATATTGTGAGCGTTATCGGAAGGTTCTCCTTCGCCAAATCGTATATCCCCGGCACTACGCCGCACGTTGACAGCGTTATGTGCCGTAAGCCTATGTTTAAGCCCTTTTCGTTGTTCACGTTATGCAGAAATTTAATTATGTTATCGTAGTTGTCAAGCGGCTCGCCGATACCCATTATGACAATGTTGCTTATTCTCTCGCCTATGTCCTTTTGGGCGAAAATCACCTGATTTAGTATCTCTCCGGCGGTAAGGTTCCTGTAAAGACCGCCTATCGTCGAGGCACAGAAACGGCAGCCCATACGGCAGCCGACCTGACTCGATATGCAAATCGTGAGCCCGTGGCGGTAGCGCATAACGACGCTCTCGATACAGTTTCCGTCAGGCAGCTCGAACAGGTATTTCACCGTGCCGTCAAGCTTTGAAACGTACTTCTCGCGTATTTTAAGCGTCGAAACGTATGTTTCCTTTTCGAGCTTTTCACGCGTCTTTTTCGATATGTCCGTCATTTCGCCGTAGCTTTTCGCACCTCGGTACAGCCACGAAAATATCTGCGCGGCTCTGAATTTCGGCTCGCCTATGGATTTTAAATATTCGGTTAGCTCGTCAAATTCAAAATCCTTTAAATCTATCATGCGTTTTTCCTCATCTTACATATATAAAACCCGTCTGTACCGTCGATATGCGGATAGAAGGTCTTTTCGTAAAGCTTTTCAAAGTCCGCGTTATCGCGCAGAAATCCGCCCGTAACGTCCTCGTTTTCGCGCTTTTCTATCGTGCAGGTGGAGTAAACGATTTCACCGCCCGATTTTAAGTACCGCGCCGCGTTATCGAGTATTTTCCGCTGCGTTTCGGGAAGGTCGTTGTCCGCGTCGTAGCCGTATTTTATTTCCGGCTTGCGGCGGATTATCCCAAGTCCGCTGCACGGCGCGTCGCACAGTATTTTGTCCGCGCTTTCGGCGTACTTCGCGTCAAATTCGCGTCCGTCGCGAAGGTCGGTTTCGATTATCGTCACGCCGAGCCGAGCCGCGTTTTTGCGTATTAAATCGAGCTTATGCTCGTATATGTCAAAGGCAAATATTTTACCATTGTTTTCCATTATTTCAGCCATGTGCGTCGTCTTGCCGCCCGGCGCGGCGCACATGTCTATCACCGTTTCACCCGACTTTGGGGCGAGTATTTCCGAAGCCTTCATAGCCGCCGCGTCCTGAACGGTGTAAAAGCCGTTTTTATAGAGGTCGTCGCCCGCTATGTCAAAACCCGCCGCACGAATATAACCGTCAGTAATTTCAGCCTGTACGCCGTTTTCGTTAAGACGCGCAAGCAGATTTTCGGGCGTTGTTTTTAATCGGTTAGGTCTAAGAGTAAGCGGCGCGGGTTTCGAGAACGCGTCCATCAGCTTTTCCGTAAATTCATATCCGAAACGCTCTGTCCACTCTTCGCAAAGCTTTGGCGGGAACGAATATTTTACCGCGAGGTACTCCGTTTTGTCATTCGGATATTCAACATCGGAGCGCGACACGCTCCTTAAAACGCCGTTCACAAAACCCGCCGACGACGCGTGACCGTAACGTTTCGCGAGCTTGACGCTCTCGTTTACCGCCGCGCTTTCGGGGATTTTGTCGGCGAATTTAAGCTGATATATTCCCATCCGCAGTATTAAGCGGATATATTTCGAGATTTTTTTGAGTTTCAGTTTTGAGTGGCGCATTATTATATAGTCGAGCGTGAGCCGTTTGTCGGTCACGCCGTACACGAGCGCGGTTACAAGCGCCCTGTCACGCGCGTCACACTCACCGAGCGCGGCTTTAAGCGCGAGATTGGAGTACGCGCCGTTATATTCTATATCGTACAGTACGCGCAAAGCGCGTTCCCGAGCGTCCATCAGTCTCTCCTTCTCGTCGCAATAAGCAAAAGACGCAAAAATTGCAGTGCGGTTGACACAAGCGCCGCAACGTACGTCATAGCCGCTGCCGTAAGCACCTTGCGCGCACCCTTCAATTCGTCGCTTTCGAGTATGCCCATGCTGTCGAGCGTTCTCATAGCTCTCGCGGACGCGTTCGTTTCGGTCGGGAGCGTCACAAGCTGGAACAGCACGACCGCCCCGAACAGTATCGCGCCTATCATCGCAAGCGGCGTAAAGCCGATTATAAGTCCGACTATGAACAACGGCAGCGACAGGCGGTTGCACACGTTTACAAACGGCACTATGCCGTTGCGAACCTTAATAGGAGCGTAGCCTGTTTGGTGCTGCACCGCGTGACCGCACTCGTGCGCCGCGACGCCGATCGCCGCGATTGAAGTCGAACTGTACGTCGAGTCCGACAGGCTCACGATATTTGTCTGCGGGTTAAAGTTGTCGCTCAATTCGCCCGCGATATGAACTATCTGAACGTTTTGAAGTCCGTTCGCGTCGAGGATCATACGCGCCGCCTGCGCGCCCGTTATGTTTCTCGCGCTCCTTACGTCGTTGTAGCGGTTAAACGTACTCTTAACGCCGAACTGCGCTATAAGTGCGAACACAAAGCCCACAAGCACAAGCAGATACGTCCAGTCGAGACCGTAATACATATTCATAAAAAGCTGGTTCATTATCCTTCCTCCTTACCGAGTATTAAGCCGATTTCTATTTTGTGTCCCCGTGCGTAGTCCTCGACGTTCATGCGTCTTGAAGACGGGAACTGCGCCTCGGTTACGTACAGTACGCCGCTGCCGCACGCTGTTTTCATACCCCTGCCCTTTTCCACGGCGAGTATTTTACCGGGCGTTTCACCGGTCTGTTCGCCTTCGGCGTAAGCGGTTATTATTTTAAGCGGCTCGCCCATGTAGTATGTGCTTGCCATGGGCCATGAATACATGCCGCGCACAAGGCACGAAATTTCCTCCGCGCTTTTTCCCCAGTCGATAACGCCCGTTTCACGCGATATTAAAGGCGCGCGCGTGCTTTCGCTGTCGTTTTGCTTTACCGGCGTAATACTGCCCTGTTCGAGCGCGTCGAGCGTTTTTACAAGCAGCTCGCCGCCCATTACGGCGAGACGGTCAAAAAGCTCCTCCGCCGTTTCATTTTCGCCTATTTCCGTTTCGGCTTTTAAGAGCATATCGCCCGTGTCAACGCCACTGTCCATGAGCATCGTCGTAACGCCCGTGACCTTTTCGCCGTTTATGACCGCCCACTGTATCGGCGCGGCTCCGCGGTACTTCGGTAGCAGCGACGCATGGACGTTCACACAACCGTATTTGGGGTAGCTAAGCACGTAGTCGGGCAGTATTTTACCGTAAGCCGTGACGACTATAACGTCGGGCTTGATTTCGTCGAGTACCGGCATAAGCTCGCCGTTTCTTATTTTCTCCGGCTGGTACACGGGTATACCGCTTTCCTGCGCGGCAATTTTTACTTCGGTCGGGACGGTTTTGTGTCCCCTGCCCTTCGGTCGGTCGGGCTGCGATACCGCGCCCGCGACGTTTTTACCCGCGCGCACAAGCGCACGAAGAGATTCTGCCGCGAAGTCGGGCGTTCCCATAAATAAAATTTTCATGCTTGATCTCCGTTTTACCGATTTGTGTACTCCGTCACCTTCTCGGTGAACACGTGTCCGTCGAGGTGGTCTACCTCGTGGCATATTGCGCGCGCCAAAAGTCCTTCGCCGGTGAGCTTGAACCACTTGCCGTTCCTGTCCTGCGCCTTTACCGTCACCTTATACGGGCGCGTCACCTTTCCGAAAAGGTCGGGAAAGCTCAGACACCCTTCGTCGTCGGTCTGCTCGCCGCTTTCCTCCGTTATTTCGGGGTTTATAAGCTCTATTTTACCCACGTCGGGGATATTTTTCTTTCTCTTTTTGTTCGCGTCGCTTATGTCTATGACGACGGCTCTTTTCAGTATCCCGACCTGCGGCGCGGCAAGTCCCACGCCGTCCTTGCTTTTCATCGTCTCGTACATATCGTCGAGAAGAATATGCAGCTTATCATCGAAATTTTTAACCGTTTTGCTCGTTTTACGGAGAATTTCGTCGTCTCTTAATCTTATTTCGCGTATTGCCATTTCCTTCACCTCTAATATATCATACCCGGGGATTTGTCTATAATTATGCTTACACTGTCGTAATCCTTATTTTCTCTCACTGCCGTTTCGGCGTTCGCGAGTATTTTACCGAGCGACTCGTCGTCCTCGCATTTCATTATTATCTGGTAGCGGTACTTGTTGTTTATTTTCGCCACCGCCGACGGTATCGGTCCCAAAACCTGCACCTTCTGACCTAGCGCCTTAACATTGCCGACCGCCTTCGCGAAATACCGCGACGCCTGCGCCGCCGCACCCTCGTCCTCGGAACGGAAGTAAACGCCTATCATGCCGCAGAACGGCGGGTACCACAAAAGCTTTCGCTCCGCTATCTCGGTTTCGTAAAATTTGAGGTAGTCGTGCGTTTTTACAAGGCTTACCGCCTCATGCTCCGGCGTGTACGTCTGTATCACCGCCCTGCCGGTCTTTTTTCCTCTGCCGGCTCTGCCCGACACCTGCTCCAACAGCGCGAACGTGCGCTCCGACGCGCGGTAATCGTTTACGTGCAGCATGGTATCGGCGGTTATAACGCCGACGAGCGTCACGTTCTCGAAGTCGAGACCCTTCGCCACCATCTGCGTGCCTATAAGTATGTCGATTTTCTTTTTCTCGAATTTTTCGAGTATTTTTTCGTGCGACTGCTTTTTACCCGTTGTGTCCATGTCCATACGTATCGTGGACGCTTGTGGGAACAGTCGGTGTATTTCCTCCTCGACGCGCTGCGTGCCGCCGCCGAAAAAGCGGATATACTTACTGCCGCACGACGGACATATCGAGTAGCCTTCACGCTCGAAACCGCAGTAATGGCATTTGAGCCGACCCGTGAATTTGTGGTACGTGAGCGATATGCTGCAGTTTTCACACTCCGGCACGTAGCCGCAGGTGCGGCACGACACGAACGACGAAAAACCGCGCCTGTTCAGAAACAGTATCGTCTGCTCGCCGTTTTCGAGATTTTGCTTTATTTCGCGGTACAGTCTGCGCGAGAGCATACTTTTGTTACCCTTCGCAAGCTCGGTGCGCATATCCGCGACATAAATTTCGGGCATCGCGTTATTGTTAAAGCGCGAGTTCATCATTAAAAGCTCGTACTCGCCCGTTTCGGCTTTGTAGCGGCTCTCGACGCTCGGCGTCGCACTCGCGAGTACAAGCTCCGCGCCCGACTGTTTGGCGCGGAACGCCGCAACCTCTCTTGCGTGGTAGCGCGGCGACATCTCCGACTTGTAGGTGTCGGAATGTTCCTCGTCCATTACGATTATGCCTATATTTTTAAGCGGCGTAAAAATTGCGCTCCTTGCGCCTATCACTATACGCGCGCCGCCGTCGTGTATTTTTTTCCACTGGTCGTACCTCTCGCCCCGCGAAAGCGCGCTGTGAAAAATCGCGACGCTGTCCCCAAAGCGCGACTTAAACCGCGCCACAGCCTGCGGTGTAAGCGATATTTCGGGTACGAGCACTATTGCCGTTTTGCCGAGCGAGAGCGCGTACTCTATCGACCGCATAAAGACCTCGGTTTTACCGCTGCCCGTTACGCCCTGCAAAAGGAACGTCTTGCCGCCGCCGTTTTTTATCGAGTTGTTTATCGCGTCTATCGCTTTTTTCTGTTCAGCCGTCGGCACGGGCTTTTCCGTTTCCTCGAACAGCCTGTTCGCGAACGGGTCGCGGTAAACGGTCGTCTCAAAAATTTCAATGTAACCCTTGCCGCGCAGCGCGTTCACCGCCGACGACGAGCCGCCCGCAGCCTCGTAAAGTTCGGATAATGTCACGTATTCCTCACCCGCGAGATATTCGAGCATTGCCGACTGTACCGGCGCGCGCTTTAAAAGCCTTTCCGCCTCGCGCAGCGCATCGTCCTGTTCAACGACGAGCCTTGCGCACCGAACAGCCTTGTCACGAACGTCCGCGCTTTGACGGTACTCGCGGCGCAGCGTGCCGTCCTTGAGCATTTCCCTGACAGCCGCACGCACGTTCCCCTTTATGTTTCCTTCGAGAAACGCGTATTCCGTTTCGTTATTATTTGCTTTGAGCGTTTCCGTTATGCTTTTTTTTATGTCGGACTGCTCGTCCGTTTCGTTTTCGAGAATTATCCACTCGCGGCTTTTAAGTGCCGTTCCCGCGGGCACGACGGCGCGTATTATGTCGAGGTACGGAGCGAGGTACTTTTCCCGCATCCACTCTATGACCTCGAGCATTTCCCCGTCGAACGCCGGTATGTCATGCGCGAGCCTTATTACGGACTTTAATTCCTTCGCGCCGCTTTCGCCGCACAGAGCGACGCAGTAGCCTTCAAGCTCCTTGTCGTTCCTGCCAAACGGCACGAGCAGACGGCTGCCGACGCGGATTTCATTTTCGATTTCCGACGGCACGAGATAATCAAAGGGTCGGTCAAGACTCTTTGATTTATTGTCCACAATAACTTTCGCAATCATACAAATTCAGTCCTATCGGTGAATTATTCCTCTTCGTCCTCGTAGTCAACGACCTCAACGCCGCCCTCTTCGCCGAGCGTCGAGCCGAGCGACATTATCGCGGCTTGCTTTTCGTCCTCCCAAGCCTTTGCGCGTTCGATTGCGCCGGAGCGCACGTAGCCTATCTTGCCCGACATAATCTCGTCGGCGGCTATCGTTACGGGTTTTTCAACGCCGTGAGCCTCCTCGTCCGACGTGCGTTCCTTGCCGATCATTCTCGCGCGCTTTGCAGCCATCGCGACAAGCGTGTAACGGCTGTCCACACACTTTGAAAGCTCCGTAATTCCGGGTTTGATCATCATAATTATATTCCTCCAGTTTAATAATTTTCCGATATAAGTTTGTCTATAAGACCGCGCTTTTCCGTTTCCTCGCGCATGGCGTCCTCAACCTCTTTGACGCAGTCGTCGAGCGAGTCGTTCACGAATATGCGGCTGTAAAGCGGCGACTTCGTAAACTCCCACCTCGCCGTCTCCATACGCTCCTTTATCTGCTCGTCCGTTTCGCGTCCGCGCTCGGTGAGCCGTCTTTTGAGTTCAGCCATCGACGGCGGCACGACGAACATCAGCACCGCGTCGGGAAATATGTCCTTTACCTTCAGCGCGCCCTGAACCTCGATTTCCAAAAGCACGCTGCGTCCGGCGCTCAGCATATCCGCGACGGCTTTTTTCGGAGTGCCGTAGTAGTTGCCGCCGTACTTCGCGTATTCGAGCATTTCGCCGTCCGCTATCATCTTTTCGAATTTTTCGACCGTTGTATAGTTGTAGGTTACGCCGTCCGTCTCGCCCTTGCGCATTTCGCGCGTCGTGGACGACACGGACAGGAACACGTTATTGTCCGCGTTGGCTATGAGCCGTTCGCAGATAGTTCCCTTACCGGTACCCGAGGGTCCCGACATTACGAATAACACTCCCCTACTCATTTTTATCCTCCTCGCCCGTGTCGGCGCCGAGACGCGCCGCGACCGTTTCCGTCTGCAATGCGGACAGAACGATGTGATCCGAGTCTGTTACTATGACGGCTCTGGTGCGTCTGCCGTAGGTGGCGTTTATAAGATTGCCCTTGTCCTCCGCCTCGCGGATAATACGCTTTATCGGCGCGCTGTCGGGGCTTACCACGCTTATCACCCTCTCCGCATTTACCATGTTGCCAAATCCTATGTTTATAAGCCGCATTTTTATCCCTCTATTCTTCTCTATTCTATATTCTGTATCTGTTCTCTCAGCTTTTCTATCTCGCCTTTAAGCTCCACGACTATTTTCGCTATCTCGATGTCGCTCGCCTTAGAGCCTATCGTGTTTGTCTCCCTGTTTATCTCCTGTATCAAGAAGTCGAGCCGTCTGCCCGCCGGTTCGCCGCTGTTTATTATCGCGTTAAACTCGACGAAATGGCTTTTAAGTCTCACCGTTTCCTCGTTTACCGCGACCTTGTCGGCGAATATGGCGACCTCGGTAAGCACGCGTCCCTCGTCTATCTCCCCGTCCTCCAGAACCTCCTTGATTTTATCGTACAGGCGGTTTCTGTATTCCGCGACCGTCTCCGGCGAACGCTCGTCCACGCGCTCGACAAGCGTTTTCATGTACTCTATACGCGCCTCGAGATCCTGCTGTATACGCTCGCCCTCTCTCCGGCGCATAAGCGTGAACTCTTCGAGCGCGCCGTCGAGAGCAGTTTTGACGTTGTTCCAGATAACGTCCTCGTCCTCATCCTTTTTAACGACCGTGAACACGTCCTGATTACGCGCCACGCCCATAACGGTTATGTCGTCCGTAAGCGAAAACTCGTCGCGCAGCTTTTTCAAAGCCTCGATATAATTCTCGGCTGCGGCGCGGTTTATCGTGATTTCCTCGTCGACGCTTTCGTAATTTTCAATCGTCAGCGAAATGTCCACCTTACCGCGTGTTATACTTTCCGCCGCGCGTTTTTTTATCTTATCCTCCAGAAACGCGTAGCGGCGCGGGTATTTTATCGTGAAATCGCTGTAACGGTGGTTTACCGACTTTACCTCGACATATATTCTCTTGCCGTCGGCTATCAGCTCCTGTCTGCCGTAGCCCGTCATACTTCTCAGCATATCCGCTTTAATATCCCCTTTCGTTTGTCCGCATCGAGCGCGGATTTTATATCGGATAGGCATAATTACCCATTATCCGTTATATTATATCATACTTTTCCCGTTTTGTGTAGCCTTTTTTGAAAAATTTTCTAATTTTTTTATTCTTCCGCTTTCATTCGGTTTTTTGCACACAAAAACAGGGACACTAAAATTTTAGTGTCCCCACTGCTTTAGTGTCCCCGTTTTAGTGTCCCTTTTTCCTATACCGTTATTGTCAGCCGTCAATCGTTACCGACCGGCTCTCGCCGTTCCAGCCGACGGTCAAACCGAGTTCCTCAGCTACGACGCGGAGTGGCACATACAGCTGACCGTCCACATATCTCGCGCAGTTTCCGAGAGGCACGTAATAACCTTCCGCTTGGTTTTTGCGCATACCGATTATGTACGGAAGTATTTCGAGCGTCGTGCCGTTCTTTTTGAGTGTGGTGAGGTAGTTTGTTTCGTTATACGTCTTCTCGCAGCCTACGCCATAAACTTTTCCTCCATTATCAAGAATTTCTGTGGCAATTTCTGTGAAAAAACCTCCTGATGTACTTGC
>CANQIP010000033.1 GCA_947623955.1 uncultured Clostridia bacterium | reverse complement strand
TGCGTCATGTGATCCACGTTCTTTGAGTGGAGATGCGCGCTGTGACGGTTGCCGTGTTCAGCCTTTACAGCCATTTCGACAGCCTCGTCGAACGTATCGACTCTTACTATCGGGAGTATCGGCATCATCAGCTCCGTCTGAACGAACGCCTGCGAGAACTCCGTCTCACATATGATACATCTAACGTCCTCTTTCGCGTTAATGCCTATCTGCGCGAGTATCTTCTTCGCGTCGCGTCCTACCCAGTCCTTGTTGATGACGCGCTTGGGCTTGTCGCCCTCCTTCTTCGGCTTTGACCATACGAGAACAACATCCTCAAGCTGCTTTACCTGCGCGTCGTTTATCATGTACGCGCCGTTTTTAAGCATATGGTGTATAAGCTCGTCGGCTACGTTCCTTAAAACGAATACTTCCTTTTCCGCGATACACGGCAGGTTGTTGTCAAACGTGCAGCCGTCGATTATATCCTTCGCCGCCTTCGGGATGTCGGCGGTGTCGTCAACAACGACCGGCGGATTTCCCGCGCCCGCGCCGATAGCCTTCTTGCCGCTTGACAAAAGCATCTTTACAACTCCGGGGCCGCCCGTCGCTACAAGCATTCTTACCGACGGGTCGTTTACCATTTTGTTTGACGTTTCCATCGTCGGGTTCGCCACGGTGGCGACTATGTTTTCGGGGCCGCCCGCGGCAAGTATCGCTCTGTTTACAAGATCGACCGCGTACGCCGAAATTCTCTTCGCATGCGGGTGGGGGTTAAACAGAACGCCGTTGCCGCCCGCGAGCATACAAATACTGTTACAGATAATCGTGCAGCTCGGGTTTGTGGACGGCGTTATCGCGCCGATTATTCCGAACGGCGCCATCTCGATAAGCGTCAGACCACCGTCGCCCGCGAGGGCGCGTGTTTCAAGGTCGGACGTGCCGAGCGTTTTGTCGGCAACAAGATGATGCTTTAAAATCTTGTGGTAAACATTTCCCATGCCTGTGTCCTCAACGGCAAGCTTTGCCATGATTTCAGCCTCGGCGTGGGTAAGTTTCCTGATTTCGTTTATGATATTTTCTCTCTGTTCCTTATTATAATGTCTGAAGGTCGTATACGCCTTGTTACAAGCCGCGATAGCCTCATCCATCGTGTCGAACACGCCGAGCTGTTTGCGTTTCGGCGTTTCAAAAGCCGAGAGATCCATTCCGGCAAGCACATTCTTTACGATTTCGCTTACCTGCTTTTCATCTACCATGTTGAATTTCAGACCTCCTTCTTACAGCAGTGCGCGGAGCGTTTCCTTCGCGACCGCGGCGATGAGCGTGTCCTGCTCCTTCGTACCGCCGCTTACTCCTATACCGCCGTATATTTTATCACCGCATTCAAGCGGAAAACCGCCGCCCAAAAGCAGTATTCCGTTTCCGTTTGTAAGTCCGTCAAGCGCGCCGCCGCGCGACTCCTTTAAAGCCGTGTGCGTCGGCATTTTAAGAGCCACAGCCGTGTACGCCTTATCCTGCGCCGCCCTCACCGACGCTATATAGCTGTCGTCCATTGCGTTCAAAAGCACAAGATTTGCGCCCTCGTCGCATACGGCGACCACTATTTTCACGCCGATTTTTTCCGCCGCGATTACCGCCGCGTCGGCAGCCTTTTTGGCAATTTCAAGCGTCATTTTACAATTTTTGTATGTAACGTCTTTCGCGCTTTCCGTATTTACGGGAACGGGTTTTTCAACCGTTTTCGGTTTTGGTGCGGACGGCTTTTTGTCCGCGCCCATGTTTTTCGCAACCTGTGCCACGAGTTCTTCTATTGTTTTCATCGTGAGCCTCCCGTTACGAAATTTACTTGTTCATCTGCTCCAGTACCTTCTTGGTAACCTCCGCGACTATTCCCTCTATATCCTTGTTCGCGGGTGTCGGACATACCTGACTGGGGAGCGGCTGGAAACCGTGATAAGCAGCCGACGACTCAACGCCGTACTTCTCGTTTGCCTCCGTCGGCGACATCGAGCATGTGTCGTCGCCGGCGTAGCAGCCGGGGCAAAGCTTTTCCATCGGGTGCTTGCCCGGTACGCCGAACTGCTTTCTGAGTTCAACAAGTTTCTTAACCTCGCCGCAGGGGATTTCCTGCTCGCCGCCGAGCATTCTCGCGTGGAAGAGGAGCTTTGCGTAAAACTCCGTGGACTCCATTCTGAAGAACGCCGTGTTAAGGTCGCAGCCGAACGACAGCGCGCCGTGGTTCGCGAGAAGGATCGCGTCGTAATCCTGGAGATACGGTTCGAGCGACTCGGGTATTTCCATCGTGGACGGCGTGCCGTACTGCGCGATAGGAACAGCGCCGAGGAAGATTATAGCCTCCGGCATGATAAGCTTGTCCAGCGGAATACCTGCGATAGCGAATGACGTCGCGATCGGAGGATGGGCGTGAACGACAGCCTTAACATCCGGTCTCGCCTGGTACACCTTGAGGTGCATCTTGAACTCCGACGAGGGTTTCCACGGGCCGTTCGACTCCTTCAAATTGCCCTGTCCGTCAACCTTACAAATCATGTCGGGCGTCATAAAGCCCTTTGATACGCCGGTCGGCGTTACGTAATAGGTGTCGGGATCTATCTGTACGGAGAAGTTACCGTCGTTCGCGGCAACGAAACCGTCGTTGTAAATCCTTCTGCCGATTTCGCACAGTTCTTTTTTGATTTCGTAATCGGATTTGAACATGTTTCTTTCCTCTTTTCTTTGTTTTTCTTGGTTTTATTTTGTTTTGTCTTTATTATACACTATGCCAGCCTAATTGTAAAGACTCTTTACGTCTGTTTTTTGCATTTTTTCCGACATTCGCAAAGCCGAACCTTAAAAAAAGCTGTATAGCAGTATTTTACCACAATATATTGGTCTTTTCAAGTGTTTTTATAAACATTTTGCACAAAATAATGTATATTTTTTACGGGGGTAAAGTTTAACAAAATTTTAATTCCGTTTTTGTGAATTTTGCCGACAGCGACCGCATTTTTACCAAAAAACGGCACGGATATGCGGAAAAAGCAATAAAAAGTTGCTTTTTTGCTTGATATGTGGTAAAATAACATGAACAACAAAATCGGAGAGTGATAGAGAGTGGATTTGCTCATATTTGATAAGATAGAAAACGACGGCTGCATACAGGCGATTTTAAATAAGGACAACATGAGCGTGATGCGCGGCGTTATAGAATTCTGCGAGACGCAGGGCGTCACGTCGGACGCGATAAAGGAGTACGTCGCGTCGCTTTTGGCAAACGACGTCAACGTGCTTTCGGAGCTTGCGAAGTCCGGCAAAAAAATAGGCGAGGATTTGTACAAGCTTGCGTCGCTCGATATACAGGAAATATACAACAAGCTGTTCTCGATACGGATAAAGTACGCTCCGTCCGGTAACGGCACGGGCTTTTACGAGGGATACATACAATCCGTTCGCGCGATAACGGAGTCAAAGAACGCGAAGGAACTCCTCGACGCGCTTATCACACATTACAGAAAGCTCGGCTGCGGCACGCTCGCGAAGTACGCGGCTTTCAAGTACGACGGCTCGATCGAGGGCGTAACCGAAACGGACGGTATAACGTTTGACGACCTCATCGGCATCGAGTACCAGAAAAAGACGCTCATAGACAATACACGCGCATTCCTCGACGGCAAGAGCGCGAACAACGTGCTGCTGTTCGGCGACAGGGGCAGCGGTAAATCGTCGTCGGTAAAGGCGCTTTTAAATATGTTCGCGGACAAAGGGCTGAGAGTCGTGGAGGTGCCGAAACATCACATAAGCGATATACCGAAATTGTCAAAGCAGCTTTCGCAAAGCCCGAACAAGTACATAATATTCCTCGACGACCTTACGTTCGAGTCGCACGAAACGGAGTACCGCGCGCTTAAAATCGCGATGGAGGGTCAGTTGCAGGCAAACCCGTCGAACGTGCTCATATACGCGACCTCGAACCGCCGCCATCTCATACGCGAGACGTGGGCTGACCGCGAGGGCGGCGAGGTACATAAAAACGACCAGATGCAGGAAACGCTTTCTCTTTCGGAGCGTTTCGGTATAAGCCTTGTGTTCTCACTTCCCAATCAGAAGGAATACCTCAACATAGTTTCCGAAATGCTCAAAAAGCGCGGGAAGGAAATGAACGCCGATACCGAAAAGAAAGCGATCATGTGGGCGATGAACTACGGAGGAAGAAGTGCGCGCTGCGCAAAACAGTTTGTAACATCATATTTATCAAGCCATAATGAAGAAGGAGACGATTAAAATGAAGAAAAAGCTATTATCTTTCGCGCTGGCGGCGGTTATGACATTTCCCGCCGCGGTATTCGCGGAAAGCGTGCCGATAAAGGACAACGGAAACGAAAGAGCTGTGCTTATCTGCTACGAAGACGGAAAACTCGTTTACAGTTCGCTTTTTAAATCGGAAAACGGCGCGTTTAACATCGACATTCCCGACGAGTACAAGGACGCCGACAAAAAGATATACTATGTCGGCTCGAATACATTCGGCAGCCTTGACGACGCGGAAAAGATAACGCCCGCGGAAACGGCAGAGCCTGCGGCAAGCCCGTCGCCCGATACGACCGCCGAGCCGACGGCGACCCCCGCGCCGTCCTCCAAGCCGACATCGAAACCGACGGCAAAGCCCGAGGACACAAACAGCCCGTATGAAAAAGAGGTAGATAAAATATACGCTCCCGCGCTCATTACGGGCGTGGCAAGAAGTACAAACGCCGACGGTGCGGAAAACACGTCTCTCACGGTTTATTATCAGGGTAAAGAGGTAATCGTTCCCGTAGAGGATGAAATTACGATAAGCTCTGCTCCCGCATCGTGCGCCGATATGACAGGACAGCCCGCATCTTCTCTCAAAGAGGGCGACGTAATATATATGGCTGCAAATCTGTCGGGTACAAAGATTAAGTCCGTAGATCTGATTATGAGACCTACCGATGAGGATATAGTAACAAGCGGTGAAGATTACGGCGTAAATTTTGAAAAGGTATTCACCTCCGGCGGTACTGTGGCGGGTAAGTGGCAGTACGAAAAATACGGTTCGAGGGTTTCGGGCGCGAAGTATAGCTACGCGTTCGGTATAGTGGCGAGAAAAAGCTCAAACGCGCTTACGCTCATCAACAAGAGCAAAAACCCCGACGACGCGCTGGATATAGATTTAAGCCGCAACGCTTACGTGTATGCCTGCGACGTAAGCGGCAAGAATTACGAATTTGAGCTGGGCGATATAGGCAATATTGAAATTTCCCTGCCCTCATCGCTCTTAAACAAGGATGAAATCATTCTTGACGACAGCGACAGCTACAATTACGCGCTCGTAAGAATGGTTGAAGGTACGGCGACGGACATCGTGGTGTTTAACAATTACAATTCTTAAAGCCAAGGAAAACGGTTGTACAAAAGAGAAAGGATGAATATCCGATGAAAAAAACAATAACGGCGGTATGCGCGGCGTTAATTCTTACTTTAACATGCTCCGCCGTCTATGCGGATTATGACATCTCGGTAAGAATGGACGGCATAACGTCAGACGAACAGCAATACGTTCAGTTCGGCAGCATTAAACCCGTACAGCTTGACAGCCGCACGCTTGTGCCGGCAAGAGCGATGGCGGAGGCGGCGGGTATGGAGGTCGTATGGGATCAGCCCACGCAGACGGCTATATTACTGCTTAAAATAGGATTGTACTCCGAAAAGCCCATAGAGCGTTACGCGGCAAAGGCCATTTCAATGGTCAACCCGCCGACGCCCGGACTTGTGCCGGTGGACATAACGGCTGCAATCAAGCTTGACTCCCCCACCGCTGTAATACGCTACAACTTCCGCGACAGCGAGGGCGATTATATCGCCGTGGGCTGCGAGTACGAAATGGTATCAAAGACAATACTCATAGACGACGGCACGCTTATGCTGCCGCTAAGAGACTCGATGGAAATATTCGGTCTTACGGTGGGCTGGAACCAGGACGAGATGTGCGCCTACGTGTCCGTACCCGAAACGGTCACGGTACCCGACAATATGAGGGTAATTCAAAATAACGGCGAGGGCGAGTTCGCACCCACCGAAGAAAATTTAAGAGAGTACACAAGCTATAATTATCAGGATTTAATGAATGGCGGCGACGGGCTGGCGTACGCGTATGAGAATACGGGAACATATCTCGGAAATTTTCGTATAACGCATTACTGCCCCTGCGAAATTTGTAACGGGGGCTGGGGCAACGGCACAGCGTGGGCGGGCGAGATAACGCCCGGACGCACCATAGGCGTCAATCCCAATGTTATAGCGCCGCTGTCATGGGTGTATATAGAAGGCTACGGTCTGCGCCGCGCCGAGGATACCGGCGGCGGTATCGGCACGAACCATATAGACATCGCCGTCGAGGATCATGAAACGGTTATGCGCCTCGGCACGGTGTATCGAGATGTGTATTTGATTGAGTAAATTGGGATTTAGCGGTGTAAAACCCCTCCGACGCCTGCGGCGCCACCTCCCCTAGTAGGGGAGGCATACAGTGAGGCTCCCCTTGAGGGGAGCTGTCGCCGTAGGCGACTGAGAGGTGGTTTCTTAAAATACGTTTTGCCACCTCTCCGTCATCGCTTCGCGACGACACCTCTCCTCAAGGAGAGGCTCACGATATGCGCCGCATGCCGTATGGCTCCCCTGCTAGGGGAGCTGTCACGAAGTGACTGAGGGGTTTATTGAGCTAAATCATAATTTACCACACAAAAACGACTCATATGAGCCGTTTTTTTTACTTATCTCTCCCCAATCGGTTTATACTCCTTATGCTCCGCTATAGCCTTATACGCGGGACGGATAATTTTACCGGGGTTCACAAGCTCCTCAATTCTATGTGCGCTCCAGCCGCCGATACGCGCTATCGCGAACATCGGCGTATACAGCTCCATCGGTATACCGAGCATACTGTACACAAATCCCGAGTAAAAGTCCACGTTCGCGCTCACGCCCTTGTAAATCTTTCTTTCGGCGGCTATTACCTGCGGCGCGAGCCTTTCCACGCGCGAGTAAAGGTCAAATTCCTCCTCCCTGCCCTTTTCCTTCGACAGACGCTCCACAAACACCTTAAACGCGTTGGCGCGAGGGTCGGAGAGCGAGTACACCGCGTGACCCATACCGTATATGAGACCGCTGCGGTCAAACGCCTTTTTATTCAGAATATCGGACAAATACTGCTCTATTTCCTTATCGTCGTGCCAGTTTCTCACGACGCTTTTCATGTTCTCGAACATCTGCGTCACCTTTATGTTCGCGCCGCCGTGTCTGGGACCTTTAAGCGCGCCGAGCGACGCGGCGACTGCCGAATATGTATCCGTTCCCGACGAGGTTACGACATGCGTCGTAAACGTCGAGTTGTTGCCGCCGCCGTGTTCCGCGTGGAGAATAAGCGACAGGTCGAGAATTTTCGCCTCCAGCGGCGTGTATTTGCTGTCGCTCCTTAACATATGCAGTATGTTTTCCGCCGCCGACAAATCCTCTCGCGGCGCGTGTACGATAAAGCTGTCGTTCGCGTGATAATACTTAAACGCCTGATAGCCGTACACCGCGAGCATCGGGAACTGCGCGATCAGCTGCAGACACTGTCTCAAAACATTTGGCAGCGAAATATCGTCGGCTCTGTCGTCGTACGCGTACAACGTCAGAACACTCCTTGACAGCGCGTTCATCATGTCGCGGCTCGGAGCCTGCATGATAATGTCACGCACGAACGACGGCGGTATGGTGCGCAGCTTGGCGAGCGTCGTGTTAAAAACCTTGAGCTGCGCCCTGTTGGGCAGCTCGCCGAACATGAGCAGGTAAACGACCTCCTCGTAGCCGTAACGGTCGTCGTCTATAAACCCTTTCAGCAAATCCTCAACGTCGTAGCCGTGATAATACAGCTTACCGTCGCACGGCACGTTCGTGCCGTCGGGCAGAACGTCATACGCGTGTATCTCGCTTATTTCAGTCAGACCCGTTAAAACACCTTTACCGTTTATATCTCTCAAACCGCGTTTCACGTCGTACTTTTCGTAAAGCGCGGGATCTATTCTTTTGTTTTTCTTGCATATGTCGAGCATATGCAGCATTTCCGGAGTAACCTCAACGGGTACTATTTTCTTATTCATCTTCTTTCCTCCGTTCCGAACCCGTCACGATTTTATTTTTCGAGTAATTATATCTATTGTACCATAAAAAGATAACGCTGCAATTAAAATTGTGTGAATATATTGTGAATTATTTTTTTTTGTGGTAAAATAAATAAAAAAAACGGAGGTAATTTTTATGGTATACGTTCTTTTGGCTGACGGATTTGAGGAAGTTGAGGCGATCGAGCCCATAGATATTTTAAGACGCGGCGGCGCGGAGGTCAAGACCGTCGGCGTTACGGGCAAAACGGTTACGGGTGCGCACGGCATACCCGTCACCGCCGATATTGAAATCGGCGAGGTTGACGGCGACGATATGGAGCTGCTCATGCTGCCCGGCGGCGCGGGTCACGAAAAGCTCGACGCGTCGAACGCCGTACACGCGCTCATAAGCTACGCCGTCGCAAACGGCATATACGTGTCGGCAATATGCGCCGCGCCGTCAATTCTCGGTAAAAAAATGCTGCTGGAGGGTAAAAAGGCGACGTGCTTCCCCGGTTACGAAAAGTACCTCTACGGCGCGAACGTCGTTCCCGACAAAGCCGTTATCGACGGTAAATTCATCACCGGCAAGGGCGCGGGCGCTGCGGGCGATTTCGGCTTTTTAATGCTGTCGGTGCTTAAAGATAAGGCGACGGCAGATAAGATAAAGGAGACAATGCAGTATTGATTAAGGACGAGCTGCGCGTGAAAATGCGCGAAATGCGCCGCAATTTGTCGGCGGACGAGGTAACGGAAAAGAGCGCGGCTATAGCGCGGTCGCTTTTGAACATATCGGCGGTAAAGGACGCAAAAACCGTATGCGTTTACATTTCCGCGTTCAAAGAACCCGACACGTGCGGTATAATTAACGCGCTTTTATCGGCGGGCAAGCGCGTCGCCGTACCCGTCACCGACGAGGAAAACGTAACGCTGTCGCTGTCGTATATCGACGGCGCGTCGGAGCTTGCGCGCGGCGCGTACGGGATTTACGAACCCGCCGTGATAAGACCCGCAAGCGAAACCGACATGGACGTTATCGTAACGCCCGGGCTTGCGTTTGACAAGTGCGGCAACAGAATGGGTTTCGGCAAGGGTTACTACGACAGACTTTTTGAAAAAACGGACGCGCTGCGTATCGCGCTGTGCTACGATTTTCAGCTTTTCGATGAAATTCCGGCAGAGCCGCACGACGCGCCGGTGGATATTATAGTAACCGAAAAAAGGGTTTTGGTGATACAGAGTGGCAGTCAGCATAAACGATAAATATGAAGTAAAAATACTGTCGGTGTCGTCCGACGGAAACGGCGTCGCGAGAGTGGACGGCATGGCGGTGTTCGTGCCGTTTACCGCTCCGAGCGACGAGGTAAAAATCAGGATAACGCGCGTAAAAAACAGGTACGCGGAGGGCAAGGTCACGGAAATACTGTCGCCCTCTCCCGACCGCGCCGCGCCCGATTGTCCGCACTACAAGCTGTGCGGCGGCTGCACATTGAGACATATAAAATACGACAAGCAGCTTGACATAAAAAAGGAAATAGTCGAAAACGCGATGCGCCGCATAGGCGGCTTTAAGGATTTCGCGCTCGAAGAAATTATCGGCGCGGAAAATCCGTCGCGGTACAGAAATAAAACGGTGTTCCACGCGGGTAAAAACGGTATGGGATTTTACTCGCAGAAAAGCGATACCGTCACGCCCGTCGGCGACTGCGCGCTGGGCGCGGCGGAAAACGCGGCGATTACGAAAGCAGCCGCGCGGTGCGGCGCGAAAACGGTGTTTACGCGAAAATCGTTCTCGACAGGTGAGATCGCCGTGTCGGTAACGGTTGACGACGCGGACGCGGCGATGCTCGTAAAATCGCTTGCCGCCGCGTGTAAGAGCGTGTCGGGAATATTTTTAAACGGCGAAAAGGTGTACGGCTCGGACACGATTACCGAAACGCTTTGCGGCGTTAAATTCAAAATATCGCCGGAGAGCTTTTTTCAGGTAAACCCGCCGCAGACGGAAAAGCTGTACAAGAAGGCTTTGGAGTACGCCAACGCGGACAAGACGCAGACGGTGCTTGACATTTACTGCGGCATAGGCTCGATAACGCTTTGCGCCGCGAAAACGGCAAGGCGTGTAATAGGCGTGGAAATAGTCGAAAAAGCAATTGAGGACGCGAAGGAAAACGCGCGGTTAAACGGCATAGCGAACGCGGAATTTTACGCGGGCGGTGCGGAGAAAATCGTTCCCGCGCTGATACGCGACGGCGTAAGGCCCGACGTTGTGATACTCGACCCGCCGCGCAGGGGCAGCGACGAAAAAACGCTCGGCGCGATAGTAAAAGCGAAACCGGAACGCGTGGTATACGTATCGTGCAACCCGTCCACACTCGCCCGCGACGCGCGTTACCTCGCCGATAACGGCTACACCATATCCCGCGCCGCCGCCGTTGACCTGTTCCCACACACAAATCATGTTGAGACGGTAGTATTGCTGTCAAAAGTACAGAAGTAAATAGTGTAAATAGCCTTAAATAAAGCATTTCCGGGTATTTGGACAACCTTCTGTGGGTTGCCTGGATACCCGGAATTTTCTTTTGCGGGAACATATTAACCGTCGAAATAAGAGGTCGAGTTGACAGGATGAAAATAGCGAAGGTTGAGTGGATAGAAAGACTTTGCAGAGGGTTGAGTTAATTGTATGGTTAAAGCCTACTACACTACTACACAGGTGATAGCACCTGTATCTTTTCCACATCATAAGTGTAGTCATATCAATATAATCTCTAAATATATCAAGAAATACTTGACAAGATGGGAGAATATATTTATACTTATAATTGGTGATACAAAGATTGCAAAGGAGGTCTTTGAAAATGCAAATTAGCTACAATATGGTTTTCCAAATCTAAGAATAAATGGACATATAATGTTGATGATGTAAGAGTTCCATATAAAAGCACTGAACGTTTAAAAAATCCTGTATATTACAAAGGAAAGAATGGTGAAAAAAAAGAGTGGAAACCAAATCCTAATGGAGCTATGAGAGGTGATGTTTGGGCTTTCCCTACATTAGCTGGCAAAGCGTATGAAAAAGAAAAAACAGCTCATCCAACTCAAAAGCCAGAGGCACTAATAACTGAATTAATAAAAGCTTTTTGTCCTAAGAACGAAAATGGACAATATGAAGGAACTATATTAGACCCTTTCCACGGTTCAGGTACACTTGGAGTATGCTGCGAAAAGTTGAATAAACAAGGACACAATATTAAATGGGTTGGAATTGAACTGGAGCAGCAGTGGTGCGACGTTGCGAACGAAAGATTAAGAAATATATAGTATAAATTATCAATTTAATTAAAAAAATAGCGATAAATCGTTATTAGATAATATATTTTGAAGTTAATAATACTACAGACAATCCATATAGGGTTGTCTGTATCTCGTACACGAAAGAAGGAGGCTAATATGATTAGATTTCGTAATCCTATATCAGATATGGGGATTCTAATAGAAAACTTCAAGAAAATGTATATAGAGTTTTCGAATATGGATTATTTTGATTTAGACAATATTGCGGAGTTTTTCGCAAGAGAGCAATTAGCTAGTTCATCAGGTTATATTGGTGATGAGGCTTTAAAAAGATCATATCAGATTAAAGATGATTCTCGTAAATCGATGAAAATGCAAGCAAAGAGTTATGCTGAACTATTTAGATTTTTGGGTTGGATAACATCTAGAGAAAAGGCTCTCAATTTCAATTTTACATACTTAGGCTTACATGTTGCTTTATCTGGAGATGGGGCAAAATCATTGTTTGAACAGTGCTTGTTAGGTATTGAATACCCAAATCATATTTTGGACGTAAAGTTTCCTGATATAAATAAGCCTTTTGTGAATATGCTTATCTTTGCAAAGAATCTTGATGGAAAAATTCACAGAGATGAAATTTTACTTGGGCCCATGAATCTAAAGGGAGTTGACTCAAAAAGATACCTCATGTAAAGTTGGATTATTACTGACCAGCCAAGTTGGTAAAATCCAAAAATGCAAGAGGTATCTAAGATGAATAGTAATGGAAAAAAGGCAAAAAAGCAAGCAGTTATCAAAAATTCTACAGCAAATGTTCTTTCACAGGAAGAACTGGCAAGAAGGATCGCTACGGTTCAGGAAGGCATGAAGGCTTCGACCTGGCGGGAACTGGAGACGAGAGGCAGGTTTACAAAAAACGATAAGCTCACATTCATCAGTGATGACATGCTCATCCTTGGGTGTGATATCGGCAGCGAAATGCACTATGCGAGGGCCATCGATTCCAGAGGGCGTGAACTAAGCAGGGGCGCATTTTCGTTCAGCAACAGCGAAGGAGGCTTCCGAAGCGCAAAGGACTGGGCCTTAGAACTGGCTGCCGCCAATGATAAGCGTCAGATTGTGCTGGGCCTTGAGCCGACAGGTCACTACTGGTTCTGCCTTGCGGCATGGATGGTCTCCAATGGCATCAGCGTTGTGCAGGTGAACCCTTATGCGGTGAAGCAGACAAAGGAGCTTGAGGACAACAGCCAGCTGAAGGACGACAGGAAGGACCCGAAGCTGATTGCAAACCTTGTGAAGGATGGGAACTATGGCATGCCATACCTGCCGGAGGGCTTATATGCTGACCTGAGACGGCTGTCCATGCTGCGGGACCAGCTGACCGAGGACCGGATCAGGAATACCAATCGGCTGCACAGAGAGATGAAGATTTACTTTCCGGAATATATGGACGCGTTCGGGAAGCTGGACGGGGCATTTACCCTGGAGGTTCTGAAGGCGGCCCCGTTCCCGGAGGATATCCTGAAATTAGGTGCTGATGGTCTGAAAGGCATATGGCATGAGGCGAAGCTGCGTGGGCGCGGCTACAGCCGGGCAGACCGGATCGTCAGATATGCGAAGGAAAGCGTCGGTCTGAAACAAGGGACGAGAGGGGGAAAGAAGGCAGTCAAAATCTTTGCAGAGCAGATGACGGACCTTGCAGCAAAACGGGATGAGATTGAAGCCGAACTTCACCAGAAGTGCCTGGAGATCCCCTATGCGGAGAACATCCTGGAGATAGATGGCGTTGGAGAGAACATCCTGGCCGGAGTCCTGGCTGAGATGGGCGACATCACTCGGTTTGACGATGTCAAGGAGATCCAGAAACTGAGCGGGCTTGGCTTGGTGGCCTGCAGCTCCGGCAAGCACAAGGGGGAGACCAAAATCAGCCACAGAGGGCGCAAAAGGCTGAGATATTGGTTGTTTCAGGCAGCAAAATCAGCGGTATCCCATGCGGAGGAATTCAAGACGCTGCATGTGTACTACACGGCGAGGGCGAATAACCCGCTGAAGAAGATGCAGTCGCTGATCGTGATTGCCTGCAAGATTTTGAGGGTGATCTACACAATCCTGAATACAGGCCAGAAGTACGATCCGGCAAGGATGCTGAAAGATATCAGGCATATGTCCCCGGAGGCAGCAGAGGCAGCATAGATTTAGGAACAATCAACAACACCCCATATTTTCCAGAGCCTTGCCGAACCACCGTACAGGAGCGGCGGCTGGGCAGGGTTCTGGAAAAGGAACCCGTAAACGATGGCGCAGGGTCTGCGACATCAGTACCGACTGGCAAGACAGAACAATGGAGGCAAAGCGTCCACTGATTTATCGGGGCCGCCAAAGGGATGTCTGGTCAGTAGTAATTCAACAGCAAATAAGAGCCGTAGCCAGCAGTGGTATTCTCCGTGGGGCATGACCCCGTTTGAAAGCTTGGCTGGCACTCGGTGTATGGACAGGTGGGACGAAGGAAGTTGGGACAAGATCCCCATAGGCACGGAAGGTTCACCACCATAGTTGAACGGAGGGAAAATGGCCTTTATAGAGCACAAACAAAGGACGCTCTATTCCCCATACCCATCTATCAGCTATTCAGTACCAGATACGACGATATCCATCACCATTGGCTCTTCCCTGAGAGGTATAAAAATGGATCAAAGCCTTAAAAAACGTACATTTAGGGCTTGACATAATAGGAAGGAGAATGTAACTTCATGTTTGCTAAAAATTCAAAGGCATATTCTGTCTACCTGCTGTTCCGATTTGTCTTTTC
>CANQIP010000032.1 GCA_947623955.1 uncultured Clostridia bacterium | reverse complement strand
AAGCCCGCGATGCCGCGGTAGTTTTCTATATATATCTCCCTATCGCCCGTAACCGTTATGCGCGGCATGTCCATTATAACGTCCTTCGGCACGCCCCACGCGTCGGCTACCATCTCCGACAGCTTTTTTCCCATTTTCAATCACTCCCTTTTTATTTTTATGTGCATTTTACGCGTTTATGTACAATATTATGTTATGTGCGTGTGGAGGTGTTTTTTATGAAAAAGGAATTGAAGATAACGAAATATTTGCTGTGGATATTCATCCTGGGAACGGTCGCGCTGCTTGTCGCGAACGCGCAGAAGGCTATAGATTATTCACGCGACGCTTTAAATTTGTGTTTTGAAATGATAGTGCCGACGCTGTTTCCGTTTTTTATATGCTCGGGACTTCTCATATATTCCGGCTTTTGCGAGGTTATGGCGAGGGCGTTTCGGTTTTGTATGTACCCGCTGTTTAAGGTCGCGCCGGCAGGGTCGAGCGCGTTCGTGCTCGGCATTGTAAGCGGCTATCCCTTGGGCGCGGTCACGGCTGGCGAGCTTTACGCGAACAACTACCTTTCAAAATCCGAGGCGGAACGGCTTTTGTCGTTTTGCAGTAACTCGGGACCGCTATTTATTTTAGGTTCGGTCGGTATGGCTGTGTACTCGAATATGCGGCTGGGCGCGGCAATGTACGTGACGCACATACTCGCGGCGATAACGGTCGGCGTGCTGTTTCGGTTTTACGGAAGGAACAAGCACTCCTCCCCGCCCACGATTATGACCACGCCGGAGCGCGGCATGGGCGAGATTTTCGACATCGCGCTGCAAAACGGTATACGCAGTATTCTCACGGTATGCGGCGCGGTGCTGTTCTTTTCGGTCGCGTCGCGACTTTTATTGGGTATTCTGCCGCTTGGCGGCACGGCGGACGCGGTTGTGTCGGGACTTATGGAATTTGTGACGGGTACGGTCAAGATCGCCGCGCTCGATATGGCGTTGTCAAAAAAGCTCATACTCACCGCCGCGATAGTCGGATTTGCGGGCGTGAGCGTTCACGCGCAGGTTATGGCTGTTATAGCGCGGTACGATTTGAGCCTTTTCCCGTATATTGCGGGTAAGGCGCTGCACGGCGTATTTGCGGCAGCGTATATGGCTGTGTATCTGCATTTCGCGCCCGTTACGGAGACGGTTATGTCTTCATCCGCGCATATGAGCAGGGCGTTTTGCGCGGCGAGTTTGTTTGAGCTTGTCACCGCAGCAGCAGCCGTCGCCGCGTTCCTCGCATACGCGGTCGCGAGATATGTAAAAGGGAGACGGGCGCGGGTGTGATTTAGTGATTATAAACCCCTCCGTCGGCTTCGCCGACACCTCCCCTAGTAGGGGAGGCCTACGATGTGAGCCGCACGCCGTATGGCTCCCCTATTAGGGGAGCTGTCACACATAGTGTGACTGAGGGGTTTTACGGGCGAGCACGGTTCGCCCATACGCATATTTTACATTCGAAAACCCGTATTGACATTTTTCTCCGAATTTGTTATACTGGTATCAACGGAGGATGTTGCATGATTTTCTTTATGAGGTATGGGCGTTTGCCCTAGCCTTTCTGCGTCAACATCCTCCGTTATTATATTTATAGGTTGTTCGGGGTGAAACAATATGAAAAACATATCAAAATACATCAATACCGCGATGGGGCGCGAAAGCGCGGACTTAATATTAAAGGGCGGAAACGTCGTCGACGTGTTCACGGGCACGGTCAAAAAGGCTGACGTTCTCATAAAAGACGGCGTTATATGCGGCGTGGGCAGCTACGGCGGTGAAAACGAGGTAGACGTAAGCGGAAAGTACGTCATGCCGTCGTTCGTTGACGCGCACGTGCATATAGAGTCGTCAATGGTAACGCCCGCCGAGTACGCGGCGGCTGTCGTTCCGCACGGCGTTACGACCGCTATCGCCGACCCGCACGAGATTACGAACGTGTGCGGCACGGACGGCACGGATTATATGCTCGCCGCGTCGGAGGGTATCGCGCTCGACGGTAAGCTTATGCTGCCGTCATGTGTTCCCGCCGCGCCGTTTGAACACGCGGGCGCAACGCTTACAGCCGAGGAAACAAACAAAATCAAGGACAAGTTCTTCGGCATAGGCGAAATGATGAACTACCCCGGCATACTCGCGGCTGACGGCGAGACGCTCGGTAAGCTGTGTCTCGACAAAATCGACGGTCACGCGCCGCTTGTCACGGGGCGCGAGCTTGACGCTTACGCCGCGGCAGGCATTAAAACCGACCACGAGTGCAGCCGCACCGACGAGATGCTCGAAAAAATCAGCAAGGGTATGTATGTGCTTTTGAGGGAAGGTACGCTCTCGCGCGACGTTGCGCGGCTCGCGGGCGGCGTAAACGGCTACACGCTGCGCCGCTGCGCGTTCTGCACCGACGACCGCTTTGTCGGCGACATTCTGCGCTCGGGCAGTATCGACAACTGTATAAGAACGGCGCAGTCATGCGGCATAAGCGATATTGACGCGATTATTATGGCAAGCCTTAACGCGTGTGAGATGTACGGGCTTAAAAACCGCGGCGCGGTCGCGCCGTCATACGCTGCCGACATAGTAGTCGCGGACGATTTAAAGCTTACGAATATTCTCATGGTGTACAAGGACGGCGTGCTTGCCGCGAAGGACGGCAAGGCTCTGTTTGAGGTTAAAAACACCGACGCGTCGAAGGTTACGGACACGGTTCACCTACCCGAAATAACGCCCGAATTTTTCGCGGATGAAATGAAGGACGAGTTTTACGCGATAGAGCTTGTTCCGCACGCGATTGTGACGAAAAAGGTCACGGCTCACAAAGGCGATAAGCTGAGCAAGGTGTGCGTCATAGAGCGTCATCACAATCTCGGCACGAAGGGTATCGGGTACGTCACGAATTACGGCATTACGGGCGGCGCGGTCGCCTGCTCGATAGGTCACGACAGTCACAACGTAATCGTCGTAGGCGACAACGACGCGGATATGGCACTCGCCGTGAACACGCTCGGCAAAAGCGGCGGTATAGCCGTGTGCGGCGGAGGCGAGGTCATGGCGTATCTGGAGCTTGAAATAGCCGGACTTATGACGCAGAAAAGCGCGTCCGAAACGGCGAAAATTCACGACGAGCTTATTAAAGCCGCGCGTTCCTTAGGCGTTACCGAGGACGTTGACCCGCTGCTCGCGCTCGCGTTTCTGCCGCTGCCGATCATACCCGAAATACGCGTCACCGACGGCGGATTGTTTGACGTTACAGAGTTTAAATTTATATAACGGCATACAAAAACGGGGACACTAAAATTTTAGTGTCCCCTATTTTAGTGTCCCCATACTTTAGCGTCCCCGATAAGCGTTCATCATAATTTCCTCTATCTCGCTCACAAGCGGCAGACGCGGATTTGCCGTCGTGCATTGATCCTCAAACGCCTTTTCCGCTATCTCGCCAAGCTTTTCGGCATACGTTTTTTCGTCTATGCCGCACTCGGCAAACGAAAGCGGCTCATCCACTTCCTTCATCAGATTTATAATCGCGTTTACAAGGCTCTCCACTCCCTCCTCCGCCGTTGACGCGGGGAGATTCAGAGCCGCGGCGATTTCGGCGTACTTTTTATCGGCTTTGAAACGGTCGTATTTCGGGAACGACACGAGCTTTGACGGTTTCGAAGCGTTGTATCGTATGACGTGCGGCAACAGCACGGCGTTCGCTCTGCCGTGCGGTATATGGTACTCGCCGCCTATTTTGTGCGCGATTGAGTGGTTAAGTCCCAAAAACGCGTTCGTAAACGCCATACCCGCTATACAGCCGGCGTTGTGCATTTTTTCACGCGCCGTCTCGTCCGACGCTCCGTTTTTGTACGCGCGCGGCAAATATTCAAACACAAGCTGCACCGCCTTTATCGCGAGCCCGTCGGTGTAGTCGGACGCCATGACCGACACGTAAGCCTCTATCGCGTGCGTGAGAACGTCGAGACCCGTGTCGGCAGTCGCGCTTTTTGGCAGCGTCATAACAAACTGCGGGTCGATTATCGCCACGTCGGGCGTAAGCTCGTAGTCGGCAAGCGGGTATTTCATGTTGTTCTTTTTGTCGGATATTACGGCAAAACTCGTTACCTCCGAACCCGTTCCCGATGTGGTGGGTATCGCGACGAGCCGCGTCCTGCCCATTTTCGGGAACTTGAACGCGCGTTTCCTGATGTCGAGGAAACGCAGTCTTAGCGCGTTAAAGTCAACGTCGGGGTGCTCGTAAAAAAGCCACATACCCTTTGCCGCGTCCATCGCGCTGCCGCCGCCGAGCGCGATTATAACGTCGGGCTTAAACTCGTTCATCATCTCCGCGCCCTCGCGCACCGTTTCTATCGACGGGTCGGGTTCAACGTCCGAAAAAATCTCGGAATGGACGTATTTTTCGCGCTTGCGCAGATAGTACAGAACCTTGTCCACGTAGCCGAGCTTTACCATGCCGGGATCCGTGACGATAAACGCGCGGCTTATGTCGGGCATTTTTTCAAGGTACTGTATGGAGTTGCGCTCGAAATATATTCTGTCGGGAATTTTGAACCACTGCATATTTACTCTCCTTCGCGCCACCCTTTTCCTGTTTATGAGGTTCATCGTCGTGATATTGCCGCTTACGCTGTTGCCGCCGTAGCTGCCGCAGCCCAAAGTGAGCGACGGCATATTCGTGTTGTAAATGTCGCCTATTGCGCCGTGCGAGGACGGCGAGTTTACTATAATGCGGCTCGCCTTCAGAACATCCGAAAATTTCCTTATAACTTCCTCGTCGCGGGCGTGGATCACCGCGCTGTGACCCATGCCGTGAAACATAACCGTTTCCTCCGCCTTCGCTATTCCCTCGTCAGCCGAGTTTACTGTAATGTAGGCAAGTACTGGGCTCAGCTTTTCGCGTGAAAGCGGATATTCCTCACCCACGCCGTCCACTTTTGCGATAAGGATTTTCGTGTTCTTCGGAGCGTTTATGCCCGCGTTTTCGGCGATAAAGTCCGCGCTCTTTCCCACTATTTCGGGATTTGCCGAGCCTTTTTCACTGTTTATGCAGTAGTCCGAAAGCGGCTTAACCTCATCATCTCGCACGAAGTAACAGCCGTACTTTTCCATAAGATGCTCAAATTCCGAGTGTATCTCATTATCGACTATCACGGTCTGTTCCGACGCGCAAATCATGCCGTTGTCAAACGTCTTTGAAAGCACGAGGTCGTTTACGGCACGCTCCAAATCCGCGCTTTTGTGAATGTAGCACGGCACGTTGCCGGGCCCTACTCCGAGCGCGGGCTTACCCGTCGAGTACGCGGCTCTTACCATACCGCTGCCGCCCGTGGCGAGCACCGTCGCGACGCCGGGGTGGTTCATGAGCGCGGTCGTGGCGTCCACGGACGGATGCTCGATCCACTGTATGCAGTTTTCCGGCGCGCCCGCTTTGACAGCCGCGTCACGCACGATTTGGGCCGCCTTTGCGGAGCATTTCTGCGCCGCGGGGTGGAAACCGAAAATTATCGGGTTACGCGCTTTTATGCACGTTATCGCCTTAAACAGCGTCGTCGAGGTCGGGTTCGTGACGGGCGTAACGCCGCATATAACGCCCACGGGTTCGGCTATAACCTCGTAGTCCTCCAAATCGCTCTGCTCTATCACGCCGACGGTTTTCTCGTCCTTTATGGAGTGATACACGTACTCTGTCGCGAACATATTTTTCGTGATTTTGTCCTCGTACACTCCCCTGCCCGTTTCCTCAACCGCCATCTTCGCAAGCTCCATATGCTTGTCGAGACCTGCGAGCGTCATCGCCTTAACGATTTTATCAACCTCGTCCTGCGTAAAACTCATAAATTCTTCGAGCGCCTTCTGCGCCTTTTTAACGTATCCGTCTATCATTTCATCTATGTTTATATCAGCCATTTCACTCTCTCCTTTGGCGGTTTCTTCTCCTTTTAATATCCGCCGCGCGCGTGCAAAAAATACCTGCGGCACGTGAATATTTTGCTTTTTTATATTGATTTAAAAGGCAAATTGAGGTATAATTATTGTATATACGGTAAATGGGGTAAATTATGGAATTAAATAGAATAAAACAGTTTAAAAGAGGCGCGCTGCTCGGTCTGCCTATCGCGCTCGGCTATCTGCCGGTGTCGTTCGCGTTCGGCATCAAGGCGGTGGCGAACGGTATCGCGCCGATATGGTCGATTATAATTTCAATGACAAACTTAACGTCAGCAGGACAGGTCGCTGCGGCAGACATAATAGGCGCTTCCGGAACGTACGCGGAAATGGCGCTCACAACGCTTGTGATAAACGCGCGGTACATGCTCATGTCAATATCGCTGACGCAGAAGATGAGGAAATTTTCAATGGGTAAAAAACTCGCGGCGGCATTCGGCGTAACTGATGAAATATTTATCGTCGCGTCAACCACTCCATACGAGCTTACGTTCCCGCTTATGCTCGGACTTATCGCCGTACCGTATATCGGCTGGACGGTCGGAACGGCTCTCGGCTCGTTCGCGGGCGGACTTTTGCCCGAGTACCTCGCGAGGGCTATGGAAATATCGCTTTACGCTATGTTTATCGCGATAATCGTACCGGCGGTCAAGAGGGATATTAAAATATTGTTCGCGGTAGCGGTTGCTGTGGCGATAAGCGCGGCGATGTATTTCCTCGCTCCGTTTATTTCGTCGGGCTGGGTCATAATCATAGCGGCTGTCACGGCGAGCGCGCTCGGCGCGACCTTCTTCCCGAGAAAGGCGGCGGACGGCGAATGAGGATATTTGTTTACGTGCTTATAATGGCGGGCGTTACGTACTTGATACGCGCCCTGCCGTTTATACTCCTGCGCGGCGAAATTAAGTCGGTGTGGCTGAGGTCGTTTTTCTACTACGTGCCGTACGCGGTGCTGGGGGCCATGACGTTTCCCGCGATATTTTTCTGCACCGGCTCGGTCGTCGTTTCGGCAATCGGGTGCGCGACGGCGATATGCACCGCGTTCCTCGGCGGCGGACTTGTGACGGCTGCGTTGGTGAGCGTCGCGGCTGTGCTGCTCGCGGGTTTGGTGATGTAGGATGCGGGCGACCGCAAGGGTCGCCCCTACGACACGCAAAATGAAAATTGCAGGGACATGCGGGCGAACACGGTTCGCCCCTACGGCGTCAATTTATAAAATTGGGCGTAGGGGACGGCACCCACGACGTCCCGTTCACATCGTTAATCCGTAGGGGCGACCCTCGCGGTCGCCCGTTGTAAGGCTCCCCTATTAGGGGAGCTGTCACACGCAAGTGTGACTGAGGGGTTTATTCTCTATAAAACCAAACCCCTCCGACGCCTTCGGCGTCACCTCCCCTAGTAGGGGAGGCATATATTTTATATTCAGAAAGGATGGTATCACATGGAATACGATATTGACTATCTCACGCTATTGTCGCAGCAGTACCCGACGGTCAAGGCGGCGGCGAAGGAGATCATACACCTGCAGTCAATGCAAAAGCTGCCGAAACTCACGGAGCATTTTATGAGCGACATTCACGGCGAATACGAGTCCTTTCTGCACATATTAAAGAACGCGTCGGGCGTTATAAAGGACAAAATCGCGCTCATTTACGGGCGCACGCTGTCCGAGCGTGACAGACAGATACTCGCCACGCTCATATATTACCCCGAACAAAAGCTGGAGCTTATAAAATCACAGGTCGAGGACATCGACGACTGGTACAAAATCACGCTTTACCGCCTTATCGAGATATGCCGCGTCATAGCGTCGAAGTACACGAGGGCGAAGGTGCGCTCGTTCCTGCCGCAGACGTTCGGCTCGACGATCGACGAGCTTATCCACGCCGACAACGATTACGGCTCGGACAAGTCCAACTACTACAACGAAACGATTTCGTCAATAGTCGAGCTCGGTCAGGCGGACGCGTTTATCGTCGACATTTCGACGCTTATACAAACGCTCGCGATAGGCAATCTTCACATCATCGGCGACATATTCGACCGCGGCCCGAGAGCCGATATTATACTCGACACGCTCCAGGGCTACCACAGCGTAGACATTCAGTGGGGCAACCACGACGTTGAGTGGATGGGCGCGGCGGCGGGTTCGCTCGCGTGTATCGCTAACGTCATATCCATATCCACAAAGTACGCGAATTTCGACTGTCTCGAGGACGGGTACGGAATAAATATGCGCCCGCTCACGGTGTTCGCGCTCGAAACGTACGCGGACGACCCGTGCGAACGGTTCAAGCTCAGAAATCCCAACGAGGTAAGAATGTCGCGCCACGACGAGAACGTGTGGGCGCGTATACATAAAGCTATCTCGATTATCGAGTTTAAGCTGGAGGGTCAGCTTATTCTGCGTCACCCCGAATTTGAAATGGACAGTCACCTTATGCTCGACAAGATAAATTACGGGGACGGCACGATAACGCTCGACGGTGTGACGCACAAGCTTACGGATACCAACTTCCCCACCGTCGATCCCGAAAATCCGTTCGAGCTTACGACCGAGGAAAAGGAGTTAATGGAGCTTTTGCGCACATCGTTTCTGCGCAGTGAAAAGCTGCAAAAGCACATACGTTTCCTGTACGAGAAGGGCGGCATTTACCACTCCTGCAACAACAATCTTCTCTACCACGGCTGCATACCGATGAACAGCGACGGCACGTTCCGCGAGGTGACGCTCGCGGGTAAAAAGGTAAAGGGCAAGTCGCTCATGGATATGGCTGACAAAATTGCGCGCGACGGCTTTTTCGGACGTAGGGGTTCAAAGGCGAAGGAGTACGGCGAGGACTTTCTGTGGTTCCTATGGTGCGGCTGCTTTTCGCCGCTGTACGGCAAAAACAAAATGACGACGTTCGAGCGTTACTTCATCGAGGACGAAAGCACGTGGACGGAGATAAAAGACGAGTATTACCGCCTCGTCGAACAGCCGGAGGTGTGCGGCATGATTTTGGACGAGTTCGGCATTGATAAAAACGCGTACTCGCATATTATAAACGGTCACGTGCCGGTTAAGATTAAAAAGGGTGAAAGTCCTATCAAGGCGGGCGGTAAGCTTATCGTGATTGACGGCGGTCTGTCGAGGGCGTACCAGAAGGTCACGGGTCTTGCCGGCTACACGCTGATATTTAACTCGCACGGTCTGCTTTTAAGCGCGCATGACGCGTTTGTGTCGGCGCAGAGCGCGATACAGAAGGAAAAGGATATTTATTCCACTCTCGACGTGATTGACCTCGCGCCCAAGCGTCTGCTCATAGAGGACACCGACGCGGGCGCGGCGCAGGCTAAGCGTATACGCGAGCTTAGGGCGCTCATGGACGCGTACCAAAACGGCACGATAAAACAAAATTTTAATTAAGGAGCAATCAAAATGAACTACAATAACGAACCGCTGCACATCTCGCTCAAAGCGCCTCACGGCACGTACGAGGTAACCGTTTCCGTCACGGCACACGAGGATATTACGTTTACAATTTACGCGCAGTCAAGGCGCGTCATGGTGCAGAATTGTGAGATGAAAAAGGGCGAGAGCCGCGACTTTACGTTTAATGTCAGCGTATGCGACAAGCTGCGCCGCGACGAGGACGACATTATCGCGGAGGGCGTGGAGATAGACATTGCGTGCGACGGTGATTTTACGGCAATAGCGACCGCGTCGCCCGTCGATATTCCCGTGATTTACATAGCCGGCGACTCCACCGTTACCGACCAGCCCGCCGAATACCCCTACACGCCGTCGTCAACGTACTGCGGCTGGGGTCAGATGTTCCCGATGCTGCTCAAAAACGGTATCGCGGTCGAAAATCAGGCGCAGTCGGGCAGCGCGACGAAGGATTTTATGGAGATAAATTTCGCGGCGTTCAAGGATAAGATTAAGAAGAACGATTTCCTTATTATAGAGTTCGGTCACAACGACCAGAAAATCGCGGAGCTTGGAGCGTTCACGGGTTACGCCGACAATCTGCGGTATCTCGTCGATTTTGCGCGCGAGAGGGGCGCGAAACCGATAATATGCTCGCCTATCAACCGCATACTGTTCAACGAGGACGGCACACTGTTAAATCTGTTGGGCGACTACCGTAACGCCGTAAAAGCCGTATGCGAGGAAAAGGATGTTCCGTTTATCGACCTGTGGACGCGCACGACGGAGTTTTTTGAAAGAGCCGGAGCGCGCAAAGCGTGGGATTATTTCTGGGGCGACGGCGAAGGAAGGGATTACACACACACGAACGACATAGGAGGCGGCATTATCGCGCGGTTCGTCGGTCAGGAGATGATAAAACTCGGTATTGAGCCTGTCGCGTCGCTGCTGAAAGCGGATATGCTCCATGTGGAAATGCCCGACCCCGACCCCGACGCGAAACCGATGAACGCAAAAGAAATCGAGCATATTAAGACGATAGGTCTTGTGAATATGCCCGATATAGACAAGGATATAACGAATTTATGATACAAAAGGCTGCGCGTTTTGCGCAGCCTTATTTTTTAAAGCTTTTCTTTTGTTTTGTCCTCGTACCATTCAAACATACTTCTGTGGCGGTCTTTCTCGCGCTTTACCGCGAAGTGCGCCTTGCTGAAACCGATACCGCCTTCCTCGCCGTCCTTTAAGACGTACGCGCCCGTTCTGACCACGAGGTCAACGCCCGGGTATTTCTCGTTTTGGCGGCGGCAGAAGGTTTCGTACTCGGTTTTGTACTTTTTAATAAGATTGTAGTCGTACCTGCCTATGCGGAACGCGCAAAGGAAATTGTCCGTGCCGTTTACGTGTCCGAATACGGCGCGGGCGGGTTCCGTGTTGCCGCTTATAAATCTGCCGAAATCGGCGAGCATATCGTCACCGGCGCGGTAGCCGTATTTCAGATTTAACTGTATCATGTTGCCGAACTCGCAGTGGAACACGACTATATCCTCGCCGTTCTCCGCCGCGAATTTACGCAATCTGCCGAGCTCCGTGTAGAATTTATCCATATTGTAGAGACCCGTGCGCTTGTCGACGTCCACTTCCTTCTGCAGCTCTATCTCGCGCTGCGTTCCTCTGCCTGCCTGCGCGATGAACATCGTCATGATCTTCGTCGCGATATTCAGACCTTCCTGCTCCTCTTCCTTCCATTCCTTGTTCTTGTCAAAGCGTATACAGGTGAACATGTAGAAATTCTCGTCGGTGGTCGTGTCGGCGATGTAAATCATGCTGTAGTCCTTGTTCTTCTCAAACTCGCGCTGGAATTTCGACGAAAAGCCCTCGGTATTTTCCGGCGTGACGCTGAACACGGGATTTTTCTCGAAGTGGTTGCGGAACTTCATTATATCCGAGTGAACGTAATAGCCGCTTTTTCCTGCGTTGTTGTGGAACTCGGAGTCGCGCGACCACTCGTAGCGAACGGTTATGAGGTCGTCCTTGCTGTTCACCTGCATGACCTGCATCCAGTCGAAGTCGAATTTCGCCGTGATGTATTTTATTATGCCGTAGATCGTGTCGTCGTTCGTTTTTGCGGCGGCGGAAAGTTCGAGAAATACCTTCATCAAATCCTTCTGCTCCAGCATTTCCTTGCTCGTGTCGTCGTCCGTTTCGTAATCGATGGCTCTGCCGCTGCTCTCGTCCATGCCGTCGTTGTAAAGCTGCCACTGCGCCTTACCGTTCTTTTTCGCGGCGTACAGAGCCTTATCCGCCTTTTCAAACATATCCTTGTAGCGCGGCTGCTCGTCAAACTGCTCGCCGAGCGAAATACCGATACTGCACGACACGTTTCCGCCGTTCACGAGACGGAAGTCGAGAATTTTAAGTATTATCTTATCGGCTGTCTCCTTGACCTCCTTTTTATCGGCTGCGAAAACGAACAGGAAAAACTCGTCGCCGCCGTACCGTCCGGCTATCGAGAAATTCGGGCGTATGTCAGCCAAAACGTGCGCCACCATTTCTATTACCGTGTCGCCGTAAAGATGTCCGTAATTGTCGTTTATGCTCTTAAAGTTGTCGATGTCCATTACAAGCAGCGCGTAGTCGCGGCGGTCGGGGTTTTTCTTTAAGTAATCCTCGATGCGCTTTACCGCGGCGTTTCTGTAGTATATGCGGAGGTTTGAGTCTATCTCCGCCTCTGCCTGACGCTCCTTAGCCTTTGTTTTCTCGTCCTCTATGTCCACCATTACGCCGAAAACGCGGGCAAGATGTCCGTCGTCGTCGTAATCAAACTGGCGCGTAACGCGGTACCACCTGTACGTATCTTTTCCCGGCAGCATTATCTGCGCGGCGAGAACGCTCTCCTCGGGGTTGTATATGTTGTTTAAGAAAAATTCCCTGTTCTCGGGGTGGAGAGCCTCGGGCGGCATACCCGCCTCGTCGCCGACGTTCTTCACTATCTTGACCGAGCTGCCGTCGCCGTCGGGCATGTAGAAGGTGTGCGTTTTCTTTTTAAGGTTATGCTCGAATACGATATTCTTCGAGTCGCACATCGTTTCCGCGAATTTTTCCTTCTCGTTTTCCGCCTCCTCAGCCATAAGGCTGTACTCCGTCGCGTCCCATAAAATACCGAGGAGCGCGTCGTCCGCGTATGACGAAACGGACATTTCTATCGTCTTTGTTCTGTTGCCGCATTTCGCGGTATATGTAATTTTTTTGCTGTCGCCGCCCTGCGCCTTCGCGGCTGCCGTTTCAAGCTGTTCGCCATACTTGTCGGATATATTAAGATTTACGTCGTCATCGTTTGAGAACGAAGAAAAATATACTTCGTTCGCGTAAAGAACCTTCCACGGCGCATGGTTCTCAAAAGCTACCGCGCCGCACGGCAATCTGTTAAGTTCGTCATCGGGGAAACGGCATTTATTCATTTTTCCTCGCCTCCTGAAATAAAATTTTTACCTATTATAATAGTATATTTTATCACAAATTCCGTTTAAAGTAAATATTTATGGCGGCTGTAAAATGAAAACCGTATAATTTTACAAAAAAAGTGCGGATTTATTGTGCATTTTCAACAGTTAATTTTATATTTTTCTATAAATTGTACACATATTATCTAAAAAATTGAGCCCGACAGCATATCCACTGTCGGGCTCCTTTTAATATCAATACCGTTTCATCTCGTCGAGCATTCCGAGAATTTGATAGCCGTAATTTATATCGGGACACCACTTGCCGCCGAGCTGCTCCACATATTCTACCGTTCCCGCCCATTCGGTCGTGAGAGCGACGTAGTAGCGGTCATGCACCTCGCCGACTGGGTCAAGACCCGTGTACGCGCACATATGGTTAAAGTGCGCTCTTACTCCGTCCTCCGGCGTCGCGAACGACTCGTGATCCTCCGTCGCATCGCCTTTGGAGTCCTTGATTTTTATTCCTGCCCAGTTGTTCATCTCCGGCAGCACCGCGCCGCCGTAATTGCCGTAACCCGTTTCCTTGCCCGCCTGCGCGTACATAACGTCGGGGCGTATGCCGAACACCTCGCCGTAGTACCAGTATAGCGGCGCGGCGTTAATGAAAAGCTCCGAGCCGCCGCATGCCGTCGCCCATCTGACCGCCTGTTCCTCGCTGACCTCGCTCTCGCCGAATATCGACGTTAAGCCGTCCGTCGGGTTTAGCGCGCGGTACAGTATGCAGCAAGCCTCGGCGCGTGTCAGTAAGTCCTTCGGGTGCAAAAGCGCGTTTTCGTCGCCGCGCATATACAAATTTTTAACTGCCGTTTCCACAAGGTTTTTATACGCGTCGTCAACCTCCGCGCCGTCGTCAAAGCTGTAATTCGCGACCGAGAAACTGCTTGCCGCCTTTCCGCCCGACGCCTTCACGAGCGTCGCGGCAAATTCCTCACGCGTCACGTACTCGCCGCCGTTAAAATTCTCACCCTTTACGGGCATACAGTCCTGTATCGCGAGCGAGTACGGATAGTACCAGTCCGTCGTCTTGGAGTCGGCGAAAATCGTTTCGTCCGCCTGCGCGAGACCGAACGCGTCGGTAAATATACGCGCCATCTGCGCGCGCGTTATATTGCCGCCGAGGTCAAAGTCGCCGTACTCGTCGCCCGACAGTATATCGTTGTCGTAGCAGTACAGCGCAGCCGTTTCAGCCCACGGGTAAGCTTTTATTTCCTTATTGAGACTTCCCGCGAACGCGGCTGTCGGCGCGGCGGCAAGCGTTAATGCCAGTATTGTCGATATGATTTTTTTCATTTGATTTGTCCTTTCGCTGTATTGTAAGCGTATTTTACCACACTTTTCCCGATTTTTCAAGTGGCGGCGTCATTTTGCGGCGCGTCGGGCTGCGGCGTCGGCTCGCACTTATCCGCGCCGCCGAAGAACACGGACAAAATAAGCTCGCGCAGCATCGCCGTTATACCCTTTTTGTTCACGTCCGCCGCGGCGGTAAGATCTATCTCGTCTATCACCTCGCCGCCGCGTTTCACGCTCACCGTGCCGAGCTTATCGCCCGCCTTTACGGGCGCGGTAACATTGTCGTTAAACACAATTTCCTTTTCTATATCTTCCTCGCCGCCCTTTTTGGTAAGCACCGAGCAGCCTTCCGAGGCTATCGTTTCCACTCTGTCCGTCTCGCCCTTCGCGACGGGTACGCTGCCCATATTATCGCCCGCGGCTACCTGTACGTTCACGGAGTAATTCGCGAAACCGTAGTCAAGCATCGCACGCGCGCCGTCAAACCGTTTCGCGCTCGTCGGCGCGCCGAGTATTACGGCTATAAGCTGCATATCGTCGCGTTTCGCGCTCGCGGACAGACAGCACAGCGCTTTTGACGTCGAACCCGTCTTTAAGCCGTTCGCGCCGTCGTAATAGTGTATCAGCTTATTTGTGTTCGCAAGCTGAAACTTGCCGCCGCGGAGCGTGTCCGTCCATATGGAAGTATAGTTAAAAATGGTCTTGTGCTTTAAAAGCTCGCGCGACATTATCGCCACGTCGCGCGCGCTGGAGTAGTGGTTGTCTGCGTCAAGACCGTTCGTGTTCACAAAGTGCGTATTCTTCATACCGAGTTCCTGCGCCTTTTTGTTCATCATATCCACAAACGCGCTCTCGCTTCCGGCAAGATGCTCAGCCATAGCGACGCAGCCGTCGTTCGCGCTCGCGACGGCGATACCTTTAAGCATATCGTTTACGCTCAGTTTCTCGCCCGCCTCAAGGAACATCGTGCTGCCGCCGTAACTCATCGCGTTTTCGCTGACCGTCACAATATCGTCGAGCGTCAGCGTGCCGTTATCGACCGCCTCCATTATAAGCAGCATCGTCATTATTTTCGTAACGCTCGCTATCGGCACCTGCTCGTCCGGCATCATCTCGTACAGCACCTCGCCGCTGTCAGCCTCGATAAGAATTGCGGCTCGCGCGTCTATGCCGAGATTCGGCGCGTCCTCGCCCTCCGCAAATACGTTTATCCCCCCGAGCGTGAGGGACAGGCATATCATTAAGCATATTATTTTTTTCATATTTTTACTCCTTTCTAATTTTTAGGATATGCCGTTTGTCCGCGTTTATACTATAAATTGTTTTTATTGCCGCCGATTACAGGTTCGGGCATTGCATGTTTTGCGAAAATGTGATAGAATGGTATGTACGGAGGTGGAAATATGCGGATTGCTATATGCGACGATGACGCGGCGGATTTGGCGGCGGAGTATGAGATTATCGGCTCGGTGCTCGACGAAAAGGGCGTTGATTACACATTTGACAAGTTTTCCGACCCGTCGGAGCTGCTCAAAGCTGGCAAGTTTGATATTGCGTTTCTTGATGTGGAAATGGACGGTATGACGGGGATAGACCTCGCGCGACGGCTGCATGAGATTAACAAGGACTGCCTTGTGTTTTTCATCACGAATTATTCAGTTTATCTCGACAGCGCCTTTGACGTGAACGCCATTCGCTACCTCACAAAGCCTATCGACCGAGCGCGTCTTTCCTCCGGCATTGACAGCGCAATAGAGCGGATAGAAACGGCGAATAAGAAAATCACAGTAACCAATTTCAAAAACAAGCTCAAAACCGACATCGCCGTTTCGGACATAATATACATATCCAACAGCGGACGTCGCGCGAAAATCACGGCTGTGCAGTGCGAATTTGAAACGGAAGAAATCTTTTCCGAGATAAAGGATATGATAGAGAGCGAGGTGAATTACTTTGCCATGCCTCATCAGAGCTTTTATGTAAACCTAAAATATGTGACGGGCTACAATAAGACCGATGTTACAATGTCATACGCGGGCAGAACGCACAAGGTGTTTATGACGCG
>CANQIP010000031.1 GCA_947623955.1 uncultured Clostridia bacterium | reverse complement strand
ATACTTCTGCGCGACACGGGCGCGACGCTCTCGCCGTTCCACGCGTTTATATTCCTTCAGGGACTTGAAACGCTGTCACTTAGGGTTGAGCGTCACGTGGAAAACGCGCTTAAAATCGTTGAATATCTTAACAGCCACCCGCAGGTCGAGGCGGTACACCACCCTTCGCTCCCGACCGAAGAGGGTCACGAGTTCTATAACAAGTACCTTCCGAGCGGCGGCGGAAGCATATTCACGTTCGAGATTAAGGGCGACGCGGCGAAGGCTCAGAAGTTTATCGACAACCTCGAAATTTTCTCGCTGCTCGCCAACGTCGCGGACGTTAAGTCGCTCGTAATACACCCTGCGACGACCACACATTCGCAATGCACCGAGGCGGAGCTTCTGGAGCAGGGCATAAAGCCGAATACGATAAGACTGTCGATAGGCACGGAAAACGTAAACGACCTTATCGAGGCTCTTGACGACGCGTTCAAAGCGGTGGTATAATGACTGTATCAACATCAAAGAAGGGATAACAATGAAGAATAAAACGGTATTTATCGCGCGGTGCGCGGTACTCGCGGCTCTCGCGTGCGTGCTGACGATATTTCCGAAGGTGCCGATAGGCGAGGGTTACGTGCATTTCGGCGACTGCGTTATCTACGCGGCGGCGCTCGTTATGGGGCCCGTGGCGGGTGCGGCTGTCGGCGCGGTGGGTCACAGCCTGGCGGATTTGATTTCGGGATTTCCAATCTACTGTATACCGACGCTCATAATAAAGGGAATACTCGGATTTACGATAGGTAAAATCCTGCACGAAAAACAGAGCGTAAAGCGGTACATACTCGCGGCGGCAGCGTCGCTCGTGATAGTGACGGGCGGATATTTCATAGCCGAATTCCCGATTTTCGGAATGGCGCAGGCGCTTGTGTCGCTCGTGTCGTCGCCGATACAGTGGGCGATGAGCATGGTCGCGTCGGCTGTTATAATACCCGTGCTTATCAAAAACAGGAACAGATTGAATTTTTAGGAAAGAAGGAAAATATAATGTCAAAAATATATAAGGCGATAACGGAGCTTGTCGGCAACACGCCGCTGTTGGAGCTTACCAATTACGAGAGTGCAAACAATTTGGAGGCAACTGTTCTGGCAAAGCTGGAGTATTTCAATCCGGCGGGCAGCGTAAAGGACAGAATTGCGATAGCTATGGTGGACGACGCGGAGAAAACGGGTAAGCTTAAAAAGGGCAGTGTTATAATCGAGCCGACCTCGGGTAACACGGGTATAGGTCTCGCGTCCGTCGCGGCGGCGCGCGGTTACAGAATAATAATCACGATGCCGGAGACGATGAGCGTTGAGAGAAGAAATCTTTTGAAGGCATACGGCGCGGAGCTTGTTCTTACCGACGGCGCGCAGGGTATGAAGGGCGCGATAGCGAAGGCGCATGAGCTTGCCGCAGAAATAGAGGGCAGCTTTATTCCGAGCCAGTTCACAAACCCCGCGAACCCCGCATATCACAAGGCTACAACGGGCCCCGAAATCTGGAACGACACCGACGGCAAGGTTGACATATTCGTCGCGGGCGTAGGCACCGGCGGCACGCTGTCGGGCGTGGGCGAGTATTTGAAGTCAAAAAAGCCCGAGGTTAAAATTGTCGCCGTAGAACCCGCGTCGTCGCCGGTACTGTCCGAGGGCAGAGCCGGAGCGCATAAAATTCAGGGTATCGGCGCGGGCTTTGTTCCCGAAACGCTCAACACCGACATTTACGACGAGATCATAAGAGTCGAAAACGACGACGCGTTCGCGAAGGGTAAGGAAATCGCGAGAACGGAGGGTATGCTCGTGGGTATTTCCTCCGGTGCGGCGGTATGGGCCGCGACCGAGCTTGCGAAACGCCCCGAAAATAAGGGTAAAACAATCGTCGCGCTCCTGCCCGACACCGGCGAGAGATACCTCTCAACCCCGATGTTCGCGGACTGATTAAAAAGAGCAAACAAAAAAGCGTATCATACGATACGCTTTTTTTATGTTTTTACAGCTCGCTTATAATATCGCTCATGTTGTACATACCGGCGGGTTTGGTTGCAATAAACTTAGCTGCCTTAATCGCGCCGACGGCGAAGACCTCCTTGCTGTGGGCGCTGTGCTTAAGCTCTATAACCTCGTCCGTGCCGGCGAAAATAACCTCGTGGTCGCCGACGATCGTGCCGCCGCGTACGGCGTGCAGACCGATCTCCGTTTTCTTCCTCTTTCTCCGAACCGCGTGACGGTCATACACGTACTCGGCGGGGAAGGACAGCGTTTCGTCGATCGCATCGGCAATCGCCAGAGCCGTGCCGGAGGGAGCGTCGATTTTCTGGTTGTGGTGACGCTCGACAATCTCAATATCAAAATTGCCCTCCAAAAGCTTCGTCGCCTTTTTCGCGAGGTCTATGAGCAGATTGATGCCGAGGCTCATGTTCGCCGAAAAGAACACGGGGATTTCCTCCGACGCCTTCTTAAATTCAGCCTTCTGCTCGTCGGTGTAACCCGTCGTCGCGAGGATAACGGGGAGTTTGCGCGATTTGCAGTACGTTAAAATACCCGTGAGCGCCGAGGGGTGCGAAAAGTCAATCACAACGTCCGCATCGCCCGTAAATTCATTTGGGTCGGTAAATACGGGGTACGCGTTCTCCTTCGCGTCGTTCACGTCGAACCCCGCGACGATCTCACACTCGTCATCGGCTGCCGCGAGACGCGATATGACCTGACCCATTTTACCGTTACAGCCGTTCATTATTATTTTTATCATTGGACGTTTCTCCTTTTTACGCGAGTTTAATACCCGCCTCTGCCATTGATTTTGCGAGCTTAGCCTTATGCTCCTCCGTCATTTCAACAAGCGGCATACGCAGATTGCCGGCGTTAAAGCCCATCATGTTGAGAGCCGTTTTTACAGGCACGGGGTTTACCTCGATGAACAAATCGTTTATGAGCGTGAGCAGCTTGAGCTGCATATCTCTTGCCTTTTCCACTTCGCCGTTAAAGAAGCTCGCGCACATTTCATGCGTCTCCTTCGGCATTACGTTTGCCAGTACCGATATAACGCCCTTGCCGCCGAGCGACAGCGTAGGAACAATCATGTCGTCGTTGCCGGAGTATATGTAAAGCTCGGGTACTTCCGCGGCGACCTTCGCCATGTAGCTGATGTTGCCGCTTGCCTCTTTGACCGCGACGATGTTTTCTGCCTTCGCGAGTTCCTTCAGCGTGTCTATGTTGAACGACATGCCCGTGCGCGACGGCACGTTGTAGAGAATAATCGGGATTTTAACGGCGTTCGCGATAGCCGTGAAATGTGCGACAAGTCCGTGCTGCGAGGTTTTGTTGTAGTACGGCGTGACGGAAAGTATCGCGTCCGCGCCGAGCTCCTCTGCTCTTTTCGTGAGCTCTATCGCGTGGCGCGTGTCGTTTGAGCCCGTGCCCGCGATTACGGGTATGCGTCCGTTTACCTTTTTAACGGTGTACTCGATAGCCGCGAGATGCTCCTCGTCCGGCATAGTCGACGCCTCGCCGGTAGTGCCGCAGATTATGACCGCGTCGGTGCCGTTTTCAATGTTAAATTCAATAAGTTTGCCAAGCTCGTCATAATTGGTCTTTTGACCGTCGAACGGCGTTATAATCGCAACGCCCGAGCCTGTGAACGGTAATGTTTTCATTTTATATCCTCCTATATCAATTTATTATGTTATGCGGGACGTCGGGGCGCCGTCCCTTACGTATGGCTCCCCTACTAGGGGAGCTGTCACGAAGTGACTGAGGGGTTTATCACGATAAATCATATTTACAGCATCATCGCAATGTGCCGCACATACCCCTCCGACGCCTACGGCGCCACCTCCCCTAGTAGGGGAGGCTCACGGGAAACCGCATCTTGCCTTAATCCATATAACCCTTTGCTGTTAAAAGTTCCGCGAGCAGCACCGCGCCGCCGGCTGCGCCTCTTAATGTATTATGGCTCATCGAAACCATTTTGTAATCGTACTGCGTTGACTCTCTGAGTCTGCCGCAGCTTATCGCCATACCGCCGTCGATCTCACGCGCCGTCTTAATCTGCGGTTGGTCGGGGTTTTCTGATTCGGTGTAAACGTGAATAAACTGTTTCGGCGCGTGCGGCAAAGTAAGCTCCTGCGGTACGCCCTTGAATTCACGCCACATATTCTCGATCTCCCCGACCGACGGCTTATTCACGCCGTCCTTGAACGAGAAGAATATCGCCGCCGTGTGACCGTCCGAAACGGGTACGCGGTACGTCTGGCACTCGATCTGAAGTTCCGTTGACGGCACGATTTCGCCGCCCTCTATCTTGCCCAAAATCTTATTCGGCTCAACCTCCGACTTCATCTCCTCGCCGCCGATGTACGGGATGAGGTTGTCAACCATTTCCTGCCATGTCTCAAACGTCTTGCCCGCGCCGGAAATCGCCTGATACGTCGTAACGAGCGCGTGGTCTATCGGGTATTTCTGATTTATGACCGCCATCGCGGGCAGATACGACTGCAGCGAGCAGTTCGACTTGACCGCAACAAAGCCGCGCTTCGTGCCGAGCCTTTTTCTCTGCGCGGGGATAATCTCGATGTGCTGCGGATTTATCTCGGGTATTATCATCGGCACGTCGGGAGTGTGTCTGTGCGCCGAGTTGTTTGAAACAACAGGGCACTCCGCTTTCGCGTAACGCTCCTCCAAAGCCTTTATCTCGTCCTTTTTCATATCGACCGCGCAGAACACGAAGTCAACCATAGACGCGATTTTCTCAACGTCGCCGGTAGCGTCCATTACCACCATATCGGCGACGCTTGCGGGAATCTCCTCTTTCATCGCCCATTTCGCGCCGACCGCGTCCTTATACGTTTTGCCCGCACTTCTCGGCGACGCCGCGAGAACCTCTATCGTGTACCACGGGTGGTCGTGCAAAAGCGTTATGAAACGCTGTCCCACCATACCCGTCGCGCCTATGATACCTACCTTGTAATTGTCCTTCATTCTAAAACTCCCTTTATTTTTAGTTTAAAAAAGCAGCAGACTGAGCTGCTGCCATATTTTGCGTGGATTGTATCTGCAAAACGACGATAGCTCAACATTTTGCCGCCATAAGCGGCTCAAATGACAGTCATACCGTTCTTAACGGTATGCCCAGCGGGAAATACGCGCAGTCAATATTTCCGCTTCGGCGTTTTGTCCTTTCGTCTTTAATCAACGGCAGCTGCGTACCTCATAAAGCTTACTGATACGAAAACGCGCCTCTATCACTGCTTTTTTCTTTTCTATATAATACTATCACTATATGCGATATGTGTCAATATGTTTTTAAAAATTTATTTTAAAAGCGCAAACTCCCAAAGCCGTATCACAGCAGCGGGAGGAATTTAAAAAAGCGTTTCCCTGTGAAACGCTTTTATTTTATATAAATTATGTTAAAATATATTATGCTTCCTCGGTGATTTCAGGCTCATCTTCTATCGCATCGTACGCCGCCAAAACTCTGCTTTCAAGCACTGCACGCATGTCGCTGTTGATAGGATGAGCAATGTCTCTGTATTCTCCGTCCGGAGTTCTTCTGCTAGGCATTGCCACAAATAACTTTTCGGGACCTTCAATAACCTTCACATCATGAACTGCGAACGCATTGTCGAATGTTACGGAAGCAACCGCTTTCATCTTGCTTTCGCCGGTAACCTTCTTAATCCTGATATCTGTGATTTCCATGTGTTTCACCACCCTTCGACATATTTCTGCCTAAGTTTATGATACTGTAAAAATTGCGATTTGTCAAGCATTTTGCGGATATTTAGTCGCAAAATCAACAAAAAAGCCGTTTTTTGCGTGATTTTTCTAAAATTTGATAAAAGGGGTTTTCATTTGTGTTTTTCGGGTGTATAATAGATTTAATAGGTATTTTTAACGCATTGTAAAAAGGAGTTTTTCCATGGGCAGATTTATGTTATCAGAGCTTTCCGAAAACGACGGCATACATTTTATAGGAATAGGCGGCATAAGCATGAGCGGTTTGGCGCAGATAGCCGTTCAGGCGGGGTACAAGGTCACCGGCTCGGACTGGCACGAGAGCGCGATAACCGATAAGCTTGCCGATATGGGTGCGGATATTGTCTACGGCGTGGGCGCGGTAAACGACAGGGGAGTAAGAGACGCGGCGGTCGTAGTGCATACGGCTGCGGCAAAGGAGGATAACCCCGAAATGGTTCTTGCGCACAGCTTAAACAAGCGCGTGATTGACCGCGCGGAGTTTCTCGGGGCGGTGATGAAAAAGTACCACCACGCGGTGGGCGTAAGCGGCACTCACGGCAAGACCACAACGACCTCAATGCTCGCGCACGCACTCATAGGCGCGGGGCTCGATCCCACAATAAGCGTCGGCGGCGAGCTTGACCTTATCGGCGGAAATATAAAGACGGGCCGCGATGATTATTTTGTCACCGAGGCATGCGAATATACGAACAGCTTTTTGAAATTCTATCCCACGATTGCGCTTATCACGAATATCGAGGAGGATCACCTCGACTTCTTTACCGGTATAGATATGATAAAGGACAGCTTCCGTCAGTTCGCGTATCTTACAAAGGGCGTCGGCAGCGTTGTGGCTATGGGCGACGATAAGAACGTAAAGGACGCTTTAAAGGGCGCGGACGACCTCGACATTATCACCTACGGAATGTCGGAAAATAATGACTATTATCCCGCAAACATAACGTACCACGCGGGCTTTCCGTCGTTCGACGTTATGAAAAACGGCAGTAAGGTGTGTCATATAAGCCTTAACGTACCGGGAGAGCATAACATATTAAACGCCGTCGCGACTATAGCGGTGTGCGGACTGTCGGGCGTTGACGCTGAAAAGGCGGCAAGGGGAATAGAGACGTTCAAGGGTACGCATCGCCGGTTTGAAAAGAAAGGATTTTTAAACGGCGCGGTTGTGATTGACGATTACGCGCACCATCCGACCGAAATTGCCGCGACGCTCAAGGCGGCGAAGAAATTCCCGCACGAAAGGATAGTATGCGTGTTCCAGCCGCACACGTATTCGAGGACGCGGACGCTGTGGAGGGAGTTTACCGAGGCGTTCGACGACGCGGACGAACTCATATTGACGCACATATACGCGGCGCGTGAAAAGGACGACGGCGTTACAAAACCCGAAAACCTCGCGGCTGAAATCAAAGCGAGAGGTGTAAACGCGTCGTATATCGACAAATTTGAGGACATCGCAAAGTACCTCAAGGAAAACGTCAAAGAGGGCGACATTGTGTTTACGATGGGTGCGGGCGACGTTGTGAATATAGATGAAATGATAGTTGAATAAAAAATTGACCCCCTCATAAGAGGGGGTCAATTTTTTATTGTCCTTGACACTGTTTTGTGTTATGCGGTATGACCGCCTCGACAAATTCCTTATACGCCCAGTGCGATTTCGGAACGTCGGTAAACTCGTTCGGGAACCAGTCGGTGTTTTCTATAAACCGTCCGAGCGCGCGGTTTATAAGCGTTATCATCTCTGCGCGCGACACGGGCGCGTCGGGACGGAACGTGCCGTCCTCGTAACCCGTTATAATTCCTTTCACGCTCAACGCCGCGATATAACTTTCCGCCCAGTGTCCTTGAACATCGGTAAATGCCGTATCAAATCCCGGCGGCTCCGCCAGACGAACGCAAAGTATTCTCGCCATTTCCGCTCTTGTTATTGTCCGGTCGGGACGGAACGTGCCGTCACTGTATCCTGCAATATAATTTTTCTCAGTCAGGAAATTCACATAGTTCGTATACCACGCATCGTTCTTAACGTCGCTGAAAGCGCGGGCAAGTCTGTAGGTATGATTGTAGTCATAATATTCTGATGTACGCGCTATAAGCGCCGCAGCCTCCGCGCGAGTAACAGAACTGTCGGGGCGGTACGTGCCGTCGCCGTAACCCGACATGTACGCCTGATGATCGTATCCCGGGGGCGACACGGCGTTCACGCTCATTGTCGGTATGCGTATGATGCTCAAAGAATTTGCCTTTACGGGATAGTCAAAGCTGCCGCCTATACCCTCAAACTCGCCCTCGGCGGGAACGATATTGTCTTTGTTTTCGAGCGTGTTTACCGCGCTTGTGTCGGCGGACATTGTGATTGTTTTCGCCTTTGCCGAAGTGTCAAAGCCCATTCCTCTCGGCGTGTCGATATTTATCTCTACAGTCGTGTCGGAGCTTGTGGTGTTTACGATTTTCGCTATGATTTCGCCCGTTTCCGAGTCGTACGTGCTTGACGCGTAAAGGGGACCGTACTCCTTCGGTTTCGTGTACGAGCAGATAAACTCGCCGTTTAAATACGCCTTGATCTCATAGTCGCTTACCTCGACCTTGACGTCGTACCACTCGCCGTCGTTTATATGCACGCCGCCGATGTACGACTGTTCCGCGGCGTTGCCTACGTCCGCGCTCACGCCGTTAACTATATGCTGAATTTTCGCGGTGGTGTTGCCCCAGCCGCCGACGTTGACGCGGTAATAATTCATACCGTCCTCCGCCGCAACGCCTATCTGGAAGCCTTCGCCGCCGCCGTTTTTCTTTGCCTTAACGGTGAATGTGTAATCTCTGTCAGCCATTGACGGGTTCGCTGCCGCCCAGTCGTTGTAGACAGTCGCGCCGGTGCTGTCCGAGGTCTGCGCAATAACGCCGTCAGCGCCGATCGTCCATTCGCCGATACCCGTTTGCCAGCCGTCGGGCGAAACGTCAATGTCGCCGCTGCCGCCCTCTATCGGTATATTCTGCTGTATATACGCGTCCTTAAACTCGTTCTGCGTACCCCACGAACCGAGCACAACACCGCCGTGGAGATAGTCCTCCGCCGGTATACCACTCATTTCCACATCGGTCGGGAGGGTATAATCGCCGTGATTGTTCGAGAACAACGACTGCACGTAATAATTCGGCGTGAGAACATAGTCGTCGTTCGTGAACCAAATCATGTTCGCCGCCGTCCACTGCGTGTTGCCGTACTTCGCAAACATCGGCGCGTAACTCGCCATTCGCACAACGTCGGCGTTACGTTCGAGACCTGTCATAAACGCCGCCTCGCAAAGCGCGTTGTACCACGTGTTGCCCTTCGACGCATACTCGCCCAAAAATACCTTTGAATTTGTGTCGCGGCGGTAATCGTCGTAGCGGTAAGCGTGCTGTTTGAACCAGTCCGCGCTCTCGTAGTAATGCTCGTCAACGCGGTCGGCAAGCTCGGTGTTCGCGTTTATCCAGTTCCACGCGAGGTCGTTGTTCGAGCCGCTTGACGCCGTGCCGGACGTTGTGACGAGGTTTATGTCGGGATATTTTTCGTGTATCTGTTTCGCAAACTCCGCGTAACGCTCAAAATAAATACCGCCGTACTGCTCGTTGCCGATGCCGATATATTTGAGGTTAAACGGCTCGCTGTGACCCATTTCTTTTCTTAATTTAACCCACTCGTTGCTCTCGTCCGTGCCGTTCGCGAACGCTATCAAATCGAGCGCGTCGTCAATGTAGGGCTGCAGTTCGTCCATCGGAACGACATGGTTTTCGTCCTCGTTTCCGCCGGAGCGAACCTGGCACGAAAGACCGCAGTTTAATATCGGCACGGGTTCCATGCCCAAGTCCTCGCACATTTGGAAATACTCGTAAAAGCCCAAGCCGTAGGTCATTTGATATGTGCCGTCGGCAGGGCTCCAGATATTTACTGTTTCCTTACGCTCCGAAACGTCGCCTACGGTGTCCTTCCAGTTCCACGCCACGTCCATGGTATTGCCCTCAACGGCGCAGCCGCCGGGGAAACGCAGGAATTTCGGGTGCATATCCTCAAGAGCCTCCATTAGATCCTTTCTGAGTCCGTGACCCTTGTATGTGTCCTCGGGAATAAGCGAAATCATATCCATATCGACAGCTTTGCCCGTATTCTTGACGATAAGCTTAGCGTCGGACGCGTTTTCGACAGCCGTTAAAGCTGCCGTTATCTCCTGCCAGTCCAAGCCGTCGGCTTTGACTTCGGCTGACGCGCCGCCGACCGAAACCGTCAAATCGGCGTTGCCGCGCACACGTGCGGAAAAGTTGTAAACAGCGTCCTTTTTAACGCTCATGCCCATATATCCGTCATTCGTTATGCTCGCGCCCTTGCCGAGCGTGATATATGTCGGATTGTTTTCGTTCATCGGGTTTTCAGTGCTGATTTTCGCGTCGCCCGACGTTTCCCACGAATATAAATTATCGTCAGCCGCAATCTCGAAAGAGCGGTTCTGCACCATTTCGGCGTACAAGCCGCCGTCGGCGGAGCTGTTTATGTCCTCGAAAAACAGTCCCCACATAATATCGGAAACATCCCTCGACCTGTCGGACGCGTCAATATTCACGGTGTATGGACTTCTCGCCGTACCCGCGACGTAAACGGTGTACTCCGCCTTTTCGCCGCCGTACTCCGCCGCGAGCGTCACCTTCGCCGTGCTTTCGGGGTGAGTTACCGCGCCCGTCTGCGTGTCTATAAGACCGAGGTCGTCCGTCTCGCTCCAAATAAGTCCTTCCGTCTGTGGCAGCGTGAGCGTGCTGCCCGTTATAAGCGCGCCGTTTTCAATCGTGTACGAGCCGAGCAGTACCGCGGGGTTAATTTCGCCCTCCGCGAATACGGCGGATATTTCGTCGGCGCTCAGAGCCTTGTCATACACGCGGAAATCATCGACCGCCGCCGCGAGGTACGCGTCGCCGTCGTAGTGCGACTTGCCTATGTAATTTAAGTTGTCCTTAATATCGGTCGGCTTTACGGACATGTTGGATTTTGTGTCGACGAGCAGACCGTTTCTGTAGTAATTTAGCGTGCCGTTTTCATACGTGACGGCGTAGTGTACCCAGTCGCGCTCCGTTTCCTGCACCGTGTCAACAGTGTCCGTGCCGGTCGGCGACTTCATCTCAATTCTCGCCGTGCTGCCCGAATACGGAGCGAAAAAGAAATTGTTGTTCGCGTCCGTTCCGAAGTCGAACACGCGTCCCCACGCGGTAAAGCGGTCAATCTTTACCCACGACGCGACGGTGAAATTGTCGGTTAAAATTCCCTCAGGCAAAAGCGCGCAGCCGTCAACACCGTCAAGAGTGAGCGCCTTGCCCGTGTTGCCGTCGTCGGTAACGGACGCGCCGCCCGTGAGCTTTAATTCGTTTTTGCCGTTTTCGTCGGCAAGCGGATTTTTATTGTCAAACGTGTAGCGCAGCACGGGTTCAGCCGCGCCGTTTGCCGCTATTGCCGAGGGCATCGCTCCCGCCGCGAGAGCCGCCGCCGCTATTACGGCAATCAATCTCCTTTTCATAACAGTCCTCCTTGTATTATATAATTATAGTTTAAATATCCATTTTTATGGATATATGCTATACTGTTATAGATGCTGTGGATTAGTTCGTTCCTCCTACCGCGTGACGGTTTTTATTAAGGCTCTAACCACAGCCTCTTTGTACAGTTGTTAATCAGTTAGATACCGCATGACGGTTTATTTAGAACAAGGTTACAATCGCAGAGAGTCCCTGTGGATCTAAACAGTGTCAAATATTTTATGAAATGAGGTTTTACTATGATTTTTGTTGGTATTGATGTCGCTAAGGATAAGCATGATTGCTTTATCTGCAATTCTGCCGGTGAAGTGCTGTTCAGCGCTTTCACTATTCCTAACTCAATGGAAGGTTTTAACAGCCTTTATGAGAAGATTAAATCCTCTTGTGATGATTTGAGTAATGTAAAAGTAGGGCTTGAAGCCACAGGACATTACTCATACAATCTTCTGGGTTATCTTCTTGATAAAGGTTGCCCTACCTTCGTTATCAATCCCTTACATACCAATCTGTACCGCAAAAGTCTGTCTTTGCGTAAAACCAAAACAGATAAGGTTGACGCCCATACTATCGCTATGATGTTAATGTCTGATGTGAACTTAAAGTCCTACTCAAATACATTATACCATAACGAAGAGCTAAAGTCACTAACAAGATACAGATTTGATAAAGTTTCTCAGCGCGCTAAGCTGAAACAGTCTGTATCAAGACTCGTCAACATTCTGTTCCCGGAATTGGAAAAGCTTGTTCCAACGCTGCATATGAAGTCTGTGTATGCGCTGCTTAGCGAATATCCGTCCGCCCATCACATAGCCGGAGCTCATATGACAAGATTAACCAATATTCTCTATACAACATCCAGAGGTCACTATGATAGAGATACAGCCATCCGTTTCAGAAACACCGCAAGAAACTCCATCGGTTCTGTAATGCCGGCTAAGTCTCTGGAACTGAGGCATACCATTAAACTCATAGATGAATTGACCTCTGAAATTGATGAGATTGAATCTGCCATAAAGGAAATTATGGATAAAATCAATTCTCCGATTATGTCCATTCGCGGTGTCGGTTATCGCATGGCCGCAATGATTATCGCGGAAATCGGCGACTTTGATATGTTTTCTTCACCCGATAAAATCCTTGCTTATGCAGGTTTATCACCGTCCACCTATCAATCCGGACAAATGACATCAACTCACTCGCATATGGAAAAGAGAGGCTCAAGGTGTCTCAGATACGCCTTGTTTAACGCAACTAAATATGTCTGCCGTTGGGAACCAACATTCACTGTCTATCTCGAAAAGAAATTAGCCGAGGGTAAACATTACAATGTTGCAGTATCTCATGCTGCTAAAAAACTCGTAAGAGTAATTTTCCATTTGCAGAAAACCGGGCAAGCTTTCCAAGCGTAATTGTCCTCATAATATTTGACCGAGCAACCTTGTTGCTCTTGTTGTCATGCAATTTTCAATGTGCAACTTACCTAACTATTTTTTTGAAAATTTTTTATTTTTCCTCTTGACTTTTAATAGTTAGTCTTAATAATTTATTATCAAAACCTCTTCACTGTTAGTCGTTTTGTCTTTTGTCTGATAATTTGAATTTGAATAATTATAATCCAAGTTAATTGCCTTATATTTCTCTTTGTTTTCACTAAGCCATTCAAGCAATATCGTATTCTCTTTTCCCTTGCTGCGCAAAACATTTGATAAAGCAAATCTTAATTTTTTCTCATGTAGCTTATTCAAAAATGTAAGCAAATCCCTTTCATCAGTTTCAGACCAACCACCTTGCTCGTTATATGTGGCGCAAGTTATCAAATACGGCGGATCAACATATACGAAATCGTCATTTTCAAGAATTTCAACATCAAATTCCCGAAAGTCAAGACAAGTAAATTTACAATCCTGTTCCTTTATCTTATCAATAAAATCTGATAATTTTTGTTGCATTTTTTTATTAAAATCCCGCTTGCCGACGGGAAGATTAAAATCTCCATTACTATTGAATCTTATTTGGTTGTTAAACGCATAAACTATGATTACATATAACATTACATAGTAATAATAATCATAATTTCCTCTTCTCTTTTTTTCATTGAAATCTGTCCGCAGCTTGAGGAATTTTTCTTTATTATAGATTCCCAACCCCTTGCTGCTTTCACACTTATAGTAGTCATAGCCATTTTTGCTTACAAGAGATAACTCGTATTCATCAATAATATCATATATCCATTCAAAGACCGACCGCTTGTCCAAGTTCTTAAAAGTGTTATATAAGCATAAAAGATTTTCATCCACATCATTGTATATAACGCTTTTACTTTCTACATTTATTCCTACGTTACAACCGCCGCAAAACAAATCAACGAATGTGTTAATATTGTTTGGGAAAAGGGGTAATATTTGAGGCAACAGCTTGAATTTGCCGCCAGTATAATTCAACGGTGACTGTATCATTGTTTTACTCCTTACTTTGTTACCGTACATAAAAACAGGCGTTCCTTATTCTCGGAAATATCTGATTTTCCCGTTGTAAATGGTTTGTAACTTTCTGCGAAGACCTTTACAACACCTTTTCTCCCCAAAATACGCATTATATCTTCGTCTGATATTTTTGCATTGGAACGATCATTCCCCTTGTCAGCCATATTGTTATATGAGAGTAATATATATTTAGCTTTAATATTTTCAATTAGCTCCTCAAATGCCGTTGCTGCGTTTCGCGTACAATACTTACTTTTTAATTTTGTTCTGTCCATCTTTCTGGCTACACCAAAAACCTCTGGTTTCTCCCAACGTGCAACATTTTCGAGCAAGTGATACGCGTCACAATATTGTCTTGAATTATAAGGTGGATCTATATAAATCAAATCCGCAGCAACTCTTTTGACTAATTCATTTGCATCCTCGTTGTAACATTGATTGTTTAGATTATTGTGAACCTCTGCTAACGGGACTAACAACTCAAGAGGCTTATCAAATTCGGCACCTTTTCTATATGCGTCATAATGTCCGCAAGTCTTTGCTATTTTGTCCATTGCATACAACAAGGAAGTGATTAAAATCGCTCTTTCTCTGCCATTGATATTCTTCATTTTATAATTCTCCTCAATATCTTCTCTGATAAATCCGATTTTAGCGCAATCGTCACGGCTAAAATAGGTGTCTGAAAAGTTTTCCGTCATATAATTATCTTGTATATCAGAAAGAAAGTTATAATATACAACATAATCTATGACTATCTGTTTATTATATGCTTCACTTCCAAACCAAGCATAATTGCAAATATAATTACTATACATTAGGTCATTTGTTATTATCACTTTATCTGTAAACGCAGAGGACACAGCTCCTGTTCCCGCGAATATATCAGCAAAGGATTTCACTCCTTTACATTCTTTTTCAACTACATCCGTGATAAACGGCAGCAATTTATATTTATTACCTAAATATCTGCGATTATTTATAAAAGATGTCTTATACTCATTTTGTTTTACAGTTAAAGTATTATTCAATACAGACACCTCCTCAAATTTATTTTCATAATTATGGTGTTATATTCCTAAAAACATATCGGCTAATGACATACCTAATCCTTGTGCTATCTTTTCAAGATTTATGATAGATATATTCCTTCTCCCCAATTCAACGCTTGCATAATAAGTCCTGTCCATACCAATTTTTGCCGCAAATTTTTCTTGGCTTAATCCTGTTTCTTTGCGCAACTCTCTGATGCGTTTGCCGATTTTTTCGGTAATCATATATCTATTCCTCTCTGCTTTTATTACACCTAATCATACACAATATATAGTAGCACAAATCCGCAAATAAGTCAACAGTTTTTAAGCCACGTTTCTATTTTTCACCTATCCACGCAGAAATGTTTTGCATTTCTGTGTGGGCCAGCACTATTTATGATTGTTTATCTCGATACATCGACCTTTTTCTTTTGCCTTGACTTACCAACTGTTTTCAAAATCTCTTTTACCCTATCAATTCCAAAATATTCCTTTATTCTGGTAAAATCTCTGACCTGAACTTTCAGTTTACTGTTCTCCATATTCAAATCCCATACCCGTGATTTTAGTTTGCTATTCTCGTCTGTCAGTCGTGCAATCTCGGAAACAGACTGTTTTGTTTCTTTTTCTGCCCGGAAACATCTTCGGGCGAGGTCTTTGATGATTTTAATCAGCTTCTTTATAAATGGCTCTGCATATTTTGTCTTATACGTTTTAGCGGGCATCAAGGGCGTTGGTTCCAGCATTTTTAGGGTTTCATCTTCCAGCTTTTTAGCGGTGGAAAGCGCAAAATCCTCCGCTTTTTTGTATTTGGAAATATCGTCTATACAATCTTGTTTTTTATCTTCAAGAGTTTCGACTTCCTCGACCAGTTTATCCCGCTTAAACTCGCTGACGGATTTATGCTTTTCGTGAGTGCCTTTTTTATCCCACTCAACGCCGTATTCGAGCATAATATCCGACAATTTCTCTTTTTCGGATTCGACCCACCGATTCCATTCCGTATCGCTTCTACCATTGCCGACGAACCCCTGAGTTTCGAGAGCCTTTTTAAGTGACACTCTTGTTTCAAGTCCTCGCTTACTTCCTGTGGTGAACGGAACAAAATCTATGTGCAGATGCGGCGTGGTTTCGTCCATGTGCAGATGAGCCGAGAATACATAAAGGTTTGGATTGCGGTCTTGAAACTCTTTCATATACTCGTCAAGAATTTCCTTCGCAAGCTGCCCGTTTTCGGTTTCTGCACCCATGTTGTCCTTATCGCCTATTTGAAGAATAATCTCATGGAACAGCTTTTCCTGCTTACCTGTTCGGATTTTTTCGTAGTAATCGTTGATAACCCTGTCCTTGCGTATTTGTTTAGCGTTATATTTTTCAAGTGCTTCATCAAATAATTTGTGATAAACTGTTTTGATGTTTTCATTGCAATATGTGATGTCGTTTTGAATACGTTCCTTGTCTACATT
>CANQIP010000030.1 GCA_947623955.1 uncultured Clostridia bacterium | reverse complement strand
ATCTTGACGGGGTCGTTCTCCTGCTCGCCTATTTTGTACGCCGTTGTCGGCGCGGTCGGCGTTAAGATAACGTCGCATTTTTCAAATATATCGGCGTATTCCTTACGTATCTGCGTACGGATGCGCGTCGCGTTTTTGTAGTACGCGTCGTAGTAGCCGGAGCAGAGCGCGTAGTTGCCGAGCATTATGCGCCGCTTTACCTCGTCTCCAAAACCCTCGCGGCGTGAATTTTTGATAAGGTCGCTGTAGTCCTCGCCGAGACCCGAACGGTAGCCGTACTTTATGCCGTCGAAACGCGAGAGGTTGCTTGCCGCCTCGGCTGACGATATGAGGTAGTACGCCGACACCGCGTATTCGAGCGACGGCAGCGACACGTCCGTTATTTCGCAGCCGAGCGATTTGTAGCAGTCAACGGCTTTTAAAACAGCCGTCTTTACCTCGTCGTCTATGCCGTCGGCGAAAAATTCCTTCGGCACGCCTATCCTTATATTAGACACGTCAGCTCCGACCTTATCGGTGTAGCCGCCCTTCGCGAGTTTTGAGGACGTGGCGTCGTTTTCGTCAAAGCCGTAAATGCCGTTTAAGATGTAGCCCGTGTCCTCCGCGCTTTTCGCGACAACGCCTATCTGGTCGAGCGACGACGCGAACGCTATAAGTCCCCATCTCGACACCGCGCCGTAGGTGGGTTTAAGCCCCGTAACGCCGCAGAACGCGGCGGGCTGTCTGACCGAGCCGCCCGTGTCCGAGCCGAGAGCCGCCGCGCAAAGTCCGGCGGCTACGCTTGCCGCCGCGCCGCCCGACGAGCCGCCCGTCACGCGGGTCGTGTCATACGGGTTTTTAACGCCTCCGAAGTACGACGTTTGCGACGAGCCGCCCATGGCGAACTCGTCCATATTCGTCTTGCCGAGTATTACCGCGCCCGCGTTTTTTAGCTTTGTTACAGCCGTCGCGTCGTACGGCGGCACAAAGTCCTCCAGCATACGCGACGCGCACGTCGTTTTAACTCCCTCGGTGCATATATTATCCTTCACGGAAACGGGCAATCCCGTAAACGCTCCGCCCCTGCCCTCGTCAATCGCCTCTTGGGCGCGTTTTGCGTCCTCTAAGGCGGTTTCGGCGCAGACGGTGATATAGCTGTTTATTTTGCCGTCCGTTTCCTCTATCTTCTTTAAATATTCCTTCGTAAGCTCAACCGCGCCTATCTCTTTTCGGTCGAGCCTTTTCCTGATATCCGCGAGTGACATATACCTTACCCCTTCCAATTATTTTACGGCGGTTACACAACCTTCGGCACAACAAAGCTGTTGTTCTTCACGTTTTTCGCGTTCGCAACTATCCGATCCGTCGGGTACGAATTCTTGTACTCGTCGGCGCGAATGTCGCCGTAGCCTACCGCGTCGAGTGCGTACGCCTTTTTGGACGAGTCAAACTCGCACACCTTGTCCATGAGCGCGATAATGCTTTCCATATCCTTCGTCATAGCCGCGCACTCGTCGTCGGTGAACTCGATTTTGCTAAGTTCCGCCAGATGGCGCGTAAGCTCCTCGTTTACCATATTCATCAACTCCCTGAAACAAAAAGGCGTTATATGACAGTCCTCCCTGTCATACAACGCCATTGTCGTATAATTTACTATACTATAGCACAAATTTCTTCGGTTTGCAAGAGTGAATTTAAAATTTTTACCGTTTTCTTCTTAAATTACTCGCTTTCATCATCTTCCTCCGAATCTTCCTCCACTTCTTCCTCCACGCTTTGCATCGCTTGCTTGTGCGGCATATACGTGCTGGAATTAAGCGTGTCGGTCGAAACAAGGCTGCCGTTCTCGTATACGTAGCGCGTCGAGTAAACAACGGTGTTCTCGCCCTGCGTCGTCGCGTTATTTGAGATTGTGACCTTGCGCGCCGGTTCCCACGCCGTTCCGATTATGCTTATTGACACGCTTGAACCGCTTGTGTACGCGGAAATTTTAATCGGGTAGTCGCTCGTGTTCCTGAAACGGAAATCAACGCCGCCGTCCGCTACAGTCGCGTCCTGTCCGAGGGGTATGTAACCGACGGTCATCATGTGGTTGAGACGCTCGACTATGCCCATGTCGGCGTACAGCACCGCGCTGTAGAGCGTGCTTGACACCTGGCACGTTCCGCCGCCGATACCGTCCACGCTCTCGCCGTTAATGTACTCCTTCGCGGTATAAAAGCCGTTTTCAGCCGTGCGGTGTCCAACGGTGTCGTTAAAGGAGAATATGCCGCCCGGAGCCACCACCGTACCGCTTATAAGCGACGCGGCGCGGGCGATGTTTTGGCAGCGGTTCCACGTCGAGCCGCCGTAGGAGGTCGAATACGTCGAGAGCGTGTTCGCGAACAGCTTGTCGTTAAGTATCTCGGACGTAACGTCGGGATATGATATGTTATAAGGAATGTTTACCGGCTCGCAGCCCTCGTAAATATTTGCGAGCAGCGGAGTTACCGCGTCCTTGTCTATGTACCGTCCCGTCATGTCCTCGGTTATTGAAACGGAATTTCCGTCAACCACATATTCGGCGTTTACGGGATCCTTGTATATCATCGCGTCGATACGCTCTATCGTCATTGTCTCCGGCGGCGACGTTTCAAAATCAACATGAATGTCCTTGAAACGCTCGCCCGTAAGCGCGTTTACCACCTGCTCATAAGCCTTTGTATGGTCGCCGTTGTAACCCGTTTTACCCGAAAAAACCGTCGCGATCTGTTCCTTGTTAAATTCGATGTAATGCTCTTTTCTCTCGCCTTTCATTAAATTGCCGCACTCGTCAAGCTTTGCTCCGAGCATAGCCTCGTCCGTCTGCGGAACGGGCACGATCTCGTGATGTGTAAAAATAAGCTTTGCGGCGAGCCACGATTTTACGAATATATTATCGTGCTTACAGTAATCCACCGCTTTTTGCGCCGTGTCCTCCGGCAGAGCCGCAAGCCCTATGTCCGCGCCGGACATGGTAAACTCCGTTTCACCGTCGGTAAGCGTTATATCTGTATTTTCAAAAAGATTTGCCGAATTTATGGCGTTAAGCGTCTCGTCGTAAGTCATACCGCCGACGTTCACTCCCTCTATGTAAACGTTTTTCATCACGCGGTCGCTCTTTACGGTCGTGAGCGCGCAGCCGAAAAAGCACAGCGCGGCAAACACGACAGCCGACGCGCCGATAATAAAGGGCTTTAACCGTACTTTGCGGGGCGCGCTGTTTTCATCTTTATATTCGTCATCATATATGTCATCCGAAACGTATGTCGGCACATCTTCCTCCGCGTTTTCCGCATAATCGTCCGGCTCGGTATATTCGTTATATTCATCGTCCGCGGGGATTTGGAAATCGTCCTCCGCGGTTTCCCCAATTTCGTCCGTTTCGCCCGCTGCCGCAGCGGCGGCGTTATCCTCGGATACCTCGTAAGTCACGGGATAAGGCACGTCTGTGTTATCCGTTTCGGATATTTCGTCCGTTGCTCCGTTTTCGTTTTCGGTCATATTAAATCCCTTCCAATCCATCAGTCATAAAATTTTCCGAACTCGTCGATATATTCCGAGTACATTTTCATAAAAGCCCCAAACCGCGCATTTTTCATAAGCAGCGTGAACGCGCGGCGAACGTTGCGCACAAACGCGCCGTCGAAATCCTCCAAAAGCAGCGCCTTCGCCATAGGGCATATACCCTTTCCCCGAGGGTCGATGATAATTTCCATGCTGCCGTCCTTTGAAAGATAAGGCGTGAGTGGAAAAATTCTGCACGCAAGCGGTCTTTGAAAACGGTCGCACGTTCCGTCGCACACGGCAAGCGAAACGGTGTGCTTTTTCCCTTCAAACTCGTATTGAAGATTTGTTTTCTCAACGCGTATTCCGTCGGGGTTTAAAAGTTTAAACACTTCCTCCTCGCCCGGGAACAGCAGCATACCGCTGTCGTCGCCCTTGCAGCAAGCCTTGTTGCACAGTTTTCCGCAGTCGGCTCTGACGGGCGTCACATCGTCAAACAGTCTGTATATCTGAAGATATACGTATGCGGCGTTCATCATCTTCGTTTCCTTACCTTTCCGTTAACATAATACATTTAAATTTTATCACAATTTTTCCGCCAAAACAATACTTATGCGAAGAATTTTGAGTTTTGTAACATTATTTTAATCTAAACGAGAAACCGCCGTATTTGACAGAATAGCATATGTGGTGGTATAATTATAATAGAACTTCTATATCTTGATTTTGGTTAAGAAAGGAAATTGCACAGATGGCGAAAAAGAAACAGGAATACGGCAACGACTCCATAACGAGCCTTAAAGGCGCGGACAGAGTAAGAAAGCGTCCGGCGGTCATATTCGGCTCGGACGGATTGGAGGGCTGCGAGCATTCTTTTTTTGAAATATTGTCAAATTCTATCGACGAGGCGCGCGAGGGCTACGGCGACCTCATAGAGGTCACGCGTTTCGCGGACGGTTCGATAGAGGTTCGCGACCATGGACGCGGCATACCTCTCGACTACAACGAGGCGGAGGGGCGCTACAACTGGGAGCTTGTGTACTGCGAGCTTTACGCGGGCGGCAAATACGACAACAACAAAGGCGGTATGTACAGCTACAGTCTCGGTCTCAACGGTCTGGGCGCTTGCGCGACGCAGTATTCGAGCGAGTACATGGACGTCACGGTCGTGCGCGACAAGACGGTTTACACGCTGCACTTTGAAAAGGGCGAAAATATAGGCGGTCTTGAAAAGCGCGACACAAGGAGCGTGCAGACCGGCACGACGCAGCGCTGGAAACCCGACAAGGACGTTTTCACGGAGACGGATATACCTGCCGAATACTACAAGGACACGCTGAACAAGCAGGCTATGGTAAACGCCGGTATCAGGTTCGTGTTCTACAACGAGACGGAAAACGGTATGGAAATGACCGAGTATTTCTATGAAGAGGGTATCGTGGATTACCTCAAAGAAACGGTCGGCGACACGGGCTTTACTATGGTCGAGACGTGGGAAACGGAAAGAGAGGGACGCGACAGAGCCGACAAAGAGGACTATAAGATGAAGATGCAGGTCGCGTTCTGCTTTTCAAATAAAGTTAATATGCTTGAATACTACCACAATTCAAGCTACCTCGAACACGGCGGCTCGCCCGATAAGGCTGTAAAAAACGCGTTTGTGTACGCGATCGACAAGTATTTAAAGCAAAACGGCAAGTACGCCAAGAGCGACTCAAAGATAAGCTTTGTAGACGTCGCGGATTGTCTCGCGCTCGTCATAAACTCGTTCTCGACGCAGACGAGCTACGAAAACCAGACGAAGAAGGCTATAAATAATAAATTCATACAGGACGCTATGACGGAATTTCTGCGCGCACAACTTGAAGTATACTTTATCGAGAATAAGACCGACGCGGAAAAGATAGCGAACCAAGTGCTTGTGAACAAGCGCAGCCGTGAAAGAGCCGAAAAGACAAGGATCGAGATCAAGGGCAAGCTTACAGGCACGATGGATATTACGAACCGAGTCGAAAAGTTCGTTGATTGCCGCACAAAGGACGTTACGAAACGCGAGGTGTACATCGTCGAGGGCGACAGCGCACTCGGCTCGTGCAAGCTGGCGCGTGACCCGATGTTCCAGGCGATCATGCCGATACGCGGCAAGATATTAAACTGCTTAAAGGTGGACTACCCCCGAATTTTCAAGAGCGATATTATAACCGACCTTGTTAAAGTTCTGGGCTGCGGAGTGGAGATAAAGGCGGGCAACCACCGCGGTATCGAAGCGTTCAGCCTTGACAAACTGCGCTGGGACAAGGTCATAATCTGCACCGACGCGGACGTTGACGGCTTTCAGATACGCACGCTCGTGCTTACGATGATTTACCGCCTTATGCCGACGCTCATTGATAAGGGCAAGGTGTACATCGCGGAGTCGCCGCTGTACGAGATAGCCGTTACGAAGGGTAAGAGGAAGGGTGAAAAGCATTTCGCCTACACCGACAGCGAAAAGGACGACATATTAAAAATGCTGAACGAACAGGGGCTTAGCAAGGATAAGGACGACTACGATATTAAGCGGTCGAAGGGTCTGGGCGAGAACCAGCCCGACATGATGAGCCTCACGACGATGCACCCCGCCACGCGCCGTCTTATACGCGTGACGCCCGAAAACGCGGAGAGAACAGCGAGAATGTTCGATATTCTCCTGGGCGACAGTCTGCAGGAAAGAAAGGATTACATCGCCGACTTCGGCGGCGATTATATGGAAATGCTCGATTTGAGCTAAATCCGTTTGAAAGGAACAAAACATGGCAAGAAAGAAAAAGACAGAGGACGAGGAAATAGTTTACGCTCCGATAGACGAGCAGCCGATAACGGAAACGCTCGAAAAAAACTATATGCCCTACGCGATGAGCGTTATAGTGTCGAGAGCGATACCTGAAATAGACGGCTTCAAGCCCGCGCACAGAAAGCTTTTGTACACGATGTACAAAATGGGGCTTTTGGGCGGCAAGCTCACGAAGTCGGCTAATGTGGTCGGTCAGACGATGAAACTGAACCCCCACGGCGACGCGACGATTTACGAGACGATGGTTCGTCTCACGCGCGGTCACGAGGCGCTTTTGCACCCGCTTGTGGAGTCGCAGGGTAATTTCGGCAAGCAGTTTTCGCGCGATATGGCTTACGCCGCGCCGAGATACACCGAGGTAAGGCTCGAACCGATATGTCAGGAGATTTTCGGGGATATAAACAAAAACACCGTTAAATTCGTCGATAACTACGACGGTGAAATGCAGGAGCCGACGCTTTTGCCGACGGCGTTCCCGAATATACTCGTAAACCCCAACCAGGGTATCGCGGTAGGTATGGCGAGCAACATATGCTCGTTTAACCTCGCGGAGACGTGCGCCGCGACGGTCGCGCTTTTAAAGAACGAGAAGGCGGACGTTATGAAGTATATGCCCGCGCCCGATTTTTCGATGGGTGCGGATATAATATACAACGAGGACGAGATGCGCGCCATATACGAAACGGGCCGCGGCAGCTTTAAAATGCGGGCAAAGTACGTCTACGACAAAAAGAACAACTGCATAGAAATAACCGAGATACCGTATACCACAACGTCCGAGGCGATAATCGGGAAGTTTATGGATTTGGTAAAGGCGAACAAGCTGCGGGAAATAAGCGACGCGCGCGATGAGACGGGTCTTGACGGCTTTAAGATTACGCTCGATTTAAAGCGCGGCACGGATCCCGATATGCTGATGTCAAAGCTGTATAAATTAACGCCGCTGGAGGACACATTCAGCTGCAACTTCAACGTGCTTATAAAGACGCGCCCCGTTGTTCTGGGAGTGCGCGACATACTGCTCGAATGGATAAAGTTCCGTATGGAGTGCGTGAAGAACGGCATAAAATACGATATAGACAAAAAGAGCGAGCGTCTCCATTTGCTCACGGGTCTTAAAAAGATTTTGCTCGATATAGACAAGGCGATTTCTATCATACGCCACACGGAGCATGAGGCGGATGTTGTGCCGAACCTTATGGACGGTTTCGGTATAGACAAGGTTCAGGCGGAGTACGTTGCAGAGATAAAACTGCGTAATTTGAACCGCGAGTATATCTTAAACCGCACAGCCGACATCGAAAAACTCATGGAGGAGCTTGACGAACTTAACCGCATACTCGGCGACGATAAGGAAGTTAAAAAGGTAATCGCCGAGCAGCTTAAACGGATAAGCAAAAAGTACGGTCAGGAGAGAAAAACGACGCTTATAACGAGCGAGGACGTTACGGAATATAAGGAGGTCGTCACGGTTGACGACTACCCGCTGACGATTTTCTTCACGAAGGAGAATTACTTCAAGAAGATTTCGGCTGTGTCGCTGCGTTCAAGCACAAACGAGCATAAGCTAAAGGAAAACGACGAGATTTTACAGACGATAGAGACGACGAATAAGACGGAGCTTATATTCTTCACCGACAAGTGCGCCGCGTACAAGATGAAAACTTACGATATGCCCGACGCGAAGGTGAGCACAATGGGCGAATACCTCCCCGGTCTTTTGGGTCTTGACGAGGACGAGAGAGTTCTGTACGTCGTCGTTACGGCGGATTACGGCGGATATATGCTGTTCACGTTTGAGAACGGTAAAATGGCGAAGGTGGAGCTTAAAAATTACGAGACGAAAACAAACCGTAAAAAGCTTATCGGCGCATACAGCGACAAGTCGCCCGTATGCGATATACGCTTTATCGAGGGCGACACGGACGTTATTCTTATGTCGAACAACAACCGCGCGCTGTGCCTTAACACCTCAAAGATACCGTTAAAAGCCACAAAGAGCACGCAGGGCGTGCAGGCTATGACGCTGCGCCGTAAGGGCAGCGTGATCGTAAGGGTGGTAGGCGCGGACGAGGGCGTTATTGAGGACGCCGACAAGTACCGTTCGCGAAATATTCCCGCTGCGGGAAGCGCGATTTCGGACGCGCAGATGAGCCTTATATAGTACGGCTCAAATAATCAGAAAGGGACGTGATATAAATGGAATACATCAATGACGAACTGAGGGAAAAATTGCAGCCGCGCTTTGAAAAAGAGGCGACGGACATATACAAGCCCTTTTCAAAAAATCTGTTCAAGGAATATGACGTTAAAAGAGGTCTCAGGAACGACGACGGCACGGGCGTTATGGCGGGGCTTACCTCGATAGGCTCGGTTATAGGATACGAGATGAAGGACGGCAAAAAAGTGCCGATAGAGGGTCACCTCCGCTACAGGGGCTACGACCTCTTTGACCTTGTAAGAAACTGCGAAAAAGAGCAGCGTTTCGGCTTTGACGAGGTGGCGTATCTGCTCTTGTTCGGACATTTGCCCGACAAAAACACGCTAAGGGAATTTTCTTCGCTTATCGGTATACTGCGCCCCCTCCCGCCCGGATTTACGGAGGATATGATTTTAAAAGCGCCAAGCGGCAACATTATGAATAAGATTGCCCGCGCGGTGCTTGCGTCGTACTCGTATGACTCCAACCCCGACGACATATCGGTCGGAAATATACTGCGCCAGTCGATAGAGCTTATTGCGCGTCTGCCGGTCATGGCGGCTTACGGTTATCAGGCTAAGAGCCATTACCACGACGGCAACAGTCTTTACCTGCACGCGCCGCAAAAGGATTTATCGACAGCTGAAAATCTGCTTTACATGCTGCGCCCCGATAACAGGTACACTCGCGAGGAGGCTGAAATGCTCGATTTGCTGCTCATGGTTCACGCGGAGCACGGCGGCGGTAACAACTCGGCGTTCACGACGCGCGTAGTGTCATCGTCGGGTACGGATACATACAGCGCGATCGCGGCGGCTGTCGGTTCGCTTAAAGGTCCGAAACACGGCGGCGCGAACGCGAAGGTTATGGGTATGATCGAGGAAATCAAGGCGAACGTCAGTAACTGGTCGGACGACGGCGAGCTTTCCGATTATCTCGTCAAGATTTTGAAGAAGGACGCTTACGACCGCACCGGTCTTATATACGGTATGGGTCACGCCATTTACACGTACTCCGACCCGCGCTGCGTGCTGCTTAAAGAAAAGGCGGAGCAGCTCGTGACGCTAAATCCCGAATACCGCGAGGAATTTGAGCTGTATAAGTCTATAGAACGGCTCACGGCGGGGCTGTTCGCCGAGATACGCCACAACGACAAGGTTATGTGCGCGAACGTGGATATGTATTCGGGCTTTGTGTACAAGATGCTCGGCATACCGCCGGAGATGTATACGCCGCTGTTCGCGATTGCGAGAATTACAGGCTGGAGCGCGCACCGTTTGGAGGAAACCATCGGCTGCGGCAGAATTATACGTCCGGCATACAAGTCTATCATAGGGGAAAAGGAATATGTTCCGCTTGACAAGCGGTAAAACGCGGAGGAAAAAATTATGGATAAGGTGAATATACTCGGCGTAAAGGTCGATATGGTCACAATTGACGAGGCGGCAGACCTCATTATGCGGTTTATGAAGGAGCAGAAATTCCACTCGGTATTTACGCCCAATTCCGAAATTATAATGCGGGCGTACAGAGACGGTGAATTTGCAAGCCTTTTAAACGGCGCGGACTTGCTGACAGCCGACGGTATCGGCGTTGTGTACGCGTCGAGAATACTCAAAAAGCCGCTTAAAGAGCGTGCGGCGGGATTTGATATTGCAAAAAAGGTACTCGGCAAAATGAGCGCGTCGGAGCACAGCCTGTTCCTGTTCGGCGGCAAGCCCGGCGTTGCGGAAAAGGCTGCGGAAAATCTCACAAAGGATTATCCCGGTCTTAAAATTGCCGGCATGCGAAACGGTTATTTTAAGGACGATGAAGTAGGTGACATTGTGCGCGAAATAAACGAGTCGGGCGCGGATATGATTTTCGTGTGCCTCGGCGCGCCGAAACAGGAACAGTGGATAGACCAAAACAAGGCGAGCCTTACGAATATACGCGTCGCCATGGGTATCGGCGGCAGCCTTGACGTGTTCGCAGGAACGGCTGAACGCGCGCCCGAATTTTTCTGCAAGACGGGTCTGGAATGGTTCTACCGTCTGTGCAAGGAGCCGTGGCGCGCAAAACGTATGGCTGACTTACCGAAATTCGCGCTGACGGTTTTGAAAAACGGTAAGAAATACGAGCAGGAATAAAGGCGGGATTGACTATGGGAATACTTATAGCGATAGACGGCGTTGACGCCAGCGGCAAGCAGACGCAGACGGAGATTTTGGCAAAGCGTCTCACAGGCGAAGGACTGCCGGTAAGGCAGGTATCGTTCCCCGCGTATGATAACCCGTCGTCAACGCTCGTCAAGATGTACCTTAACGGCGCATTCGGAGACAAACCGTCGGACGTGAACGCGTACGCGACGTCCGTTCTTTTCGCGTCCGACCGTTTCGCGACGTTCCGCACCGACTGGGGCAGGGATTACGACGGCGGTAAAATCATAATCGCCGACAGGTACGTTTCGTCAAACCTCATACATCAGGCGAGCAAAATAGACGACGAAACGGAAAAGGACAAGTTTCTTATCTGGCTCGACAATCTGGAGTACGGCGTATTCTCTCTCCCCCGCCCCGACGCGACGATTTTTCTCGATATGCCGCCGGAGTATGGCGCGGATCTTATGAAAAACAGGCGCAACAAGTCCACGGACGGCGAGGTCAAGGACATACACGAAAGCGACCGCGCATATCTCGAAAAAAGCTACGCAAACGCGGTGTACGTCGCGGAAAAGTTCGCTTGGAAACGGATTAAGTGCGTCGAGAACGGCGCGGTGAGAACCGTGGACGATATTCACAGCGATATATACGCCCTGGTTAAGGAGTTGTTAAAGTGAAAAAACTGTTTGCACTGTTTGCCGCCTTTTTTATTGTGCTGGGAGTTGGCGCGGCGGCGGAGGGTGAAATTGAAATAACGATAGACGGCGAGCCTCTTTACACTGAAACCGCGCCCGTAAACATAGACGGACGCGTGCTTGTGCCGATGAGAGCCGTGTTTGAGGCGCTTGACGCGGACGTTACGTGGGACGGCGACGCGCAGACGGTTTGGGCGTCGCGTGAGGACGAGTTTATAGCGATCGACCTTGCAAAGGGTACGATGGGCGCGGGCGTATTTAATTCCGACGGCAAGCCTTACTGGGTTTCGGACGAAAAGCTCGACGTGCCCGCGAGGCTTATAGGCGACTACACGTACATTCCCGTAAGAGCCGTGTCGGAAACGCTGAGCGCATGCGTAAACTGGGACGGTGAGCATAACCGCGTCGTAATAGACAGCCGCCGCGACGTGCAGGGCACCGTTTATTACGCGTCCGACTCCGATTTTCAGTACCTCTACTGCGTCGGCAAAAACGGGCGCGGCAGACGGCTTTTGTCGAAAAGGCAGGTTGAGTCGCTTGAAATAAGCGACGGATACGTGTACTACATAGACAAGAAAAATCAGTACCTCTACCGCGCGAACAGTTTAAGCGGCGAGGAACTTTTGGTTGACCGTTCCGTGTACAAGGTCAAGGCGGAGGACGGGTACGTGTACTACGTCGAACTCGACGGCGGCGGCACAAAAAGCGGTATACTCTACCGCCTGAACGTCAGCACAGGCGAAAAGCAGCAGCTTGTTGACACGCATATTAAGTATGCCGAAAAGTACAAGGACTATATTTACTTCAATATAGACGGCAGAAACGTCATGTACGCGCTGTACGAGGACGGCAGCGCGCTGTACACGGTCGATACCGGCGACAGCGTGTACTCTAAGCTGTACCCGTTCAACTGCATATTCTACGGCGATTACATACTTATCGAGGACGGCGTGTGGTTCGGCAATCTCATGCGGTGCGACCTTGACGGCGGCAATATGGTGCCTCTCACTAAGCTGAACGCGCTCGTTGAAAAGAACCAGCAGCACAACGATAAGATAATATACAAGCAGCCCGACCACGGTCAGGATATTTACTGCATAAACATAGACGGCAGCGACAACCACCTCGTGCATCAGAGCGACCCGACGTGGCTCGATATAACGCTGCTCGCGCAGTGGGACGATATGGTGTACTACAAGCATCCGATGCGCAACGAGGTGTACAGGGTGAACCTCGACGGCTCAAACGACATTTACGTCGGTTACGCGGACAGTATTCAGGTGCATAACGGCAAGCTGTTTTTGGCGTTTAACGGTCTGTATATGGGCGATTTGGACGGCAGCAATATGCAAAAGCTTTACGGCTACAAGCTGCGCGGGTTCGCGATTATAGACAATCTTGTATACTTCAAGGACGATAAAACGACGCGTCTCGCCATGTCCGATTTCTACGGCAGAAACGGCGTTGTAACGTGCGACGCCTGCGGCGAGTGGGTGCAGAGTGAATTTTAAAATAAAAGCTCCCCGAGGGGGAGCGTGAGGAAACGGTGCGGCTTAGCTGCGCCGTTTTTTGCTTTGTTTTAAATTTGTATCATTCAATAATCGCCGTGCGGCTGCCCTCGTTCCAGTCTACGGTATAGCCGAGGTTTTCCGAGAGGAAACGCAGCGGTACCATTGTTTTACCGTTTATGAGCCGTGCGGGAACGGTCATGGTCGCGGGCGCGCCGTTTACAAATGCCGTCGGGTCGTCTATCGTAAAGCTGACGGTTGTATTGTTTTGCGAAATTGTCGCCGTACGCGTCGCCTGCTCCCAGTCAACCTGTGCGCCCATTTGTTCAAACAGAAAACGTATCGGAACAAGCGTGCTGCCGTCCTCTATCACCGGCGGCGTTTCAAAACCGAGGATGGAATTATTTAGCTTAATATACGGAGTATCAATCGGGCATTTCTGATTTAATATATTCCGTATTTCAGAAATATCGTATTCGAAGATTTTGTCTGATGTCCTGAATATAAGCTTGTCTTTCCACCAATGGCAGTCACGCAGCGCTCCGTCATAATCGGGATATAATATTTCTATAAAATACACTCCGTCAAGAGAAGCTTGAAATGATTTTTCCTGCGCTCCGTTCTGATATGTAACATATAAATCATCCACAACTTTATAATAACATGCGGGCGGCGTTTCAAATTCCACTTTTGTGCTTTCAAGATTATTATTTGATATATGAATATCATTCCATTCAAACCTATATAAGTTAGAAGAATAATTTACCAATTCATTATTGGGCATTATATAGTTTTTTATTCCGTTATATTTTGGCACTCCCTGTAATACATTATCTATATCCCAGTTTACAGTATCCGATGAGGTGTACACTTGGCTTGTTCGCTTTAATTTGTCATTTTCGTCCATGAAGTAACGACTTGTTTCTAAGTAGTACACACCGTTTATATATTCAAAATCTGTTACGGGATCTTCAAATGTATAACTGCCGATAAGGTTAAAATTTGAATCCATTATATAAATCGATTGTTTGGATATCTCGTTTCCTCTTATTACCGGATCAGCCGAAGGCTCAAAGTATGCATCATAAACTATATATTTATCTCCGCAAAAACGAATAACAGGTGTATATAGCAAGCTTATTCTGTTTTTAAGATCAAAATCAATATCTATAAGAGTCCAATTTTCCGCATCCGTGCTTTGTTTTAACTCATTTGTTTTTGCGTCATACAACAAAAATTCCCTGCCTGTCCACCAAAAATATCTAATTTTGTTGTCGTTAAGACGAACGACAGTATTGTTATATGTGAAATATGCTTTTGCCACAATGTCATACTCGTTACAATCTATATCAACAATTTCGGCGCCCATGACCGCAGATAAAGATACATAAGTATACATGACAAGGAGTATCATGGTAATAAAAATCTTTTTCATTGTCTTATCGCACTCATTTAATTCTCATTTTTTAAATTATCCCAAACCGGTCTGTTCTTCCGTTTCCGTGCTTGTATCCGGCTGAACGGTATTATTTGCGCTTATTGTTTTTGCGATTTCGGCGAGAGTTTGATTTCTCAAATTTATATCGTCTATATCCTCCGCGAGCAAATTCGCGAGCAGATTGTCGTTATTATGTACAAGCTTGTTTTGCAGCTGCATCGAGGCTTTTATTGTTTCCGTATACATTCTTATAAAAAGTGCGCCGATAAAATCCACCAAAATACCGCTGATTGCGCCGGTAAGAACCGCAATGTTGTATTTGACGGGAGAAACCGCAAACATAATTATCGTCAGAAATATAATAATCATGCCTGCCAGAATCGTGCCTATTCCAAGCTTAAATACCCAGCTTAACTGATTGAGATTGAAGTCAAAAAAACGCTTAAAATCACTTTGACTGTTATCAAATCGAATCTCAGCCTGCATTTTCGGCGTTTTATTTTCCGCGCTCATAACTGCGATTGTTTCATCTATCTGCGCACAGCGTGAGGTAAGCGATGTGTGGCGCGTGTCGTTGTTTATACTTGTGAAAATATTATATAAAACTCCGAAAAGAATAATCGCAGCACCCACTATCATCAGTAAAGTGGGAAAGAACCCCAAAACGGCAGATTTTTCGGACAAACTGACCGTATATATACCCGAGACAATTCCACATACTGTAAGCGCGATACCCACAAGTGTAAAGATTATCATATTGACTGGAATTCTGCGTGTTTTCGGATGTTCCATTTCACTATTTAGCTTATTACGTTCATTCATAAGCATTTTTGTATACTCTGTGTCCTTTTCCATGCGCGTATCCTCCTTTGCGGCTGTTCCGCATATATTATAGCACGGCGCAAGACGAATTTCAACATCAATCGTCAATGTTTATGCGCCGCACACTTCGGCGGCAGACTGCCTTATATTATAAATCTTCATCGTCGGAGTCCTTTATGTAGCCGGAGAGTTTTTCCATTGTGCGTATCGGGGCGTCCTTGGCGCTGCCCCACTCCATATCCTTGTTGCGGTAGTCAAATTTGAGGGTAAAGCGGTGTATGTCCTCCTGTATGCGGTCAAACTCGCCGCCCGCCTTACGGGCCATCGCGCCGAGAAATTCGTTTGCGCGCGAGCCGATCGACTTCGGGGCTGTATCGGTAAGCAGGAGCATATGCTTTACGCACAGACCCTTTGACTTGTCAAACTTCTGTCTGAACGCGTCGTCGTTCGCCCACATGTACAACAGCACGTCGGCGTAACGCTCCATTGTCGAGTTTATTTTCCCGCACACGACGCAGCCGTCGTAAATATTTTGCAGGCAGTCTTTAAGCTCCTTCGCAAAGCCGTCCTTTTTACCGAACAGTCCGCTTTTCGCGCCGTCCTTCGGCGCTTTTTTTATCACCTTGCCGAGTTCCTTGCGCACCTCTTCCATATGCGTGTCAAGCACGAGCGCAAGCGGCAGCTTGTTGGGCATCTCAAAGAATTTGCCGAAATGGCGGTTGCAGTAGCCCGTTTTGTCGGAGTAACCGCGAAAGTCCTCCTCCATCATCGCCGCGCCGAGGTTGTATTCGAGCGCCTCCTTTTCAAGGTTGCTCTCCAAAAGACACATCGGACATTCACAGTCCTTGTCGTACGCTTCGTTTACCGGTATGGTGTATATCTTCTCCTTCATTCCTCATCGTCCTCCTTATCCGCGTCCTTAAACGCGTTTAAAACCTCGCCGTATATTTTGTCGGGGTGCGCCTTGTAATACTTTGACAGTTTTTCCGCCTCGTCTCGCGAGCCGACGTACAGGTACAGGCGCATCATTTCCGTTTTGTCGTCGTCGCGCAGAATACACTCGAAACCGTACTCGTTCTTTCTCACGGGCAGTATGCCACTCTGCACGGCGTTTTTGCGGCGTTCCTCGATATAAAGCTGCTTTATCGACTCGTCTATCGGTTCGCGGATGTATACGGGTACGCTTGTCCTGAAATATTTTATCGCGTTCGCGCCCTTTTCGGTAATGCTGTACCTGCGTATATACTCCCCCTCCATGCGCCCGTTCACATGACCCGTTTCTTCCAGATTTACAAGCGCAATCTGAAAATCGGGAAAGCTGATGTTGCAGTTGTCCATAACGAGCGTTACAAGGTCGCTGTACTCGGGGTCTTTGTCGGTATTGTTGAGCGTGTACAGTATTATGAATTGTATGATTTCAAGGTCGGTTATCTCCCTTTTGTATAGCATATCGCCATCACCTCACAGACGTATGATTTCTATTTATAATATATCATTTGCGCGGCGTACAGTCAAGCAAAAAAGCCGCTTAACCGCCGCGTCATGTTCTATAATTCCCTTTTCAGTGATTTCCAAAACGGTATAAACACACATATCGCCGTGAGCATCGCTGTAAGATCCGCCATGGGAGTTGCCCACGCTATGCCGTTCACGCCGATCAGGTAATTCATCAAAAACATCAGCGGCACGTCGAGACAGCCCTTTCTTAAAAGCGACAGTATCAGCGGCGCGACCTTTCTTCCGACCGACTGGAAAAGCGTTATGATAATCATCGT
>CANQIP010000029.1 GCA_947623955.1 uncultured Clostridia bacterium | reverse complement strand
CAGACGTTCCTTATGACAAACCCGATCGTCGCAACGGACACGAGCCTTACGATAGACCTCATGAAGGACTTTTTCGCGGATCAGTTCAGGCTGAACGACAGCGAGGAGTCGAAGGAGTACTGGCAGGTGTTCGACCGCACGACGAACGAGGAAATTAAGGACTGGTCTTACGCGGACGGCAAGGTCACGATTAAGAACATCACGCCGTTCCACAAGTACACGGTAAACTTCCTCGCGTGGCGCATATGGGAGGAAATCTCGATGTACAACCACACGACGAACAACTGGGACAAAGAGCACCTCATGCAGATCGACCCGCGATATCCCGAAACGCAGAAATTCATGCTCGACTGGCTCAAAAACTGGTGCGAGACGCACCCCGCGACGACCGTTGTGCGTTTTACGTCCATGTTCTACAACTTTGTATGGATTTGGGGTTCAAACCCGCGCAACCGGCAGCTTTTCTCCGACTGGGGTTCATACGACTTTACCGTGTCGCCGCTTGCGCTCAAAGAGTTTGAGAAGAAGTACGGCTACAGAATTATGTCCGAGGACTTCATAAACAAGGGCAATCTCCACGCGACGCACATGACCGCGCCGAAATCGAAGATTGACTGGATGGAGTTCGTGAACGATTTTGTCGTTGACTTCGGCAAGCAGCTTGTTGACCTTGTTCACGGTTACGGCAAGAAGGCGTACGTGTTCTACGACGATTCGTGGGTAGGCGTTGAGCCGTGGGGCAAGAGATTTAAGGACTTCGGCTTTGACGGACTTATCAAGTGCGTGTTCAACGGCTTTGAAACGCGTCTGTGCGCGGGCGTTGACGCGGTTGAAACGCATGAAATCAGACTTCACCCGTACCTGTTCCCCGTGGGTCTCGGCGGCGCGCCGACATTCATGGAGGGCGGCAACCCGACGAAGGAGGCGCAGGGCTACTGGAAAAACGTGCGCCGCGCTCTTCTCCGCGACAAGATAGACAGAATAGGTCTGGGCGGCTACCTGTCGCTGACGCTGCCGTTCCCCGACTTCAACGATTATATAGAAAAAATATCGGACGAGTTCCGCGAGATACGCGCGCTGCACACCGAGGGCAAGCCGTACGTGTTAAAGCCGAGAATAGCGGTGCTGCACTTCTGGGGCAATCTCCGTTCGTGGACATGCTCCGGTCATTACCACGAGCATCCCGAGGTTGACCTCATAAACGTGAACGAGGCGCTTTCGGGTCTGCCGTTCGATGTTGAGTTTATAAGCTTTGAGGACGTTAAGGCGGGTAAGCTCGAAAACTTCGACGTTGTCATAAACGCCGGTAAGGCGGGCAGCGCGTGGTCGGGCGGCGAGTGCTGGAACGACGAAAAGGTGGTTTCGACGCTCACGAAATGGGTTTATGACGGCGGCGTGTTCATCGGCGTAAACGAGCCTTCGGCTGTCGGCGGCAGCGACACGTACTTTAAAATGGCTCACGTACTCGGCGTTGACGAGGACACCGGCGCGAGAATTTGTCACGGACGCTACACGTTCGAGCCCACAAACTGCGCGTGCGTGCAGGATAAGGATTCGTTCAAGGTGAACGAGGGCATTTACCTTATTGACGCGGACACGGTTGTCGCGGCGGAAAAGGACGGCGTACCAGTTGTGGCGCGTCACGCGTTCGGCAAGGGCGCGGGCGTGTACCTTGCGAGCTTTACCGTGAACGAGAAGAACACGCGTATGCTTATGAGCCTTATCCTCAAAAATACAGGCGAGGGCATGGATCAGAATTACATCACCGATAACCTCTGGTGCGAGTGCGCGTACTATCCGAGCAGCAAAGAGCTTGTTGTGATAAACAACAGCGACACCGAGCAGACAACGACAGTCAAGACCGAGTTCGGCGACAAAACCGTCACCCTCGGCGCGTTCGATACAAAGATTTTAAAGCTGTAATCGGCACATAAAAAGAACACCCGTCGAAAGTAAAGCAAAAGAGAGGATTTTTCTTATGCGCTCTTTTGTGTGGGTGGAAATGACCCCCTCTATGAGGGGGTCAAAGCCGTTCACGGCTTTGGGGGGGGGGGTGTTATATCAACAGTCAATAATACACCCCCCAAACTCACAAGTGAGTTTTGACCCCCTCGAAGAGGGGGTCTTTCGGGCGAACCTTTTGCTACGGCGTTTGCCAAAGCGCAACACGCCTACCACACGCAAGCGTGTGGTTCACGTGTTCGCCCGCGTGTGGCTCCCCTAATAGTGCATGCTGACTGAGGGGTTTATATTGACAAAAACCCTTCCACCGCCTTCGGCGGTCCCCCTCCCCTAGTAGGGGAGGCTAATAATGGGGCGGCTCATAGTCCCATATGCAAACCAAAAAGAGCGTATCGTATGATACGCTCTTAATGTTTTTATTCAATTTTCATCAATCATCGAGCATAACCGCGCCCTGCATACCCGAGGCGACGTGCTTTGAGTAGCGTCTCAGGTAGCCGGTCTTAATTTTTGGCTCCTGCGGCGTCCATTCTGCCCTGCGCTTTGCGATTTCCTCGTCGGAAAGCTTAACTTCAAGCTTGCAGTTGTCTATATCAATGGAAATTATATCGCCGTCCTTCAAAAGTCCGATAGTACCGCCCGCGAGAGCCTCCGGCGAAACGTGACCTATCGCCGCGCCGCGTGTCGCGCCGCTGAAACGTCCGTCTGTGATAAGCGCGACGTCCTTGTCAAGCCCCATACCGCAGATAGCGGAGGTGGGGGAGAGCATTTCGCGCATACCCGGACCGCCCTTCGGGCCTTCGTAGCGTATAACCACAACGTCGCCCTTCACAATCTTGCCCGTGTAAATAGCCTCGATAGCCTCTTCCTCGCTGTTATACACCTTTGCGGGGCCCTCGTGTTTAAGCATTTCGGGAGCGACCGCGCTGCGCTTAACGACCGAACCGTCGGGCGCAAGATTACCCTTAAGCACCGCGATACCGCCCGTCTCGCTGTACGGGTTGTCGATAGGACGGATAACCGAGTAATCCTTAACGGTGCAGCCCTTTATGTTCTCACCGAGCGTCTTACCCGTAACGGTCATTGTGTCAAGCTTTAAAAGGTTCTTTTTTGACAGCTCGTTCATCAACGCCTGAACGCCGCCCGCCGCGTACAAATCCTGTATGTGATGCTCGCCCGCGGGCGCAAGATGGCAGAGATTCGGCGTTTCCTTGCTTATCTCGTTCGCGTAGTCGAGCGTGATAGGAGCTTTCGCCTCGTATGCGATAGCGGGAAGGTGGAGCATCGAGTTTGTCGAGCAGCCGAGAGCCATATCAACTCTAAGCGCGTTGTATATCGAGTCGGGAGTGATGATGTCGCGCGGTCTGATGTTCTTTTCCAAAAGTTCCATAACCTTCATACCGGCGTGCTTTGCGAGACGTATTCTCTCGGAGTACACAGCCGGAATTGTGCCGTTGCCGGGCAGAGCCATACCGAGTACCTCGCTTAAGCAGTTCATCGAGTTTGCCGTGAACATACCCGAACACGAGCCGCACGACGGACACGCCGCGTTTTCAAGGTTTTCAAGCTCCGTTTCGTCAATCGTACCCGCCTTGAACGCGCCGACCGCCTCAAACGCGGTGTTGAGGTCGCGGTACTTGCCGCCGTAATTCATGGAGAGCATCGCGCCGCCGCTTACGACTATCGAAGGAATGTTAAGTCTCGCGGCAGCTATAAGCATACCCGGCACGATCTTGTCGCAGTTGGGTATCAAAACGAGCGCGTCGAGACCGTGCGCAAGAGCCATTGACTCGATGGAGTCGGCGATAAGCTCACGCGACGCGAGCGAGTATTTCATGCCGATATGTCCCATGGCGATACCGTCGCACACGCCGATTGACGGGAACTCCAGCGGAGTACCGCCCGCCATTCTTACGCCCGCCTTAACAGCCTCGGCAATCTTGTCGAGGTTTATGTGTCCGGGGATAATCTCGTTTTTCGAGCTTACCACGCCGACCAAGGGACGCTCGATTTCCTCGTCCGTCAGACCCGACGCTTTAAAAAGCGAACGGTGCGGAGTTTTTTCAAGTCCTTTTTTTACCAAGTCACTGTACATTTCTTTTTCCTCCTGTTATCTAATAAATAATTTCAGCAGTATATTATTGTTATATAAATACTTGACCAGATAAGAGTTGTTTATAATCTCGTACAAGCCGCTGTCGGACGGCGCGTACATCGCGAGCAGCATAAGCGCGAGAAACACTATAAACAGCATATTTATAACGCCCAGCAGTCCGCCGAGGAACTTGTTCGCCCCTTTCAGGACGGGGAGTTTGACAAGGCTGTCAACTATTATGTACGCAACCATGAGAATGAGCCGTATAAGTATGAACAGCACGACGCTCACGCCTATATTTATAACCGCGCCTGTAAGAGCGTTCGCCGCCGCGTTTTTAATCGCGTCGGCGGTGGAGAGCGAGCTGTCAATACCTATTTGCAGCTTATCCTGTATGACCTCCGGCAGGTTGAGATTTTCCGCTATATTCACACCGCCGCCCGGCGGAACGGTTATTACCTGCGAAAGCGAATTGTTTATATTTTCCGCGACCTTCGTCTGCCCTATGTAATCCGCGACGGGGTCTTTCAGGAGCATGACGAGAATTATGGTCGCCGCGAGGGCGGCTATTTTCCATACGGATTTTATAAGTCCTTTGTTATGCCAATACACAAACGCGGCGATAAATATTGCCGCGAGACATATGTCCGCGATAATGCTCATCTTATCGTCCTCCAATCAGATTTTTACAAGCTCGATACTGTTTGAATACACTATCGCGAACGTGTTTTGCGATATGAGTATCAGCTTTTGAATATCCATGGCGGCGGTGTATTTTGTCAGCTTGCCGCCCGCCTTGCCGCAGAAAACATCGCGTCCTATATTGTAAAGAACCGTATTTTCGTTTATATCCACAAAATCAGGCATACCGTCCGTTGTGACGCTCGTCAGTTCCTTGCCTTTTTTGTTGTACAAATTCAGTTTCGGAACGGAGTCGTCATATAGTGTGAGCGCAGTGTTGCCGCCGTCGTCAACGGCGGAATGAGTGAGGCGGAAATTCGTCAAATCGTTGTCGGATATGACGCCGCCCTTGTCGGAAAGCGCCGCGAGACGGTTGTCGCCGAACGCGGTAAGCGTATCGCCGTTAAAGCATAAATCGAATATAACGGTATTTTCGGCGTTTACCTGCGCGTAGCTTTGCTCCTCTTTTATGTTGAAAAACTGAATAACGCTCGTTGCCGTCGTTTCCGTATTCAGGAGCGACACGGCGACGTTTCGCGACGTGGGGGATATGTCCGCGCTTATGACCGCACCGCTGCCCGACGCCCACGAATATATCTGTTCTCCGAGCTTGTTGTACACCGATATGCCGCCCTTGTACGCCGCCTTGCTTGTTATAAGCACCGCGTCGCCCGCCGACGAAATCTTGACCGCCGCTATACTGTCGGGGTCGTCTGCCTCGTACAGCATTTTGCTGTCGCTGTAAAGGCACAGCTTACCGCCGCCCTTTTCGGCAATCAATATATATCCGCCCCGTACTGAAACAAGCGGATCCACTATTAGCGTATTTTCGCTCCACACCGTGTTGCCGGACGCGTCTATGTACATGAGATGATTTGACGAGGCGCAGACGATACCGTCCTTGTACGGCAGCACCTCCGAGCCGTACACGTCGTCGGACACGATCACGCTTTCGCGGACGTTCGTTTTGTAGCTTTCGTTTTGCGTGTTCTCCTCGATAATATCGCTGTCAGCCGTTTTCATTGTGAACACGCCGAATATCTTTGAAAAATTATTCGCGAAATTTTTCTTGTACGTTGCCATTATTCCCGTGTCGGTACTCAAAAGAGCCGCTATACCCGTCAGAAATGCGAGAACAACTGCGGCTGCGACGATTATCTTTATCTTCTTTTTACCGCCGCCGTTGTGGTTATCGTCGTGTTCGGTATAATCGTCGTATTCGGCGTAATCGTCATAATCTCCGATTTCATCGGGCGGCGGTTCGCTGTCCGCGTCGCCCGTATCGTACTCGTCGGGAACGGGAGCGTCGCCGAAATCGTCCTCGTCGGAAATGTCGGGAGTATTATCATCGGTATCTTCGGCATACGTAATAAGGTCGTCAACAGGACTTCCGTTTGCCTTGTCGTCATTCATCATAATACACCTCCTTTAGGCACAATCCCTCCGCCGGAGAGGTAATGCCCGCCCTTTCGCGGTCGCGTGACGCTATTATACCGGTCATGTCGGCGGGATTTATCTTACCGCAGCCGACCGATACGAGCGTGCCTGTGATTATCCTCACCATATTATACAAAAAACCGTTTCCGTGTATGTCTGCGGTTATTATATCACCGTCGCGCGTCACGTCAAGCGAATATATCGTTCTTACGGTCGTTTTCACCGAAAAGCCGCTGGACGCAAACCCTATAAAATCATGCTCGCCCAAAAACGCCGTTGCCGCCTCGCGCATTTTTTGAATATCAAGCGGGTACCTGTAATGCCACGCGTAACGCCTCATTACCGCGTCGGGGAATTCTCTGTTCAGTATTCTGTACACGTACCGCTTTGATTTCGCGCTTTTGTTCGCGTGAAAATCGTCGCTCACTTGCGCCGCGCCGAAACACACTATATCGCTCGGCAGTACGGAGTTAAGCGCGTACGGGTACTTGTCGGGCGGTATGTTCGCGGACGCAAAGAAATTGCACACGTAATTTTCGGCGTGAACTCCCGCGTCGGTACGTCCGCAGCCGATGAGCGTGACTGTTTCGCCGGTGATTTTTTCCAGCGCGCGCGCCACCGTTTCCTGCACGGTCGGCGCGTTTTTCTGTATCTGCCAGCCGTGATATTCCGTGCCGTCGTATTGTAAATTCAATTTAATGTTCATTTTATCACACATACGCTTTAATTTCAATCGGTTTTTTAAGGTAAGATTATATTTTAAGGGCGTATTCAAGAACCGCCAGAACGCCGCAGCACAGCAGAAATACAGCTATTGCCGCCGCATCGAGTTTTTTCATACGCGTTTCCTTCATTCTTGTTCGCTTGCCGCTACTGTTGTAGCAGCGTGCCTCCATAGCCGTCGCAAGCTCGTCGGCGCGCCTGAACGCGCTCACGAAAAGCGGCACGAGTATGGGTACCATAGCTTTTGCGCGTCTTAAAATATTACCCGTCTCAAAATCCGCGCCGCGCGCCGTCTGCGCCTTTATGATTTTGTCCGTTTCCTCCGCGAGCGTCGGTATAAAGCGTATCGCTATCGTCATCATCATCGCTATCTCGTACGACGGCACCTTTAGCGGACGCAATGGTTTAAGCAGCTTTTCAATACCGTCCGTAAGCTGCAGCGGCGAGGTCGTGAGCGTGAGCAGCGACGCGCCGACGATAAGGAACAAAAGCCGTACCGTCATTGTCGCCGCGAGAATGATACCCTCGCGCGATATGTTTATCGAGAACGCCCACAGCGGTATTGAAAGCACCGTTTCACCCTGCGTCATAAACAGGTTTATAAGCGCGGTGAATATCAAAATCCACAGCATGGGGCGTATACCCTTCAGTATTATCTTAACGCTTACGCCGCTTATAAGAATAAGCGCGGCGGTAAACACGAAAAACGCGGCGTAGGAAAGCGGCTTGTGCAAAAAGAACAGCACGACTATATACGCTATCGTGAGTATTATCTTAAGCGCCGGATACATTTTGTGCAGCGGCGACGAGCCGGGTATGTACTGTCCTATCGTAATATCCTTAAACATCGCCGTCACCGCCCTTCACAAGACCGGCGATAGCTTTCGCGGCGTAATCCACCGTGTATATATGCTCCGGCAGCTTTATGCCCGCACTTCTGAGCCTGTCGGTCAAAAGCGTTATCTGCGGCACGTTGAGACCGATTTCCTGCAGTCTCTCCGCGTGCGTGAATGCCTCCGCGACGGAGCAGTGCATTTCCACGCCGCCGTCGTTCATCACGATGACGTTTTCAGCCGTTTTCGCCACGTCCTCCATCGAGTGCGACACGAATATGATTATCATGTCGGAGCGCGTTTTGTGGAGCGTTTTTATGATGCCGAGTATGTCGTCTCTGCCCTTCGGGTCGAGACCTGCTGTCGGCTCGTCGAGTATCAGCACCTTCGGGTTCATCGCGAGAACGCCCGCGATTGCCGCGCGGCGTTTCTGTCCGCCCGAAAGGTCAAACGGCGAACGGTCGAGGTGTTTTTCTTTAAGCCCGACAACTCGCGCGCTCTCTCTTACGCGCTCGTCTATATCCTTTTCGTCAAGCCCCATATTTTTCGGACCGAACGCTATGTCCTTGTACACCGTGTCCTCGAAAAGCTGATGCTCGGGGTACTGGAACACAAGTCCCACCTTGCGGTGAACCGCCCGAAGATCCGCGCCTTTAGCCGTTATGTCCTCGCCGTCTATGAATATTCTGCCCTCGGTGGGCTTTAACAGCGCGCACATAAGCTGTATGAGCGTCGATTTGCCGCTGCCAGTGTGACCGATTACGGCTGTGAGCGAGCCGTCCTCTATTTCAAGGCTCGCACCTTTGAGCGCGGCGCTCTCGAACGGAGTGGACGGCTGGTACACGTAGCTGACGTTTTCCGTTTTAATCACGCGCCTCACCCCCAAGCACGGAAACGAGCGCGTCAAACGCCTCGTCTACCGTGAGAGTGTCGCAGGGTATGCTTACGCCGAGCGCGCGGAGCTCATGCGCGAGCAGCGTAACCTGCGGAACGTCAAGCCCGAGCGACTTCATTTTTTCCACTTCCGAAAAGACCTCTCTCGGCGTGCCGTCGGTCACGATTTTGCCGTCGTCTATGACGATAACCCTGTCCGCCTCGGCTGCCTCGTCCATGTAGTGTGTTATAAGCACGACCGTTATGCCCTGCTCCCTGTTGAGACGCTTAACGGTACGCATAACTTCTTTTCTGCCCATCGGGTCGAGCATAGCTGTCGGCTCGTCGAGTATGAGTATTTCGGGGTTCATAGCCAGCACCGACGCTATCGCGACGCGCTGTTTCTGACCGCCCGACAGCTTTGACGGCGCGCTTTGCGCGTACTTCGTCATGCCGACCGCACTAAGGCACTCGTCCACACGTGCGCGTATTTCCTTCGGTTCCACGCCGAGATTTTCGGGCGCGAACGCGACCTCGTCCTCAACGACCGCGGCGACCATCTGATTGTCGGGGTTCTGGAACACCATACCAGCGCTGCGCCGTATATCGAACACGCGTTTTTCATCGGACGTGTCGATACCGTTCACATACGCCTTGCCGCCCGACGGCAGGAGTATGGCGTTGAACATCTTCGCAAGCGTCGATTTGCCGCTGCCGTTGTGACCGAGCACAGCCGTGAACGAGCCTTTTTCTATATTCAGATTTATATTTGACAATACCTCGTCCGCGCCGTCCTCATAGGTAAAGACAAGGTTTTCTGTTTTTATCATATTACTTCACAATCCTATGAATTTTTCCATTCAAGAATTTTTTCGAGGCGTTCGCCTATTTTCTGCTCGCGCCCCTGATTTGTCGGGCGGTAGTAACGCTTGCCCGCGAGCGTGTCGGGCAAACACTGCATTTTTGTAAGCTTTTCCTCGGTGTCGTGCGCGTATTGATAGCCCTTTCCGTAGTCAAGCTCCTTCATAAGCTTTGTCGGCGCATTGCGTATCTGCAGCGGCACCGGTTCGGCGGGGGAGTCGTGAATGTCGCGTTTCGCCGCACCGACAGCCATGTAAACCGCGTTCGATTTCGGAGCCATCGACAGGTACACAACCGCGTGTGCCAGATGTACGTCGCACTCCGGCATACCGAGAAAGTGACACGCCTGATACGCCGCGACGGCTATAAGGAGCGCGTTGCTGTCCGCAAGTCCGACGTCCTCGCTCGCGAAACGCACGAGCCGCCGCGCAATGTAAAGCGGCTCCTCGCCGCCGTCAAGCATACGGCAGAGCCAGTACACCGCCGCGTCGGGGTCGCTGTTGCGCATTGACTTATGGAGCGCGGAAATCAAATTGTAATGCTCCTCGCCCGTCTTGTCGTAGAGGAGCGAGCGTCGGTTCATGCACTGCGCGAGCGTCTCGTCGTCGACCGTAACGCCGTCCTCCGTCATTTTGCCGTTAAATACAGCCATTTCGATCGTATTGAGCGCCGTTCTTGCGTCGCCGTTCGCGAAACGCGCAATAAGAGAGAGCTGCTCGTCGTCCACCTTTACATTCATCGAGCCGAGACCCTTTTCGCTCGTCACGGCTCGGCGGAGCATTTCAACCAAATCCTCCTCTTCGAGCGCCTTTAAGATAAACACCTTGCAGCGCGACAAAAGAGCCGAGTTGATCTCAAACGACGGGTTTTCGGTCGTCGCTCCGACGAGTATGATACTGCCCTTCTCGACGTACGGCAGGAACGCGTCCTGCTGCGCCTTGTTGAAACGGTGTATCTCGTCGGTAAACAGGAGCGTGCGTATACCCATTTTCCGCGCGTTTTCGGCGCGGTTCATAATGTCTTTAAGCTCCTTGACGCCGCTTGACGTCGCGCTGACCTCGACGAAGTCAGCCTTTGTCTGCTTTGCGATTATCCGCGCAAGCGTCGTTTTTCCGACGCCCGGCGGTCCCCAGAAAATCATTGAGGATATATTGTCGTTCTCGATCATCTGACGAAGGATTTTACCCTTTCCGACAAGATGCTTTTGACCGACGTACTCGTCGAGCGTTTCCGGTCTCAGGCGGCTCGCAAGCGGCGCGCCCGTTTCGCGGTCGTCAAACATGTTAATCTGTTCCATACCTCGTACCTCTAAAAAGGCTGCCGGCGGATATTACGCCGGAAGCCTGATTAAATCATTCGTCCTTAAACGGGAAAATATCCCCGAGAATTTCCTTAGCCTTATTTTTAACGCTTTCGCCCATCGGCTTTATAACCTTGGTTTCGCCGAGATCGTCGGATTTGTCCTCCGCGGAAACGGGTTCTTCGCGACGGGGCTTGTAGTCTTTTTTGCTCGGCGTTTTAACGTCGTCAAAATCCTCTTCAAGCTCTTCGCGTATCGTGGGTCTCGCCGTGCGCGCGCGTTCCGTTTTCGGCTTTGACTGCGCCTCTTCCCAGCGGCGGAAACGTTCCTCCTCCTCGGGGGACAACTCTTTTACCGTGTTCTTTTTGGTTTTTTCAGCCGCGATGATGTTTATGCCGAGACTTTCGTTGAGGTTTTCAATATCTATTTCCTGCTCCGCGATACCGTCTACGCTCTTTACCAATTTATCATCTATATCGCGTCTTAACGCGCGTATTTCGGCGCTTACGTGGTTATCCTTTTTTGCGAGGCGGTAGAAACGGTTGCCCACCCAAAAGCTGAACGCGCCGTTCGCGAGAAGGATAAGTATGAACCATATGGCTGCGCCGCCTTTGGTAAGATATTTGCTGTTTGTAAATTCGGTCGTCTGCGCCGTCTGCGTCTGTATGGGCTGCTGCACGGGCGCGGCGGTTTCCGTTACCTGCGCGTCGCCCTGACCCTCGTCCGTTTCGGGCTCCGCAAGCGCCATGGGAGCAATCGAGAACATCATAATACCTGCCGCAATCAATACCATAAGTTTCTTTTTCAAATTCATTTTCTTCACCATAAATCCTTTCTCACGCAATATCGTTAAATATGTTCAGCATTTTCTTTTTTGCCGGGACGTTCGGGAGCGTATCCCTGCTCGCGGTGTACACGCGTGTGTACGAGAGCAGCTTGTCCTCGTCGTTTCTGCTGCGGTAATAGCCTATCAAAAACCATTCCCAAAAGCTTGGCGGCATAGTTTTTGAGTTCACCATAAGCTCGTGGTAATGCCCGGGTGATTCGATAATTTCAAGAGCAAGCTTAGGTATCATAAAGTTGTAACACGAACGCTGTGTTTTTCGCAGTTCTGCAAGCAGCCCGCATACCGCCGCCGCGCTCTTTTCCGCCTCTATCTGGTTGCCGTAAGTGCTTTTCCACCTGTATACCGCGTACAGCAGCCGTGAGACGAGCAGCGGAGCGTTGTTCGTGTAAATATCGTTCATGACCTCTTCGCGCAAATCCGAATACGAGCCGCGCTGGTATGGTATGTACCCGACGCATCCGAACATGCGCCGGATTTTTTGTATGTCCTTCTTTTGATTTTCCTCGGACTTCACGCTTTTTGTTATCTTTATACCGTACTTGTCCCAGTTTTCGTCCTGATTGGAGCATATAAACTTTGCGCAGCTTTTTTTCAGCGCGTTGTCGTCGGTCGAGACGTCGAAGTACGCCACAAGTTCGGCGAGGTCGGCGTTTGTCCAGCCCTCGATATTCGCAAACGGATTTACGTCGCTGCCGGTTATGATAATACGCGCCGCCGCCTCGGTAAACGTGCACAGATTTTCCTTTGAACCGAGCCATTCCTTCCAGGTGTCCGTACCTGATGTGTGTTTAATATCGGCGAACAGCCTTAATATATCAGCCGTGTTTTTCTCGGGCATGGTGTCGCGGTTTTGCCGCATAAGTTCCATGTATCTGTCCAAATGCCCTTTAACGATTGCCGCCATACTTTCGGACGACTCGCCGCCGAACGGATTTGTTTCTATGGTAACATTTTCCCCCGCGCACAGCTTTTCAATGTATTGGTCTATGTATATTTCCGTAATTTTTTCCTTTTCGCTTTCAAAAAGTTCCATATTGTCGAACATTATTTTTGAAAGTTCATACCGTACCGCAGCCATGTTGATGTCGTTTATGGCGGGGTAAAGTTCCATTGTCCGCAGCCTGAACGCCTCGTCGCCCGCCGTCTTTTTAAGACGTATAAGCTTGCCGGCTATGCCGCTTTTCGTTGTGTTTTCACACGTCGCCTGCCACGCGAGAAACTGCTGCGGCGAGGTGAATTTGTATTTGTCGTATATTTCCCGAAGTTCCCTGACGGAAAATCGGAAAAGCATGGAGCGCGTGTCGCGCTCGAAACGCGTGTTTTCAACGTCTATGTAAATGCAGTTCTTACGGACGTCAATCGCCTGCTGCGTAATATTGTTCTGACCCTTGACCGTTCCGTGGAACACGATCTGTTTCTGCTTGTCGGAGGGGAGATACACGTTGTACGTGGAAATACCGAGGTTTTCCGAACAGTCGCGCGGCAAGAGCCATTTGAGCGCGAGCAGGTACATACGCGTAAGCTCCGGTTCGTTTGTCGCGATACAGAGATTTTTAATGTCGTTCGACATGAGTACCTGCATCGCCTTGTCGAGAATATATGTAAGTTCGTTTTTGTGTCCGTCTATAAACTCCGTGACCGTTTCTTCAAGACCTTCTGTGGGTTTAATATCGTCGAGAGGTTTTAAGTAATGCACGATCTGTCCCGACAAATCCTTTTCCGTGAGATGTGTGCGGTACAGGGGATGGCTGCAGTATTTTTCCGGCATGAAGTCGTCGCCGACGTCGTCAAACACGAACGCGTGCGCGAATACGTTACCCGGCTGACCCTCGAAGTCGTAGCCCGCGTAGGAAATCTGCATCGCGGCGTATCTGCCGTCAGACAGTCTGATCGTCCGAAAAATCTTCGGGAACATTTCCGGCACGGCGGGGTCGCACGGAGTGTTGCCGTATATGACGCCGCTGTTCTTCGGCAGACGGTAGGTGGAAAAACGTATTATCTCGTCGATATTGCGCTTTGTAATTCCCTGCGTACAGGAAAACACCCGAAGTCCCGACTGATTTGTAAGACCTATTTCAGCGTCGGACAGGCTGCATTTTACCGAGGTATATATCATTTGGTATACCTTCATTTGTTTACCATCCCTTTCTGTGTTTTATGCGCTTAGTCCAATTCCTTGATGCCCATGTAAAGCTCGTAATATCTGCCCTTCTTTTCGAGCAGCTCCTCATGTGAGCCGCGTTCTATAATTTCGCCGTTTTCAAGCACCATTATCGCGTCGGCGTTGCGTATCGTGGACAGGCGGTGCGCTATGACGAACGTTGTTCTGTTCTCCATAAGCGCGTCCATAGCCTTATTTATCTTCTGCTCCGTTCGCGTATCGACCGACGAGGTAGCCTCGTCGAGAACGAGTATCGGCGCTTTTGAAAGAGCCGCGCGGGCTATGTTTAAAAGCTGTCTCTGACCCTGCGACAGATTTGAGCCGTCGCCGCGCAGCATGGTGTCGTAATCGTCCGTCATGTTGCGGATAAAGCTGTGCGCCGACGACGCCTGCGCCGCCATTCTTACCTCCGCGTCAGTGGCGTCAAGTCTGCCGTAACGGATATTTTCCATAATCGTGCCGGTAAACAAATGCGTGTCCTGCAAGACCATGGCGATATTCTCGCGCAGGCTTTCAAGACTTATATCGCGTATGTCGATACCGTCGATCGTGATTTTACCCTCCTGTATATCGTAAAATCTCGTCATAAGGTTTGTAATCGTCGTTTTGCCAGCGCCCGTTGAACCCACTAGCGCGATTTTCTGACCCGGGTGCGCGTAGATTGATATATTTTTAAGTATCGTCTTGTCGGGGTTGTAGCCGAAGGTTACGTTTTCAAGCACAACGTCTCCCTTCACGTTCTTAAGCTCCAGTCTCTTGCCCTCGTCAAGCTCGGGAGCCTGATCCATAACGTCGAACACTCTCTCCGCGCCCGCGAGCGCCGACATGACGTTTGTAAGCTGCTGTGACAGCTCGTTTATCGGTCGCGAGAACTGACGCGAGAAGTTTACGAACACGCCCAGACCGCCTATATCGAGCGACGCAAGCGGTATGCCGCCGCCCCACTGTGATATAAACGCTATAACCGAGCCGACGCACGCGGTAAGCGTGTAGTTTACCTGACCCATCGCGTTCATGCAGGGACCCATGATACCGCCTATGAACTGTGCCTTTGACTGCGCGGTGCGCAGGTTGTCGTTGAGGTGCGAGAAACTGTCAACGACCTCGTCCTCGTGGTTAAATACCTTGACGACCTTCTGACCGGTAACGATTTCCTCTATATATCCGTTCACCTTGCCGAGAGCAGACTGCTGCGCGCTGAAGTGCTTGTGCGACTTGTTCGCGATAGTCGTTCCGACAAGTGCCATAAGCGGCGAAAACAAAATCGTCACGAGCGCCAAGATCCAGTTTGTGTAAATCATAAGCGCGAGCGTGCCTATGAGCGTAATGCTGCCCGAGAAAATCTGTATAATCGTGGAGTTGAGCATTTCGCCTATAATATCGACGTCGTTTGTAAAACGGCTCATTATGTCGCCGGTCGTGTTCCTGTCGAAATACCTTACCGGCAGCTTTTGCAGTTTCATAAACAAATCGCTTCTTATCTTGTTCAGCGTACCCTGCGAAATACCTATCATTATGCGCGACTGAATATACGTCGCGGCAACGCCCAAAAAGTAGATAACAGCCATTATGATAAGATTTATCGCAAGTTCCGCTATTCGTTCCTCCGCGCTTTTGGCGGTTATGAGGTTGTTTATTATCGGCTTTAACATATAAGTCGCCGAAAGCGTAGCCGCGCTTGAAATCATGACGCACAGCACCGCGCCGCCGAGCTTTAGTTTCTGCGTTTTCAAATACTGCGCGATACGTTTAATCGTCGCTTTGGCGTTTTTCGGCTTTGACCTTTTGCCGAAACGCTTTTCCTGCGACTGTCTCGGTCCCATCGGAGGCATATCAACCAACCTCCTTTTCTCTGTCCATCTGCGAATAGTAAATTTCGCGGTACTCCTCGCAGTCGCGCATAAGTTCGTCGTGTCTGCCGATACCCGAAATTTTACCGTCGTCGAGGACGATTATTTTATCCGCGTCAATTACCGAGGAAATCCTCTGCGCGATTAAAATCTTTGTCGAGTCTTTGAGCGACGTGTAGAACGCGGCGCGGATTTTCGCCTCCGTAGCGGTGTCCACCGCGCTCGTGCTGTCGTCGAGTATGAGTATTTTCGGTTTCTTTAAAAGCGCGCGGGCGATACAAAGACGCTGTTTCTGTCCGCCCGACACGTTTACGCCGCCCTGACCGAGCTCCATGCCGTAGCCCTCGGTGAAGTTCGAGATAAAGCTGTCCGCCTGTGCCGTTTCGGCGGCTGCGCGCATTTCCTCGTCGGTGGCGTTCTTGTCGCCCCACCTCAAATTCTCCGCGATAGAGCCGGAGAACAGCACGTTTTTCTGCAGTACCATGCCCACGCCGTCACGCAGGTGACGGAGACTGTAATCCTTTACGTTTACGCCGTCAACGAGAACCTCGCCCGCCGTAACGTCGTAAAGACGGGGGATAAGCTGCACGAGCGACGACTTGCCCGAACCCGTCATACCGATTATGCCCACGACCTCGCCCGGCTCCGCCGTAAACGATATGTTGTCGAGTATGTTTTCCTTTCGGTCGGCGTAATACTTAAAGCTGACGTTGCGGAACTCAACCTTGCCGCGCTTTACCGTCAAATCCTTGTTTGCCGCGCTGTCGTCCGTCAAATCGACCTCGGTCGCGAACACCTCTTTAATTCTCGACGAGGACGCGAGCGCACGGGAAAGCTGCAAAAACAGCATTGAAACCATCATCAGCGACATAAGTATCTGCGTTATGTACGTCGTGAACGCGACAAGCTCCGCCGCGTTCATCGTGCCGTTTACGACGAAGTGACCGCCCGTCCATACCATGACGAGCGTCGTTATATTCATCGCGAGCGTAACGACCGGCATCGTCGTTATGACGATACGCATTGCGCGCAGCGTCGTGTCCATGAGGTCGTTGTTCGCCTCGGTAAATTTATTTGTTTCAAAATCCTGTCTCACGAACGACTTTATGACGCGCACGTTCGTGATGTTTTCCTGTATGCCGGAATTAAGCTTGTCGAGTTTTTTCTGCATTGATTGGAAACGCGGGAACGCCGTTCTCAAAAGCAGGAATATCGTGACGGCAAGCAGCGGTATAATCACGACGAGTATCGTCGCGAGCCGCGCGTTTATGGAGCAAGCCATAATTATGCCGCCTATGAGCATACCCGGCGAGCGCATAGCCATTATAAGCAACATTCTCACCATGTTCTGCATCTGCGTAATATCGTTCGTAAGACGCGTTACGAGCGAGCCGGTCGAAAAACCGTCTATATTCTTAAAAGAGAATGTCTGAACCTTTTCAAAAAGTCCTTTTCTCAAATCCGAGCTGAAACACACCGACGCCTTGATTGAAAAATAGTGACCGCCTATGCCGCCCATTATCTGTATCGCAATAAAGCCGAGCATCATAAGACCGCGCGTGATAATGAAATTTATTCCATATCCCGCGGACATCTCGCCGACGCCGCCCGATACCATTATACTCATCATTTTCGGCAGCACAATTTCACCCGCGACCTCCGTGAGCATGAGCACAGGCCCGAGCAGGAAAAACAGCGTGTAAGGCTTTATGTACTTCCAATAATACTTCAAACCGATTACTTCCTTCCGTATTACTTCATATTACTCTTTATTATTTTTCTTGTCTATAGCCGCCTTTATGAACGACGCGAAAAGCGGGTGCGAACGGTTCGGGCGCGACTTAAATTCGGGGTGGAACTGTACGCCTATGTACCACGGGTGCGTGGGTATCTCAACCATTTCAACAAGCTTTTCGTTGGGCGACTGACCCGCGATTATCATACCGTTCTTCGTTATTTCGTTTCTGTAGAAGTTGTTGAACTCGTAGCGGTGGCGGTGACGCTCATAAATGAGGTCGCTGCCGTAGATTTTCTTTGAGAGCGAACCTTCGGTAAGCTTGCACGGGTACATGCCGAGACGCATCGTGCCGCCCAAATCCTCGATGTCTCTCTGCTCCGGCATTAGGTCGATAACGGGGTGTGTCGTGTCGGGGTTAAGCTCCGAAGAATGAGCGTCCTTGTAGCCCAAAACGTTTCTCGCGTACTCTATAACGGCTATCTGCATACCGAGACAAATTCCGAAATACGGTATGTTATGCTCTCTCGCGTACTGCGCCGCGATAATTTTACCCTCTATGCCTCTGTCGCCGAAACCGCCCGGTACGAGTATGCCGTCGGACGATTTAAGCAGCTCGTCGACGGTGTCGGGCGTCACTTCCTCGCTGTTTACCCAGTTTATGTTCACGTTTACGTAATTCGCTATGCCGCCGTGCTTTAACGACTCCACAATACTTATGTACGCGTCGTGGAGCGCGACGTACTTTCCGACGAGCGATATCGTGACTTCCTCTTTGCCGCCCGCCATAAGGTCTTTTACGACCTTTACCATTTCCTTCCAGTCCTTCAGATTTGGCTTTCTGTCCTCCAGACCGAGTCTCTTGCAGACAACTTTTGCCAGACCTTCCTTTTCGAGCGCAAGCGGTACTTCATAAAGCGTGTCAAGGTCGAGATTTTCTATGACGCACTCGGGAGCGACGTTACAGAAAAGCGCGATTTTATCGGCAAGCCCGTCCTCAAGCGGCTTTTCGGTGCGCAGCACGAGCACGTCCGGCTGAATACCGAGACTCAAAAGCTCCTTGACGCTGTGCTGCGTCGGCTTTGTTTTCTGCTCGCCCGACGTCGAAAGGTAAGGCACAAGCGTGAGGTGTATGTAAAGGCAGTTTTCCTTTCCGACCTCCGACTGCACCTGTCTTATAGCCTCCAGAAACGGCGTTGACTCGATATCGCCCACCGTGCCGCCTATCTCGGTTATGACTATATCCGTCTCCTGCGACTTCGCGACGCGGTACACGCGCGATTTAATTTCGTTCGTAATGTGCGGGATAACCTGAACCGTTCTGCCCTCGTAATCGCCGCGGCGTTCCTTTGAAATGACGTTCCAGTAAATTTTACCGGTCGTGACGTTCGAGTTGACGCTCAAATTCTCGTCTATAAATCTCTCGTAGTGACCGAGGTCGAGGTCTGTTTCCGCGCCGTCGTCCGTTACGAATACCTCGCCGTGCTGGTACGGACTCATCGTGCCGGGATCCATGTTGATGTACGGGTCGAATTTCTGCATCGTTACCTTGTAGCCGCGCGCCTTCAAAAGTCTGCCGAGCGACGCGGCGGTAATGCCCTTGCCGAGACCCGAAACAACTCCGCCCGTTACGAATATGTATTTTGTGTTAGCCATAATTTCTCCTTCCGTTCACCTTGTAAATTACTTACGCGTATGTCTTTGTACAAATTTTTCTATGCGCCTGAGCGCCTCCTGTATGTTTTCTATCGAGTAAGCGTACGAGCAGCGTATAAATCCCTCGCCGCTTTCGCCGAATGCGCTGCCCGGCACAACCGCGACCTTTTCCTCTTCCAACAGCTTTTGACAGAATTCGTCGCTCGTCATGCCCGTGGATTTAATGCACGGGAACACGTAGAACGCGCCCAAAGGCTCAAAGCAGCTCAGCCCCATCGCTCTGAAACCGTCCACGATATAACGCCGCCTGTAATTGTATTCCTGGCGCATTTCCTCAACGTCGTCGTCGCAGTTTTTGAGCGCCTCGATTGCAGCGTACTGCGCCGTTGTGGGCGCGGACATTATGCCGTACTGGTGGATTTTCGTCATAAGCTTTATTATCCGTTCGGGCCCCAAAGCGTAGCCGAGTCTCCAGCCCGTCATGGCGTACGTCTTTGAAAATCCGTTCACGACGACCGTTCGTTCCTTCATGCCTTCTATCGCCGAAAACGGCGTGTGTTTCTCGTCGCCGTAGCGCAGTTCGCCGTAAATCTCATCTGACAGTACGAGTATATTCGTATCCCGCAGCACATCGGCGACAGCCTGCAAATCGGTTTTCGACATAACGCCGCCGGTCGGGTTGTTGGGGTAGGGAAGTATCAACAGCTTTGTTTTGTCGGTTATTTTAGCTTTAAGCTGCGACGGGAGAAGTCTGAAATCGTCCTCCTCCTTCGTCTCGATAGGCACGGGTACGCCGCCCGCCATAACGGTACACGGCTTGTAGCACACAAAGCACGGCTCCGGTATAAGAACCTCGTCGCCGGGGTTTATGAGCGTCCTTATCATAAGGTCGATCGCCTCGCTGCCGCCGACCGTCACTATGACTTCCCTTTTCGGGTCGTAAGTTACGCCGTACTTGCGCTCGTTGTATTCGCATATCGCCTCGCGCAGTTCCATAAGTCCTGCGTTCGCGGTGTAGTGCGTCTGACCCTTTTCGAGCGAGTAAATACCCGCCTCGCGCACCGACCACGGCGTTGTGAAATCCGGCTCGCCCACGCCGAGCGAAATCGCGTCCTTCATCTCAGCCACTATGTCAAAAAATTTTCGTATTCCCGACGGCGGCAGATTTGCCACGACGGGAGAAATAAGCTTTTCGTAATCTATCATAAAGTAATCACCTGTCTCGTATCTTTTTCGTCGTCCTCGAATATAATGCCCTCGTCCTTGTACTTTTTGAGTACGAAGTGCGTCGCCGTCGAGATAACGGAGTCCATCGGCGCGAGTTTCTGCGCGACGAACAGCGCGACCTCTTTCATCGTCTTGCCCTCTATCGTGACGGCGAGGTCATAAGCCCCCGACATGAGGTAGAGCGACTTTACCTGCGGGTACTTGTAAATCCTTTCCGCGACCTTGTCAAAGCCCTCGCCCCTCTGCGGAGTTATGCGCAGCTCTATAAGAGCCGTCACAACCTCGCGGTCGGTTTTGTCCCAGTTGACTATCGTCTTGTAGCCGACGATAACGTTATCCTTTTCCAGCTTTTCTATCGCGTCCGCGACCTCCTGCTTGTCCGTGCCGAGCATCTGGGCAATCTTGGCTCGTGATATGTTGCTTTTTTCCTTATCGAGAATTTTAAGTATTTCGTCCATAAAAATCAGCACCTTTCCGCGCTTTTTAGAAAGCCGCGCATAAATAGTCATTCTATCTTATCA
>CANQIP010000028.1 GCA_947623955.1 uncultured Clostridia bacterium | reverse complement strand
GACAGCGTTTCAAGTCCCTGAAGGAATATAAACGCGTGGAACGGCGAGAGCGTCGCGCCCGTGTCGCGCAGAAGTATCGCTCTTATGTACGTCACAAACGCCGCCGCGCCGACCGCCGCCGTAAAGCTTACGCCGTGATATGACGGGTTCGGCTCGACGAACTGCGGGAACTTGCCCGACGCTGCCCAGTCAAACTTGCCGCTGTCAACGATAACGCCGCCTATCGCCGTACCGTGACCGCCGATGAACTTCGTCGCGCTGTGTACGACTATATCCGCGCCGTACTCGATAGGTCTTACGAGGTACGGAGTCGCGAACGTGTTGTCAATCACAAGCGGAAGGTTGTGCGCGTGCGCGATTTTCGCGACCGCCTCAATGTCGATTATGTTTGAGTGGGGGTTGCCGAGCGTTTCTATAAATATCGCCTTTGTATTGTCTTGTATTGCGTTCTCGAACGCGCCGTCCTCATACGGGTCAACGAATGTTGTCGTTATGCCGTAGTGCGGGAGCGTATGCTCGAAAAGATTATACGTGCCGCCGTAGATTGTCTTTGACGCGACGATGTGACCGCCGTCCTGCGCGAGCGCCTGTATAGCGTATGTGATTGCAGCCGCGCCCGACGCCGTTGCGAGAGCCGCAACACCGCCTTCGAGTGCCGCGATTCTCTGCTCGAATATATCCTGCGTGGGGTTTGTAAGTCTGCCGTAAATGTTGCCCGCGTCGCGCAGACCGAAACGGTCGGCTGCGTGCTGTGAGTTGTGGAACACGTATGACGTTGACGCGTAAATCGGAACGGCTCTTGCGTCCGTTACCGCGTCCGCGCTCTCCTGACCTACGTGCAGTTGTAAAGTTTCAAATCTGTAATTTTTATTTGCCATGGTTATTACCCGCTTTCTTCATTATATTTTATGGTTATCCCTTTTATCCTTAAATTTCAACATCGACACATTCGGTCGTCCTTAATGTTTTTCAGACGCTGTATTGCCATGTTTTGTCACCCTTTCCGTAATTCTTCCTTTTCCTATCGAATTACTATGTTTTACATTATAGCACCTTTTTTCCGTTTGTCAAGGTGTTTTTTAAAATTTTTTTGAAAATAAAAGAAAAATGTGATAAAATGGTATGGTAGAGTAATGCGGGACGTCGTGGGCGCCGTCCTCTACACCCGTTACTTGTAAATAGTGCGCCGTAGGGTCTGGCGCCCTCGACAGCCCGTTTACGTAGGGGCGACCCTTGCGGTCGCCCGTCCCCGACAAACCCCAACGACACTGTAGGGGCGAACCGTGTTCGCCCGCATAAACCCCTCAGTCACACTACGTGTGACAGCTCCCCTAGTAGGGGAGCCATACGGCGGGCGACGCGTATCGTGAGCCTCTCCTTGAGGAGAGGTGGCAGCGAAGGCGGCGGAGGGGTTTTACATTGTTAAATCACAATTTAATCACACGGAGGTTAAAAATGATACGAGTAATGATGATATGCTACGGCAACATATGCCGCAGTCCGATGGCGGAGTTTCTACTGCGCGACATGGTACAAAAACGCGGTCTCGCCGATAAATTCCACATAGCGTCCGCCGCGACGAGCACCGAGGAAATCGGTAACGGCGTGCATTACGGCACGCGCAGGAAGCTCGCGGAGCACGGCATATCAACAATCGGCAAAACGGCGGTGCAGCTTAAACGCTCCGACGCGGACAAATACGACTACTTCATCGGCATGGACTCGCAGAACATCCGTGCCATAACGCGCATACTCGGCGAGGAGCATCGCGATAAAATTTTCCGCCTGCTCGACTTTTCCGACAACCCGCGCGACATAGCCGACCCGTGGTACACGCATAATTTTGACGTTACATACGACGATATTGTCGAGGGCTGCGAGGCTTTTCTCAAATATATAAATGATTTTTCGTAAAAAACATTGTCAAACGGGCGAAAATGGTATATAATGTTTCAGTCTGTAGAATAAAACCGAGGAGGATTTTTAATAAATGGAAAACACGGAAAACACAAAGGAATTGTCGGCTCTCCTGCAGGTGCGCCGCGACAAGCTTACGGACTTGCAAAACGAGGGCAGAGACCCGTTCCAAATTACGAAATTTAACCGCACCCATACGTCGGGCGAACTGAAGGACGGCGCGCACGAGGAACAGCGCGAGCTTACAAAGCGCGGCTCGGACGAGGTCGAAATAATCACCGCGAAAATTTCAAAGTACGACGGTCAAAATGTGACCGTTGCCGGCAGAATTATGTCAAAGCGCGGCATGGGCAAGGTCGGATTTGTACACATAGCTGATATTGACGGTCAAATTCAGCTTTTCGTCAAGAAGGATATTCTCGGCGAGGACGAGTATAACCGTTTCAAAAAGCTTGATATAGGCGATATAGTAGGCGCGCACGGCGAGGTGTTCACCACGCAGACGGGCGAGATTTCAATCAGAGTGGACGAGATAACGCTGCTCACAAAATCGCTCCAGCCGCTGCCGGAGAAGTTCCACGGCATGACCGATACCGACCTGCGTTACCGTCAGCGTTATATCGACCTCATCATGAACGAGGACGTTAAAAAGACGTTTATGAACCGATCGAAAATTATCGCGTCGATACGCTCGTACCTGAACGGACAGGGCTTTTTGGAGGTTGAAACGCCGATGCTCGTGTCAAACGCGGGCGGCGCGGCGGCAAGACCGTTCGAAACGCATTTTAACGCGCTCGACGAGGATTTCAAGCTGCGTATTTCGCTGGAACTGTACTTAAAGCGTCTTATCGTCGGCGGATTTGAGAAGGTGTACGAGATTGGCAGAGTGTTCAGAAACGAGGGTCTCGACACGCGCCATAACCCCGAGTTCACGCTGATGGAGCTGTATCAGGCGTACACCGATTACCACGGCATGATGGATCTCACCGAGAATATGTACCGCCATGTCGCCCGGGAGGTGCTCGGCACGACGAAAATTACGTATAACGGCGTGGAAATGGATCTCGGCAAGCCGTTTGAGCGTATCACAATGGTTGATGCGGTGAAGAAGTATTCGGGCGTTGACTTTAACGAGATACACACGCTCGACGAGGCGCGTAAAGCTGCGGACGAGCATCATGTGGAGTACGAAAAGCGTCATAAAAAGGGTGATATTTTGAATTTGTTCTTCGAGCAGTTCGCGGAGGAGCATATGATCCAGCCGACGTTTGTAATGGATCACCCTATCGAAATTTCGCCGCTTACAAAGAAAAAGCCGGACAACCCCGAATATGTGGAGCGTTTCGAGTTTTTTATGAACGGTTGGGAAATGGCGAACGCGTACTCGGAGCTGAACGACCCCGTTGACCAGCGCGAGCGTTTCAAAGCGCAGGAGGAGCAGCTTGCGCAGGGCGACGAGGAGGCAAATACCACCGACGAGGACTTTATGCGCGCGCTGGAGATAGGTATGCCCCCCACCGGCGGTATCGGGTTCGGTATAGACAGAATGTGTATGCTGCTCACCGACTCCCCCGCGATACGTGATGTGCTGCTGTTCCCGACGATGAAACCGTTAGGCGAGTAAATGGAATAAAACAAGGCTTTACAAAGTTTGCAAGCCTAAATTTACGACCAACTTTACGACTAAATAAAGAGAACGCTCTGAAAACAGCCTATGGTATAAGCCATAGGCTGTTTTTGTATGTGACCATTCTCATTTCCCCTCATTCTTGATTTTTCTGCCGTCTCGGTGTATAATACACCAAAAGGGGGGAATTTTCATGAAAAAGTTCACTTTAGGTTTTATCATAGGCGGCGTTATCTGTTCCGCGCTGACGGGCTTTGCGGTTGAATATGCCGTAACGGCGAGCCCGTTCCCGATTAAGGTTGACGGCGTTGCCAAGTCAATCGAAGGCTACAATATTAACGACAGCACATATTTTAAATTACGTGATGTAGCCGACGCGGTGGGCGGATTTACTGTCGGCTTTACGAATAATACAATCACAATCAGCACATCGCAAGCCGAACCGCCCGAGCCGACAAGCGACGATGAACCTATCACAATCCATGAGGGTGAGGTATCACAGAGAAGATTTGCAAGAGAAGGCGATACCGTTATAAAGGCGGACGGTACGGAGGTAGTGCTGAAAAAGGGCCCGCACGGTGTACTTGGCGAAGGGCAGGGAGTTGCGCCGGATCTCGGTTTGGAAATCCCGACAGGCTTTAACAAAAGGGTTGAGGCATATAAGGTATTTTCAGGTACAACAGACTTCAAAGACTCAACAGGTAAATCTGTTATAAATGCTCATTATTATGTAAATAAGGTAACAGGGGAGGGCCATTGGAGTGCAGAGTGGATGGCTATGACCTCAGAACCGACAACAGATGGTACATTTGAGTATCAGTTGTCCGAGGACAAAAATTGGATTTGGATGGGTTCGGAATGGATACAAATGTATGTTCAAGACCCAACAGAGGAAGAATTACAGGCAGTACGTGACGCAAACGGTTTGAATTAAGATTTTGTTATATATAAAAACGAGGTAACGCATATGAAAACGAAAAAGCTAACGGCGGCGGTAGCAGCGGCGGCGCTTGTGATTGGAACGATTGCAAGCGCGGCTACATTCCCCGATGTGAAGTCGGGAGATTGGTACTATGACACGGTTATGGCAATGACAAATAAAGGGTTATTTGCGGGTATTGAAGAAAACGGCACGGTGTACTTCAAGCCGGAAAATACGATGACGCACGCGGAGTTTATCGCTGTTGTGGACAGAATACTCGGACTTGACACAAGCGCAAAGGGCGACGCGTGGTGGTATGGAGTGTACCGTGCGGCGGTTGGCGCAAATCTCATAACGAGCAACGAGATAAGCGAGACAGACATGGACAGCGACATAACAAGGCAGGAAATGGCAATGATAGCGGTACGCGCCATTGAAAAACGAGGCGAAAAGCTATCGTTGCAGTACGCCGCAAATGTTCAGGCATCGATCCCCGACAATCAAAAAATCTACCGCCGCTACCACGATTTCGTTCTGACGGCGTACGAAAACGGTATACTTTGCGGCGTTGACGACCTCGGCACGTTCGACCCCGACGGCACGCTGACACGCGCCGCGGCGGCAACGGTACTGAACCGCATAACCGAACCGAAAACAAGAGAGAGCCGCGACTTTTCACAGCCGCCCGATCCGCTGCACAACTACAACCCCATAACAATTTACGAAGGTCAGCCGCGCGAAAACCGCCTCGCAAGAGAGGGCGATATATTCGTCAAAGCGGACGGTACGCAGGTGATATTGCAGACAGGACCTCACGGCGTACTCGGTGAAGGACAGGGCGTTGCGCCGGATGTAGGTATAATGGATGAATTGGGTCAAGGAGATAATAAGATTACACGTTATTTAACAGCTAACGGAAGATTGACAACAGGTAAATACGGACCGAATTCGGTTGGTAAAAATGTTAGCGATTCACTGTATAAAGTAAACCCTTTGACCGGTGAGGGGCATTGGAATAGTGAATGGGTTGTGATAAATGATAATACCAGACCAAGAGGGTATGACGGCACGGAGATAGGTGAAGTCACTGAGGATAAGAATTATTATTGGAATGGTATGACTTGGGTGTTGCTTGCGGGAGAAACAGACCTTAGTAAGTTTATAATAAAATAGTTTAAACAAAAAACGGTTCGACTACAGTCGAACCGTTTTTATCATTTTTATCAGTTATAAATAATAACCAACTTTGCCGTACCCTTGGACATGAACACGAGTATCTTTGAGCAATCCGTGCCGTAATTCTTTGCGTCCTTCAAATCGTTTATTGTAAGATTGGACGTCGTATCAGGCACATACGGGCTTATCTCGTCGCGCTCCGTCTCCATGCGCACAAACTTTGTGGACGAGGATATGGGGATTTCCTCATAATTTTCATCATTGAGTGTCCACGTTCCGTCTACCTCGTCAAAACCACTCTTTGTAACATACAGCTTATTTTCGTCCGCGAGCACCTGACTTACGTTGAACATTACTGCTCTCGAATTCGGAACGGTGCCGTAGGTCGAGCTTGTGTATACCTCGTCTTGGGACTTTCCCGCGACCTTAAATCTGTAGTCGAACTTCATGGTCTGCATATTGTTTTCCTCGGTGGGATCAACGGTTTCCTCCCAGTTGTACAGCTGACCGTTATTCATGCTGTCGCCGTCGAGAACCTCCGCAATATCGGCAAACTTAATATTGTTTATGCGTCCCTGTATAAGGTTGTTGCTGTCGTACGCGAACTGGATAATATCTCCGACCTCGACGTCTTTAAACTCCTCCGTATCATATGTATTCCATGATTTTATCGTATTCGACGCGCCGGTGAACATATCTATTTTGAGAACGGTGTCCTCCTTAACGGAATTGTACTCATTTTCCGGGGTCTTTGCTACAACGGAGAAGTCGCTGTCCTTTTTAACCTTTGTAAGCGTACCGTCGTTGCCGTAAAGAATAATCATACCCGCGGTTCTCGAAGAATTGATGTCGTACGCCTCTATATAATAATGCTCGCCCGAACTGAACGCCGACGACGGGGCTTTTTTCGCGTACTTGTTCTGCATATCTCTGTCCTGCGGAACGTAGATTACAGTTGTTGACGAGTTTACCGAGAATGATGTTTTTCCGTCAATCATAAAGCTGTTGTTTGAATAGGTGTACTCGTCAAGCTCTCTGCACTTCATTATTTGTTCCTTATCCTCATTTTGCGCCGCAACCTCCGAACTTGTAAGAAGAACTATATCGGTTACCTCGTTGTTTGCGATTTTAACTCTTGCCGCCTGCGCATACTGAGTATTCTGCGGCATTTTGCCTGCTCCGTATATCTTGTCGGCGTATTCGCTTTCGTCCGTAGTGTATTCCGCTGCCGCCTGTATTTTGGAAACGGCGCTTTCTGCCTTCGTGCTTGCACCATTAACCTTTACAGTATTTTTTAGCGGATACGAGGTCGCCTCGCTTGCGTTATTTGAAGGCGCGTATACGGAAATAAAGAATTTTCCGTCCTCCATGAACGCGTTCGTTATATACGCGTACGGTGACGCTGCAACCTCCTGGATTGTGCCATATACAGCTGTTCCGAACGCGTCAAGGTAAAATGTGCCCGACGCTCCGGTCTTTATCTCTTTGTTTTCCTTTTCACGTATGTAGTCCGCGCACTTGTCTCCGAGACGGTACTTTTGACCGCCGACGGTTATTTCATTGTTGCTTGACGAAATCGCTGTTATCTGACCCGTCGCAGTTTTATTCGTTGCAATCAGCGTATACTGTTCTCCGTCAAGGCTCCTTGCATACAGCACAACGTCATTCGCGGCGATTGAGGTTATCGGAATATCCGTCCCGTCCTTCTTTATCGTATATTCATAGTTTGAACTCTGCGGGTCAAGAATGAGGTAATTTCCCGATGTAAGCTTATCGGATATACGATAATCTGTTGTGGTGGGTGCGGAAAGCGCGACTATTGTTTCATAGTCGTAAATCTGAATCATATCGTAGCTGCCGTCGCCGCCGTTATCGGTAAGACTTACCGTGCCGTATATAAAATTGTCACTGCCCGGGTTGAGCCACTCCGAAAGCGCCTCGCTGCGGTTATAGCTGCCGTCCGCAAGGTCTATACTGTCGTCAGCCGCGACTACCTTGCCATTATACCTGACGGCTATTTCGTCTGCTCTAAGCTTTAATGTCTTTGCCTTGCTTGACGACGACTCGTAATATTTAAGAGTCGCGCCGTCATATTCGCCTATATCTCTCGAATTGATTTCCATAACGGAATTTTTCGTGGTTTCGGTATCAATATTTATAAGCAGACGGTCGTCATTTTCGCTTACCTGTCTGTAATAAAGCGTTATTGTGCTGCCGAGATATTTCGTAAGAGTTGACGCTTGCTGCGTATATGAGGAATAATCTATAAGAACTTCCTCGCCCTGCGCTGTCAAAACGTCAATGTACTGTTCCGGCAGCGTGACTGTGCAATCCTCCGTCACGTCGTCGTCAATACCCACGAGCGTGCCCTTAAGTCTCTTTACCTTCAGGTAATCGTTCAGGAGCGTTTTTTCAGTCTTAACGCTGCCGTAGCCGTTACTTTCATACATATCTATTTCAAGAGCGTTGTAAAGTATCTGCGCCACAACGCCGCGGGACGCCGCGCCGTAAAATTCCGTGCCGGTAATTCCCTTTGTAAGACCGAGAACTCCCGCCTCCTGAATATATTTGTCAGCCCAGCCGCTGTCCTCCGAATCGGGGAGCTGGAGCGCGAAACTCTCGTATCCGAGCGTGCATACGACCATTTTGAGAGCCTGCGCGTATGTAACGGATTCCTCCGACTTAAAAGTACCGTCGTCAAAACCCGCGATAATTCCGCGGTTATATCCGGTCTGTATGTAATTTCTCGCCCAGTGGGTGGGGTCTACGTCGCCGAATGTGTACTGCGTGTACTCTATGTCCTGCAAGCCGAGCATAAATACTACAAGCTTTGTAAACTCGGCACGGGTTATCGCTCCGTCGGGTTTAAAGGTATTGTCGTCATATCCGCTTATTACCGAAAGGGTTGAAAGCGTGGTAATAGCCCTTTTATACGGATTTGTATCGCCGACGTCGCTGAATTCCGCGCTTGCCGGTATTTGGAATACCGATATGGCAAGCATTGCCGTCACAGTCAGCAGTGCTATAAGTTTTTTCATGGATTTCTCATATCCTTTCCTTGTTTGCCTTTTTTCTTATTATGCCGGCGGATGTTTTGTGTGTTGACCGCCATGTGCGCCTTTGTTTATGTATTAGGCATATATATGTATTCTAACACTTATCGAGACATAAGTCAACCTAATTAGTATATCCTATTTGTGAACAAATTGAGAATTATTGATAAAATTATTGAAATAATTCAAATAAAGTGGTACAATATTAGCGGCTTATTCCCAAATTTGAGGAGGATAAAATTTATAATGAACAATGATAAGCAAAACCACTCGCCTTTTAAAAACCCGTTGGTGATGTTTCTCATCATATCAGTCATCGCAACCATTATCCTTAACGCCGCGATGATTTCACTTCAATCGCTGCAAAAAGAAGAAATTTCTTATAATGAATTTACAACCATGATTGATGAAGGCAAGATTGACGAGGTTATAATCAACAGAGACGAAATAGACATTTACGCAAAGCCCGAGACGGAAGAAACAAAGCCGACCGATATTACGGACATTCTCGGCGGCGGAAGTTATGACAGACATCACAGAAAAATATACTACACCGGATACATTTACGACGAAAAGCTGCTTGAAAGGCTCAACAACGCGCAGGTTAAATACTCGACGCCCGTGCAGCACGAAAATCCGATTTTGGACTTTATACTGACGTGGATACTGCCACTCGGCATTATTTATCTGCTGTTCTTCCTTTTGACGCGCACAATGTCAAAGCGCATGGGCGGAGGCGGAGGAATAATGGGCATAGGCCAGTCGAACGCCAAAATGTACAATATGGAAAACGCGACGGGCGTAACGTTTAACGACGTAGCCGGTCAGGACGAGGCGAAGGAAAGTCTCGACGAGATCGTGGACTATCTCCATAACCCCTCCAAGTATAAAGCGATTGGCGCAAAGCAGCCGCGAGGCGCATTGCTCGTCGGGCCCCCGGGAACGGGTAAAACGCTCCTTGCAAAGGCGGTCGCGGGCGAGGCGAAGGTGCCGTTTTTCTCGCTTTCGGGTTCGGAATTTGTCGAGATGTTTGTCGGCGTGGGCGCGTCGAGGGTGCGCGACCTGTTTAAGCAGGCGGCTGCCAAAGCGCCGTGTATCATATTCATAGACGAGATCGACGCGATAGGCAAGTCGCGTGACAGTCAGTTAAGCACAAACGACGAGCGCGAACAGACGCTCAATCAACTTTTGAACGAAATGGACGGCTTTGACTCGTCGAAAGGACTTGTCGTTATAGCGGCGACAAACCGCCCCGAAATACTCGACAAGGCTCTTTTGCGTCCCGGACGTTTCGACAGGCGTATAATTGTGGAAAAGCCCGATTTAAAGGGACGCGAGGATATTTTGAAGGTGCATATAAAGCACGTTAAGACGAGTCCCGACATAAACCTCCACGATATGGCTCTCGCCACAAGCGGCGCGGCGGGCGCGGATCTTGCGAACATGGTGAACGAGGCGGCGTTAAGAGCCGTGCGCATGGGCAGAAAGACCGTTTCGCAGGAGGATTTAATGGAGGCGGTCGAGGTAATTATAGCCGGTAAGGAGAAAAAAGACCGTATACTGTCCGAAAAGGAAAAGAAAATCGTTTCGTTCCACGAGGTCGGACACGCGCTCGCAACGGCGGTGCAAAAGCACACGCAGCCCGTGCATAAAATCACGATCGTGCCGCGCACGATGGGCGCACTCGGCTACACGATGCAGATGCCCGAGGAAGAGGAGCATTACCTCATGTCGAAGGACGAGATCCTCGACCAGATAACCGTTCTCGTCGCGGGACGCGCGGCGGAGGAGCTTGTGTTTAACACCAAGACGACCGGCGCGTCAAACGATATAGAACGCGCCACGTCGCTTGCGCGCAACATGATAACGATGTACGGTATGTCGGACAAGTTCGGCATGGCGGGTCTTGAAAGCATACAGAACAAGTACCTCGACGGAAGGAGCGTGTCCAACTGCTCCGAGGAAACGAAAACCGCGATTGACAACGAGGTTATACGCGTGCTGAAGGAAAGGTACGAAAAAGCGACGGAAATACTCAAAAATAACCGCGACGCGCTTGATAAGATAGCCGAGTGTCTGATAAACGAGGAAACCATAACGGGCGAGCGATTTATGAGTATATTTAATGAGGTAAAATCGGAAAGAGAAACAAAAGATAAAGAAAATGAAGGCGGCGATGACGGTGAAAAGAATTCCGAGCCGAAATAAAACGGCATCAAGAATACGTACTCTCAGACGCGAAAAGAGAATGAGCCAGTCGTGTCTTGCGGAAAAGCTTGGCGTGTCGCGCTCGCTCGTGTCGTCATGGGAAAACGGCTCGTGTACGCCGGATATAGGCAAAATCAAAACAATGACAATGCTTTTCGGCGTTCCGGCGGATTTTATCTACGGAGCGACCGACAGAAGATATAACATAAAAATTCCCGACAGGTTCGAGTTTGATCTCACAAAGCTTAACGACGAGGGAATACAATTACTCCACAGCATTTACAGAATGATGATAAATTCCGACGAGTATAAAATATAAACAACGGTAAAGGAGAAAATTTATGTGGGCATATGAAAGCGTGTTTTATCAGATATACCCTCTGGGTTTCTGCGGCGCGCCGTTTGAGAACGACGGCGTTGAGGAGCACAGAATTTTAAAGGTAAAGGACTGGATCCCTCATATAAAAAAGCTCGGCGCGGACGCGATATACTTCTCGCCCGTGTTTGAGAGCGACACGCACGGCTACAACACGCGCGACTACAAAAAAATCGACTGCCGCCTCGGCACGAACGATGATTTTAAAGAAGTGGTCAACGCGCTGCACGAAAACGGTATTAAAGTTGTTCTCGACGGCGTGTTTAACCATGTCGGACGCGGCTTTTGGGCGTTTTTGGACGTTTTGCAGAACCGCGAAAATTCGAGGTACAGGGATTGGTTCCATATTGATTTCGGCGGCAACTCGAATTACAACGACGGTCTTTGGTACGAGGGCTGGGAAGGCAACTACGACCTCGTAAAGCTCAATCTCCGCAACGAGGAGGTTATAAATCATATTCTCGATGCGGTGAAATACTGGGTTGACGAGTTCGACATAGACGGACTGCGGCTCGATGTGGCATACTGCCTCGACCGCGACTTTTTAAAGCGGCTTAGGTACTTCACAGGTACGCTCAAAGATGATTTTGTACTTATCGGCGAGCTTTTGCACGGCGATTACAATCAGTTCGTCAACGATGAAATGTGTCACAGCTGCACGAATTACGAGTGCTATAAGGGCGTGTACTCGTCGTTTAACAGCATGAATATGTTTGAGATCGTACATTCGCTTTTGCGTCAGTTCGGACCCGAAAACTGGACGCTCTACAAGGGCAAGCATCTTCTTAGCTTTGTAGACAACCACGACGTGAGCAGAATAGCGAGCATACTTACAAACGAAAAGCATCTGCCGCTCGCGTACGGCATGATATTCGGTATGCCGGGTATACCGTGCGTGTACTACGGCAGCGAGTGGGGCGCGAAGGCGAACAAAAGCGAGGGCGACCCCGCGCTGCGCGCATGCTTTGACGAGCCTGTCGAAAACGATTTAACGGAGTGGATCTCAAAGCTTGCGAACGCGCATAAAAACAGCAAAGCGCTCTGTTACGGCGATTTCCGCAGCGTTGTGCTGCAAAACGGTTACTGCATATTCGAGCGCAAAACGGAAGGCGAGCGCGTAATGGTTGCGATAAACGCCACGGACAGCCCCGTTACGGCGCATTTTGACGCGGGCTGCGGTCTTGCGGAGGACTTAATAACCGGCAATACGCACGATTTCGGCGGCGGCAGCGAGCTGCCGGCGTACAGCGTGCAGTACTGGAAGATGGAGAGATAGCTTATGTACAGCATAGGTATTGTTTCGCTCGGCTGCGCGAAGAACCAAACGGACGCGGAAACTATGCTCGGCATACTCGCCGAGGACGGTTTCACAATCACAGCCGACAGCGCCGACGCGGACATTATAATAGTCAACACCTGCGGCTTTATCGAGTCGGCAAAGCGTGAGTCTATAGACGCGATACTCGAAATGGCAGAGTACAAAAACGGCAAGTGCAAGCTGCTCATAGCCACGGGCTGTCTCGCGGAGCGTTACAGCGGCGAGATTTTAAAGGAGCTGCCCGAAGTTGACGCGGTAGTCGGCACGGGCGATTATGACAAAATAGCCGAGGTTATCCGCGCGGCGGTAAACGGTGAAAAGCCCGTGATAAGCGGTCACATAAACCGTTCCGTGCCGGAAAGGCTGCCGAGGATTTTATCAACGCCGCCGTATACTGCGTACCTCAAAATCGCGGACGGCTGCGACAATAACTGCACGTACTGCGCCATTCCCTTAATACGCGGACGCTACCGCAGTAGACGCGTGGAGGATATTGTCGAGGAAGCGGAAACGCTGGCGGAAAGCGGCGTTAAGGAGCTTATTTTGATAGCGCAGGACACGTCGCGCTACGGCACGGATATTTACGGCGAAAGCTGTCTCGACCGCCTTTTGGAGCAGCTCGTTGAGGTGGACGGCATAGAGTGGATACGCGTCCACTACCTCTACCCCGAGGCGATTACGGAAAGTCTTATTGACATAATGGCAAAATATGATAAAATATGTAATTATATAGATATGCCCGTGCAGCACGGCGACGACTACATACTGCGCCGCATGGCGAGACGCACGACGCGCGAACAGATCATGTCAAAAATCGACATGATACGCGAAAAAATGCCCGACTGCACCATCCGCACCTCGATAATAGTCGGTTTCCCCGGCGAAACGGAGGAGCATTTCAACAGCCTTTACGAGTTCGTGAAGAAGGCGCGGTTCGACAGAATGGGCGTGTTTACGTATTCTGCCGAGGAGGACACTCCCGCGGCAATGTTCCCCGACCAGATCGACGAAAGCGTCAAGGAGGAACGGTACGCGTCGCTTATGACGCTCCAGCAGGGCATATCGCTTGAACTCAACAAAGGAAAAATCGGCAGTATAATCGAGGTCATCGCCGAGGGCTACGACGAGGAAAGCTTTCTGTTTTACGGCAGGAGCCGCGGCGACAGCATCGACGTTGACGGCAGAGTGTACTTTGCGACGGAGGATGAAATCAGCGAGGGCGACATACTTCGCGTCAGAATACTTGACGCGGACGAATATGATTTAACCGGAGAGGTGGTTTAAATTGAATACGGCAAATAAAGTAACGATGATACGCGTATTTCTCGTGCCTGTGTTTATGGCGCTGTTCCTCATGGACAACGCCGCGTACCCTTGGGCGCACTGGGCGGCTCTCGGCGTGTTTATACTCGCGTCGATAACGGACGCGGTCGACGGACACATAGCGCGAAAGTACAGCCAGACGACGACGTTCGGCAAATTTGTCGATCCGCTTGCGGACAAGGTGCTTACGACTGCCGCGTTTCTTATACTCATGCACTACGGCAGAATGAACGTCTGGGCGCTTATGGCGGTTATCACGCGTGAATTTATGGTCGCGGGAGTAAGACTTCTCGCGGCGGGCGAGGGTAACGTCATAGCGGCGAGCATATGGGGTAAATTAAAGACCGTTACGCAGATGGTAGCGATTATCGCGGCAATGATGCTGTTTGAGCTCAGCGGTTTTCTGGGCGCGTCCGCGTCGCTCATATCGGACATTCTGATATGGATCTCCGTTGTGTTTACCGTTATATCGGGTATAGATTACCTCGTTAAAAACAGACACCTGATAAAGCTGAAATAACCGTGTAAAGAAAGGATATTCAAATGGAATTTATAAAGGAACTCAAATTTGACGCGTCGGGGCTTATACCGGCGGTCGTTCAGAATATAGAGACAAAAGAGGTTTTAATGGTCGCGTATATGAACGCGGACACCGTTAAGCAGACCGTCGAGACGGGCAGAGCCACCTTCTGGTCGCGCAGCAGGCAGGAGGTATGGGTAAAGGGCGCAACGTCGGGGAATTATATGTACGTTAAGGAAATTCGCGTTGACTGTGACGCGGACTGTCTCGTGCTTTTCGTAAACCCCGCCGGCAGCGCGTGCCACACGGGTGAAAGAAGTTGTTTCTTCCGCATCGTAAAGGACGGTAAGCTCGTTAAGGAAACGGCAGTTCCCGAGCGCAGCGACGTGTTCGAGCGCGAGCAGGCAGTCGTAATAGACCGTAAGGCGCACCCCGAGGACGGCAGCTATACGAATTATCTGTTTGACAAGGGCGAGGATAAAATACTGAAAAAGGTCGGCGAAGAGGCTGCGGAAGTAGTTATCGCCGGCAAGAACCGCGATAAGGCGGAGATAAGCTACGAGGTAAGCGACCTTATCTACCACCTTACCGTTATGCTTGTCGATAATGACATGACATGGGACGACATTTACAAGGAAATGGAACGGAGACGTAATTAAAAGACCGCAATCACAATACCTGCGATAACCACCGACGCGCACGCTATTTTATACAGCGTGCGTTTTTCTTTGAACATGAGCCGTCCGCCGATAATCGTAACCAAAACGGAGCATTGTTTTATGAGCGTCATCGTCACAACGGTGCTGCTCGGGTCGGAATTCGCGATAAACAGCGCCCTGTCGCCTATTACAAACAGCACGCTCAATATTATGATCCAGTAGTTTTTGAATGAATTTTTCCAGTCTATCTTGGTTCGCGTCGCAAGTATGTACCCGAAATACAGCACGGTCAAAAACAGCATGTACCAGAATTGTAGCTGTCCGCTGGTCATGTGGTTATTGCTCATAAGCACCTTGTCGAGCGCGCCCGACACGGCGTTGCCGATACACGACACAGCCACGAGAGCGATATATACGCCTTTTGTCCGTTCTCCCCCGCCCTTGCCCTGACGGAGGTTTACAAGCACAAGACCGATAATTACAAGCAGCATACCGACCGTCTTGTTGACCGTGACCGCCTCGCCGAGTATAACGACGCCGATAGCCGTCGAAATAAGCACGCGCGCCATATCCATAACGCCGTACAGTCCGACGGGCAGCCTTTTTATCGCGTTAAAGCCGCATATCCACGCTATAAATATCACGAGCGACTTCACGGCTATGAGCCACATGTACCCGTAATCTATGCCGAACGCGTCTCCGGCGGTGGGAACGGTGAGGACAAAGCTGAAAAGCGTATAGAAAAACAGCACCTCCACGGCGCTGCTTTTCTCCATCGCCTTTTTCTTTATAACGTCTCTCATGCCCTTGATTACGCCGTACAGGCATACAAACGCTATCCACATAAAATCAGCCCTCCCACGGACGTATGCGGTACGTCACTCCTATACGCTCGCAGATAAGTGCGCACTTCTTTTCCTCTTCCTCCGTCAGCGTGGTGGAAACGGTGGACAGGACGACGTTCGGGACGTATTTCTTTACGTTTTCCGCGAAATTTATCATAGCGTCGAACGATTTTATACCGAATTTGCTGCGCGTAAGCTCCAGATACCGTTCGGGGCTGGGAGTGTTGAGACTTATCGAAATCGTGTCGACCAACCCTTCAAATTCGGGCGCGGTATTTCTGCCGTGAATTAAATCGGCAAGACCGTTTGTGTTGACGCGCACGGGCTTGTTGTACTTTTCCTTTATAAATCGGCAGACCTCAAACATATCGTCAAGCCTTTCGGTCGGCTCGCCGAAACCGCAGAATACTATTTCATTGTATTTCGCTATATCGAATTTTTCAAATTCAGCCTTAACCTCGTCAACGGTCGGCTCTCTTTCGAGCCACAGACTGCCCGACCCGTTCATTTCCTCGCGCGTCTGTCTTAAACAGAACGTGCACGCGCACGGACATCTGTTCGTCATATTCACATAGAGATTATCGTGTACCTCGTAAAGTATTACCATGATTTGTGCCTTCCTTCTTTAAAAGCTGGGAAAAGTATAACATATTATACCGCCGATTGCAAGCAAAAAAACCACTCTGACGGAGTGGTTTTGCGATTTTTGTGTTTTACTCTGCTTTTTCTATGTCCTTTGTAACGGTAACGGTTCTCGTATCCTGATCCCAGTCTACCTGACTGTGCATACCCTCGGCAATCGCTCTTACGGGAACGACCGTTCTGTCGTTTACAAGTCTTGCCGGAACATCGAGCTCAATCGGAGTTTCACCGACGAATATCGTCGCGGAGTCTACCTGCATGGTTATGCTCACGTCGCTTATCGGGTCGTATGAAACAATCGTTTTTGTATCCTGATCCCAGTTTACCTGTGCGCCGAGCGCCTCAAAAATCGCGCGCATCGGTACGAGCGTGCGTCCCTCCTCAATGTAAGGCTGTGTGTCGCCTTCGGGTATGACAAGGGTCTCGCCGTTTATTAAAACCGTTACCGGTTCGTCGTCGGCTATCGCGGGCAGTGCAGCCGCGCCGAGTACGGTCATAGCCGCAACCGACAGCGCAATAATCTTTTTGTTCATATGTATTACCTCCATAAACAGTTTCACTTCTATAAGTATATCACACTATATTAAATTTTTCAACATTATTTTTTCACGGAGTAAAATTAAACAAAAATACTTGACAAAGGAAAAAAAGTGATATATAATGTTTTGGTTCGCAAACTGCGGACAATCCTTGCCTGCGGAAGGTTTCGCAGGACTAAAGTCCATAAGGAGGTGCAGAAAATGGCTGAAAAAATCATGAACAGCTATGAAACAATCTTTATCATTGACGCAACTCTCGACGAGGAGAACGTAACGGCGCTTAAGGATAAGTTTACATCGCTTATCGAGGCGAACGGCGAACTCGAATCCGTTGACGAGTGGGGTAAGAGACGACTCGCTTACGAAATCAATGACAGAACAGAGGGTTTCTACTATCTTGTAAACTTCAAGGCTGATCCGGAATTCCCGAAGGAGCTTGACAGACAGTACAGGATCACAGACGGAATACTCAGAACGATCATTGTAAGAAAAGACGAGGAATAAGTCTAAGACGAGAAAGCGGTGTAAGGAATGAACAAAGTAATTTTAATGGGACGTCTTACCCGTGACGTCGAAATGCGTCAGACGCCGAACGGAGTTTCACTCGCAAGATTTACAATCGCCGTAAACAGACGTTTCGCAGGCAAAGACGGTCAGCAGCAGGCTGACTTTTTGAACTGTGTGGCGTGGAGACAGACGGGCGAGTTTATCGCGAGATATTTCCGTAAGGGCAGTATGATTGCCGTAGTCGGCAGTCTGCAGTCGAGGAGCTGGGACGGTCAGGACGGTAAGAGACAGTATGCCACCGAGGTACAGGTGGATGAGGCGTACTTTACCGGTTCGAGATCCGAAACGGGTACAAACGGCGGCAGCTACGGCGGCAACCAGGGCGGCTACAACCAAAGCGCGCCGCAGAGTAACGCGCCGAGCGCGCCGGATTTCGGCGACGACTTTAACATGGACGGATTTTCCGACCTTGACGGCAGCGAGGACGATCTGCCGTTCTAACCCCGCATAAAATTTGATAAGGAGGAAACACAGATGGCTGAAAGAAGTGAAAGACCCCAGAGAGCAAGAAGACCGAAGAAAAAGGTCTGCATGTTCTGTGTGGATAAGGTAGAGCATATTGATTACAAGGATACAGCGAAACTCCGCAGATACGTTACGGAGAGAGGAAAGATCGTTCCCCGCCGTATCAGCGGTAACTGCGCAAAGCATCAGAGACAGCTCACCACAGCTATAAAGAGAGCGAGAATTATCGCGCTTCTCCCGTTCGTAGCTGAATAATTTTGAATTTTAAAACCCCCTCGAATTCGAGGGGGTTTTTGTATGACCTCTTCTATGGGGGTGTAAGCCTCCCTTGTTAAAGGGAGGGGGACCGCCGAAGGCGGTGGAGGGATTCAATATAAAATTACAAAAGAATCCCCCAGTCATGCTGCGCGTGACAGCCCCCTTTGCTACGGTGTTTGTTGCTACGCAACACGCCTACAACACGCAGAGCGTGTTGTTCACTTTGACAAGGGGGCCTTTCGGCAGGATGCGAGGGGGTTTTTTGTTTATAAATATTTATCTTCAAATTTATCCCACGACATGGGCTTATCGAAATAATATCCCTGTACCTCGTCGCAGCCTATTTCACGGAGGGCGATAAGCTCCTGCTCATTCTCCACACCCGCGGCGACAATACGTATATTCTCATTATGACATATCTGCATAATTGACGTTGACAAAAGCTGTGTTTTCTTGTCCGTCTCGATCTTATACACCATATCGCCGTCAAGCTTTAATATATCGAATTTCAGCTCCGCGAACAGGTAAAGGTCGGCGTACTTCGAGCCGAAATTGTCTATTGCCAGACGGAAACCACTCTTTTTAAGCTCGCTCAGAATTTCCGCAATATCGGTTACGCCGCCTCTGTCCTGATTTTCGCTTACCTCGATTGCGATAAGCTCCTTCGGGACGTTGTAGTCGTACCATATTTCCATAATATTTTCTATTATATTCGGCTTTTCAAGCGTTGAGCGCGACATATTTACCGACACCGGGAAAACGTTTTTGCCCTTTTCTATCCAACCCGCGAGGTACTCGCACACGCGGCGGAAAACATACAAATCGAGCAGATATATCGTGTCGTTTTCTTCCATTTCGGGGATAAAATCCATAGGCGACACTATCATACCGTCCTCGCCGAAGAACCGTATAAACGCCTCGCTACCGCACAACTCGTTCGTGATTGCTGAAAACCTCGGCTGGAACCATATGACAAACCGATTGTCCCGCATAAGATTTTTAATACGCTCGGGCGTCGAAATGGCGATATAACTGTCGTTGCGCACTCTGTAGCGTCCGTACTGCCCCGTGTGGCGGTAAAACGCCTTTTTGTCGCGGTACATATTCTCGTCCGCCGCCTTGACGACCTCGTTTATATCGCCCTCCCGGCATGAATAGCGGTAACCCATCGCGATTTTATGCTTACTCTTGGCGTTTTGCTCCGAGATTTCGGCGACAAGCTTGTTAAACGTGTCCTCGTCCGCGCCGCGGCAAATTACGGCAAACTCGTCGCCGCCTATTCTGTAACAGTCATATTTGCCGAACACGCCGCGTATTGTCTCGGCAATCTCCTTGATTGCGCTGTCACCCTCGCCGTGACCGTTTTTGTCGTTTATTTCTTTGAGACCGTTTAAATCCATGTACACAACGCCGAAACCCGTCTCGCCGCTGCGCTCCATTTCGTCGCAGTCCTCGATAAACTTGTTGCGGTTGTATATGCTTGTCAGCGTGTCTATGTAGCTTAGCTTACGCAGCGCGTTCGATGCGCGTTCGCGCACGATAATGGTGGAAATAAACGCGGAAAGCGTGAGGAATATCGACTTGCCGTCATCCATATTTCTGTCGGGCAGATTGTCCGCACCGATAACGCCCACAAATTCATTATCAACATATATCGGCGCGGCTATAAGCCTTTTTACACCCATATGCTGCAAAAACAGATACCCCTCGGGGTACTCCTTTTTAAGCTCCCGCACATCGTTGATAACGATGCTTGTATGGTTGTTGAACACATCAAGCATTTTTATTTTCTGCACTATTTCCGGAGACGAGCAGTTTTCGCCGCACCAGCTGTGCGTTTTAACCATAAATCCATTCTCATATTTAAATAAGTAAACGTGCTCCGCCTCGAGAAAGTGTCCGGCAAGCTGAAGAATTTTGTCTATTGTGTCATCGAACGGCTTGTTGTCTTGCAGTTCCATTATACAGCTTACTATTAAATGCTCTCTGTTAAGGCGCACCTTGTACTCCTTGCGCTCCTCCTCCGCGTCGCTGATGTCGACCGCCGTTTCAACAACGATTTCCCCGACATCGGACTTTGTGTGCGACGAATAGACGGCATAGGTCATGCCGTTTACCGCGCTGTAAATACCGACCGACACATTTTCGCCCGTGTAGATTTTGTAGGGGCGCATATCGTGCCGCAGCGTCAGGATGCCGCTCAGCATCTCATCGCGTGTTTTGCCGAGACTGTTTCCCAAAAGCTCTTTTGCGGGTTTATTCATATATATAATCTCGCCGCTGTCCGCTTTGTATGCGTAAACAACGCCCGGAAACGCGTTCAGTATTGTATTTGTATCGAGCATTTTCCTGCCCTCCATAGACCGTAGTGTTTAATATTATTGTCAATTTTATCATATTCCCTCGAAGTTTTCAATATAAAATACAATATTCCCCGTATTTTTACCATAATCAAATTCTATATAAAAATTTTTTGTTAAATATTGATAAATTTTCGATTTTCAGATATAATTTTATTATAAAAAGTATTATAAGGAGGCTGTAATAATGGATATCAATTCAATTAAAGAGTCGGTTGAAAAATTGATTCAGGACGAGGCCACCAAGGAACAGCTTAAAAAAGACCCTATTCACACCATTGAACAGACATTCGGCGTTGATTTGCCCGACGAGCAGGTTCACGCGATTATAGGACACCTTAAGGAAAAGATTGGCGACGGCGATTATCTCGACA
>CANQIP010000027.1 GCA_947623955.1 uncultured Clostridia bacterium | reverse complement strand
ACTACTATCTTGTATATAAGCCCGATGAAGGAGCGTTATATAAAAATAACGGCGAAAAGCTCGAAAACTTCCCCGGCACAATATGCGAAGGCGATACCCTTACGCTTACGAATGATTTTCACTTTGAAACCAACTGCGAAATCGGACTGTATCTGTTTCCCGGCACAACGCTTGCAGTTCCTGAGGGCGTAACGGCAAGCGTAATGAGCGGTGATAATCCGGATAATATGAACTCCACAGCTCTTGTGTACAACGGCGGCTGCAATCTTGAAATTGACGGCTTATTTACCGCGACAGGCAGAAGTGCGCGGGGGAGCAGCGGCATTCTCGGCGGCGGCGGTACACTGTCCATATCCGGAAAAGGAAAACTGTACGCGACAGGCGGGGATGTGATCGACGCATCGGCTCCGACTGTGATTTCGGCGGGTATAAGCTCAGACGGCAATATAAGCATACGCGGTACAGCCGTAAGAGCATATTCGAGATATGTTTCACTCAAGCCTCAGGAAGAGGAAACGGAGTCCCAAAACGGAGTGAGCGTAGGCATGTTTGTCGACAACGTTTTTGCCGGTGACGGCGCGGATGTGCACGCCGAAGGCGAAGGCGGCGGAGAGAATGTAATGACATACGGCTGTATTGCAAAAGATGTCACGTCGGAAGGGGAAGGGAGCAATTTTGGGGCATACGTCATCGAAGATTCTTATTGCGACCTTTCCGCGGGGCTTGCGCTGAAACAAAACGCAATATCTTTGAACGCCTTTGACGGCGGTAAAATCGACTGTGAATCTCTTAATTATGCTTCTGCGGAATCATTCGGATTATGCGAGCAAGACTCGACGGAGGAGAGCGATCCCGTTTTGATTTTTGTTGACGGCGACGGGTCGGCTATTACATTTTGGGGAGTGGGTGCTGCCGTAAAGCTGCGGAATGAGCCTGTGGGAAGCTATACCGTGAAAGGCAGCCAAACGGATGGCAGCGTTACATTTGATAAGGAGCAAGCGGGTTACGTTCGCTCTGACGGCAGTGTGGATTACATGGTGGAGTTCACAACCACACCGACAGCCGACTATGGCATATATTATGACGCCGAGGCGGGATTCCGCAAAAACAATAAGGACGGCGAGGCTCTTTCCGACGCGGAGATCCCCAAAGGAATGAGCGCGGACGGCAGCGTTCTCACCCTTGACAATGTTGTATTTGAGTCAAGCGGCAGCGTCGCCCTCAGGATCGGCGAAGGCGTTACGGTAAAGGTGCCCGAAGGCAAGACTTCCGGCTTAGGGGCGTCTCCGACTGCCGAGTCCGAAATGACCTTCGGGCTGGTCGGAGAAGGCGGCAACACTTTGGAAATTGACGGAGGCTTGCTCGCCGCGGCTTACGGTTTCGGCGACAGCGCCGCTAATGTTGCAGGCATATTCTCATATGGTGATATGACGATAAAGGGCTCGGGAGATGTTTCGGCCTATGAAAAAAAAGGCACGGGTGACTCATACGGAATGATCTCGAACAAAAATTTCATTTTTGACGGCACGGTGAGCGTATCCGCCTTCTCTGTCGCTCCCGAGGTCAGAGATGACAACCATCTTCCTATCTTCGGCGTTGCGGCAAGAGGCATCGAGATGAAAGGCAGTTCTCATCTTGACACAAGCCGCTGTGAAAACTCACAAGCTATCATGATAGCGAACGGCGGAAACATCACAGCCGAGGATACATCATTTATCGAGGCGGAGGGCGGCATAGTAATCTACGGGAACGATGAAAAATTCCCCGGCTCTGTCACGACCAAGGATAACGCGATAATATCGGCACACGCGGAAAGGCTCAACTTTGCGGACACTTCCGATGATGACGACGCTCCGGGCATACTCGCGTGGATTTACGATGACGAAACAAAGACATTTGAGGACGGCAAGGCGACAATTACCGTGAAGAATAATTCGTCTGTCACCGTGACCGGTCAAGGCTCGGCTGTTTGGGGCGTGAGCGCCTCGGACGGCGTTACCGTTACCGGCTCGAACGGCGATTATGACGGCGAGGTTGAATATGACGGCTTTACATACGTCATACCCGGCACGGACACCCCTGCCGAGAGCGTTACGTTTACCGACGCGACCCAGCCCACGGATCATATGCTCTACTTTGACGGCGAGACAAGCAAACTCTATACCGGATATGACTACGAAACCGGAGAACTCGGAGACCCGATCGAGGTGCCCGGCGCGGCGTGCGACGGAAAAACGCTTACGCTCACATCGGATTTCAAATTTGTCACGAATTATGCGGACGGACTGCATTTAAGCCCCGGCACGACGCTCTATGTTCCGGCGGGAGAAAGTCCCGAGATTTACAGCGCATATTCGGGAGTTGACAAGACGGAAGCAGTCAACGGCGCGGTGGCGCTCTACTGCTCGGGCGACAACACTCTCAAAATAGACGGAACTCTTAAGGTGACATCCGGCAGAGTACGAAACACCAACAGTTACGCCATTGCGGGATATGGCATTAAGATAAACGGCAGCGGCATGCTTTTGGCGGGCGGCGGAGACGCGATATATGATGAGACTCTCGGCGAGGCTGATGAAAACACGGACGGATATTCCTGCGGAATTATATCCTATACAGACATGACTGTCTCCGGAACCACGGTAGTCGCTTACGCGGGGGACGCGTTCTCGGGCAGCGTGGGATTGTCGCTCAATATACCCACAAAGCTCACGATTGACAGCTCCGCTTACGTTACGGCGATAAGCAATGTAGACGGCGACCATATGAGCGTAGGCTGTAACGTGCATAACCTTGAAATAAAAGACAACTCAAAGCTGGACGTTTTTGCGGTATCATCGGGCACGAAACGCGCAACGGGACTTGTGGTCTATCATGACGATCAGGGCAAATACGGAGAGATTAAACTCTCAAACAACAGCTCAATAAACGTCTCGGCGACCGGAAGCTATGCCAAAAGCTACGGAGTTGAGCCGTTTGAAGCCGAGAATTCGACCATTAACATCAGCATGGACAGCAGCAGCACATTTACCACGGAGGGCGGAACCGCCGCGTCGAAGTACGCGAAGTTCGGCGGTGTGAAAACAATGTCCGACGGAACCGAGGTATCGTACAACGAGGAAAAACAGACCTATGTTGACGCAAACGGAGATGATGTGAAGAAAGTGACGCTGGCTCCTCTGTCATCCTCCTCCACCCGCACACACGGCGGCAGCGGCGGCGGAACGCCGACTTACAGCGTAAGCACTCCGTCAACGTCATCGTCTAACGGTACGGTGAGCACAAACACCAAGAACGCGAAAAAGGGTTCGAAGGTGACGATTACCGTTACACCCGACAAGGGATACAAGACAGGCAGCGTAGTCGTTAAGGACGCAAACGGCAACATACTTGAAGTTACGAATAACGGTGACGGAACATACACGTTCACGATGCCGGATACAAAGGTATCGGTTGACGCACAATTTGTCGAGGAAGGAACGGAAACGCCCGCTCCCGACGCGACCGACGCACCGTCTGCGACAGACACACCGTCCGCGTCCGACATACCGTTTACCGATGTCGCGGAAACGGATTGGTTCCGAGACGCGGTAAAGGCGGTGTACAACGAAGGACTTATGAGTGGCGTAAGCGATACGAAATTCGCGCCGGACGAAAATCTCTCGCGCGGTATGCTTGTCACAATCGTGGGACGCATGGGTGCGGCTGAAACGACGGCGGGCGCGTCGTTTACCGATGTTGACAAAAACGCCTACTACGCCCCGCACGTTGCGTGGGCTGCCGAGAACGGCATAGTGTCGGGCTTTACAGACGGCACTTTCAGACCCGACGAGCGCATAACGCGCGAGCAGGCTGCGGCGATACTGTACAGGTACATGCAATATATAGGCGAGGATGTATCTGTCGGTGAAAATACGAATATTCTAAGCTACTCCGACGCGGGCGAAATAAGCGAATACGCAATTCCCGCCATTCAGTGGGCGTGCGGCGCGGGAATAATGAGCGGTTATCCGAACGGTACGCTTTTGCCCAAGTCGGGCATAACACGCGCCGAATTCGCGGCGATGATAAGCAAAATCGCGCTGATTTGACGCATAATAACAAATTCACCGGGGCGCGCCGGTTTCGGCGCGCCCCGTTAACGATTATATTTAGTGAGGTGCAACTTAATGACAAATGAAAGAACGATAGGCAATAACCGCATAATACGACGTTCCGTAACGAAAATGTTTCCGTCGTGCTTTTTGAGAATTCTCGCGGTAAACTTTCTGACAATGGTGGACGCGATGCTCGCGGGCTTTTTCTATACGCCGACGCACATCGCGGCGATAGGCGTTGTCGTGCCGGTAACGATCGTAGCCGCAGCGCTCATGAACGCGGTCGCGGCGGGTGTGGAGCTGAGCATGAGCGTGGCTCTGGGCGCGGGAAATAACGAAAAAGCGGACAGAATGTCCTCGCTCGGCATGATTGTGACGGTATTTCTGTGCGCGCTATTCCTTATCGGCTCGGAAGTATTCGCTCACGGCATAGTGCGCATATGCGGCGCGAACGAACCCGCGATCGAGGCGACCGCCGTTCTGTATCTCAGATTTGTCGCGCCGTATTTCGTGTTCCTCGGCATTAAGCTTGTGCTTACGTCCGTGCTGAGCGTGTACGGCTATCAAAACGACGTCACGCTGTCAACGGTTCTCGAACTCGTTCTTAACGTTGTGATGTCCGTGATACTCGCGAAATATACCGACCTCGGCGTTGCCGCGCTCGCATTGGGCTCGTGGATCGCGACGTTTATGAGTATGCTTTGCTGTATTGTGTCAATGAAAATGCGTAAGCTGCCGATAATGATTAAGCTTGCCCACTTCAAACTCTCGGACGCCGCGTCGCTTTTTGAATACGGTTTTCCGACCTCCGCCGACAATTTCGCCGAAGGCGTTGCCGGCAGTGTTATAAACAACACCATTGCCGTCTCTCTCGGTACGGCGGGACTTGCCGTTTACTCGATTTTGAACAGTATTCAGTGTCTCATGCTGACCGTTTCGGACGGTATGCGCGCGGCGATGTGTCCGATGGTGGGAATATTCTACGGTGCGCGCGACAAGAACGGAGTCAGGAAAACGCTCGCGGAGGGCTTGAAGATTACGTATATTTTCGCCATCGTGTGGGTCGCGGTCATTTTCGCGCTGCTCACTCCGATAATAAACATTTACATGAACGGGAGCGGCGCGGAAGGTATGGAAAGCCTTATCCGCACGGGCGTGTACATTGCCGCGGCGTTTACGCCGGTCGCTCTTATCGCATACGTCATGATAGGTTTTTACGAGGCTGTCGGCAAACCGCTGCTGTCGCTCGCGTTCGCCATAATCCCCGACTCGATTATAATTCCGATTATGCTGTTTATGCTCCTTCCGTCACTCGGCTACAACGGTATGTGGCTCGCGTACGGTGGCTGCGAGACGGTATTTCTTATAATATTCGCATTGCTGTTCGTTCTGTGCAAACGCAAATTGAAACCGTCGGTTGACGACGTGCTGTTCCTCGACGAAAGCATACGCGACAACGTGCCGATGAGAGACATAAGCATACGCTACAGCAACACCGACATAAGCGGATTGTCGGCTGAAATTCAAAGCTTTTTAAAGAGCAACGGCGCAAAGGCACGCACGGCGTACATGTGCGCGCTGTGCCTCGAAGAACTGGCGGCTGACTTTATAGCCCACTCGCAGATTACGAACGAGAAGATAAACGAGAACCGCGAGCTTATGGATATAAAGCTCTTCTCCGACGAAAACTCGTTCCGCATAATAATCCGCAACACAGCCGACCGATACAATCCGCTTGACTTTACATACGACCCCGACGACTTCTCAAAAATAGGCGTGCATATGGCGCAGCAGATAGCCGACGAAATTATGTACAATTACGTGTACAAAATGAATATGGTCACGATTGATATGAAGAAATGAATATTTCGCAAATAAAATTGCATTTGCGTTTCTCTCCGCAATGTGGTACAATAATTACATTGATTTAAAGGAGCATCGGAAAAATGAAAGAAATGAACGATAAAAGCACGGACATACTGTTTAAGGCGGTGCTGACACTCCGCACGGTCGACGAGTGCCGCAGATTTTTCGCCGACCTCTGCACCATAACGGAGCTTAAATCCATAAGCCAGCGCATGGAGGTCGCGCTTATGCTCAAAGAGGGCAGCGTGTACACCGACATAGCCGAGAAGACCGGCGCGTCTACCGCTACGATAAGCCGCGTGAACAGATGTATAAATTACGGCTCGGACGGCTATAATTTAGTGATTGACAGGATGGAAAAAGATGTATAAGGATTTTGCGCGCGTCTATGACCGTCTGATGAACGCGGACGTGGACTACGAAAAATGGGCTGACTATATAGAAAATCTGTTCGATTACTGCGATGCAAGCCCGTCGCTCGTGTGCGACGTGGCGTGCGGTACGGGCAACATCACGATCCCCCTCGCGCGGCGCGGCTATGACATGACGGGCGTTGACGTTTCGGAAAGTATGCTTAACGTTGCGCGGGAAAAATCGGACGGACTAAGCATCCTCTACCTGTGCCAGAGCATGACGAAAATCGACCTCTACGGCACAATGGGCGCGTTTCTCTGCATGATCGACGGCGTGAATTACTGCCTGTCCCCGAAGTCGCTGCTCGCATTTTTTACGAAAATCAAGACGTGTTTCACAGACGACGGCGCGCCGTTTATTTTTGACATAAGCACGGAACACAAGCTTAAAAACGTCATAGGCTCGAACACGTTCGTCCACTCGGAAAAGGACATTTTCTACACGTGGCAGAACAGGTATATAGAAAGCAAGCGTCTTTCGGATATGTTCCTCACGTTTTTCGTAAAAGACGGACATTCCTACCGCCGTTTTGAAGAACGGCATCTGCAAAGAGCGTGGAGAGAGGAAGAAATCAGGGCGTTACTGCAAAAAGCCGGATTTAATAAAATCGACGTGTTCGGCGAATTGTCGTTCGACAAGCCGAAGGATAATGAGGAAAGAATTGTTTTCGTTGCGATATAAGGCGAAAAAAGACAACAAATCATTCATTTTTGCTTGATTTTTCCATGATTTTGTGATATAGTTATATGGTTAGGGATAAAAGAAAAGACACACTTTTTAGGAGGAAATTATGGCGAAGAAAACCGAGGATTTAAAGCTTGACATGGAAGCTATAAATAATCAGCATATTGTAGATGTTGACCTCGACAGAGAAATGAAAAAAGCGTATATAGATTACGCCATGAGCGTTATCGTGAGCCGCGCCCTGCCCGACGTAAGGGACGGTATGAAGCCGGTTCACAGACGTATATTATATGATATGTACGAGTCGAACCTGCTCTACGAGAACGACTTCAAGAAATCGGCGGCTACCGTCGGTGACGTGCTGGGTAAATACCACCCCCACGGCGACGCGTCGGTATACGACGCGATGGTGCGTATGGCGCAGGATTTCTCGCTGCGTTACCCACTCGTTCAGGGCAAGGGTAACTTCGGCAGCGTGGACGGCGACCCTCCTGCCGCTTACCGTTACACCGAGGCGAAGATGTCCAAAATATCGGCTCTCATGCTTACCGATATCGAGAAGGAAACGGTTGACTTTGTGCCGAACTACGACGATAAAATTCCCGAACCCGACGTTCTGCCGTCGCGTTTCCCGAATTTGCTCGTAAACGGCAGCGCGGGTATCGCGGTCGGTATGGCTACGAATATTCCGCCGCACAATCTAACCGAGGTTATAGACGGTATTATCGCCGTTATTGACGACCCGCTTATAACGATCGAGGAGCTTATGACCCACATACAGGGCCCCGACTTCCCGACCGGCGGCGTTATCATGGGCAGAAGCGGTATACGAAACGCGTATACCACCGGACGCGGACGCATAATTCTCCGCGCCGAGGCTGAAATCGAGGAGCATAACGGCAGGAACAGAATTATCGTCACCGAAATTCCATATCAGGTAAACAAGGCTAAGCTTGAAAAGCACATAAACGAGCTTGCGCGTGACGGTAAAATTGACGGTATCGCCTCGACGCGCGACGAGTCTACCGAGGTAATACGCCTCGTGATAGACTTAAAGCGCGACGCGAACCCGAATGTAGTGCTGAACAACCTCTACAAGTACACGCAGATGCAGGACACGTTCGGCGTGATACTGCTCGCGCTCGTCGATAAAGAGCCGAAGATACTCAACCTGCGCGAAATGATTGACTACTACATCGCGCACCAAGTGGACGTTATAACGCGCCGCACGAATTTTGAGCTTGAAAAGGCTCTCGCGCGGGCGCATATCCTTGAAGGTTACAAAATCGTTATAGACAACGTTGACGAGGTTATACGTATCATACGCGCCTCGAAGGGCATACAGGACGCTAAGGACGCGCTGTGCGCAAGGTTCTCGCTGTCGGACGAGCAGGCGGACGCTATCGTAAAAATGCAGCTTGGCAGACTGTCCGGCATGGAGCGTGAAAAGATTGAGGAGGAGTACCGCGACGTTACCGCGAAAATCGCGAATTACCGCGAAATTCTCGCTAACGAAAGCATGGTTCTCGATATTATAAAGACCGATCTCATCGACATAAAGAACAAATACGGCGACGAGAGACGCACAAAGATTTCCTCGATTTCGACCGAGATTGATATTGACGACCTCATAGACGAGGAGGATATAGTCGTAACGCTGACGCACACGGGCTACACAAAGCGCGTTCCCGCCGACACGTACCATTCGCAGAGACGCGGCGGCCGCGGCATAACGGGTATGAGCACGAAGGAGGAGGATTTCGTCGAGCATATCTTAACGACCTCCACCCACAACACTCTCCTGTTCTTCACGACGCGCGGCACGGTTTACAAGCTGCGCGGCTACCAAATACCCGAGGGCAGCCGTCAGTCGAAGGGCACGGCGATAGTAAATCTGCTGCCTTTGGAGAGCGACGAAAAAATCACGGCGATTATTCCGATCAAGGAGTTCCGCGAGGGCGGCTACCTAACGTTCGTGACGCGCGGCGGTCTTATCAAGAAAACCGATATTATGGATTATTCGAGAATAAGAAACGGCGGTTTAAGAGCCATCGACCTCGCCGAGGGCGACGAGCTTATACGCGTTCAGCTTACGGACGGCACGAAGGACGTTATTTTGTCCACGCACGACGGCTACGCCATTCGCTTTAACGAGAGCGAGGTGCGCCACACAGGCAGAACGACGCGCGGTGTTAAGGCGATAACGCTCCGTAAGGGCGACTATATCGTCGGTTTCTCGCTCGCGAGAGAGGGCAGCGAGCTTTTGGCTGTCACCGAAAACGGCTACGGCAAGAAAACGCCGCTTGACGAATACAGAAAGCAGTCGCGCGGCGGCAAGGGTATATTCACCTACAAGCTGACCGACAAGACCGGCAAGCTTGCCGGTATGCGCGCCGTTACGGACGAGGACGATATTATACTCATCACGTCCGAGGGCGTTATAATAAGAATGCACACCGAGGACATTTCCACGTACAGCCGTCACACGCAGGGCGTTAAGCTTATGCGTCTCGCGGACAACGTGATCGTCGCGAATATTGCGAGAGCTCCTCGCGACGATGAAGAGGATGAAAACGAGGATCCCGCGGTTTCGGAAGGAGAGACTGAAGAATGAGAAGAAAACTGACACTTTTGGCGGCGGTCGTAACTGGCGCAGCGATGCTTATCGCGTCGTGCGACGCGGGTACGTCGGGTCTTACTATGGATAAGGAAACGCTCGAAAATCTCAAGGTTGACCCCGAGCTTGTAAAAAACACGATTGACGCGACGATTTACCTTGAAGACGGCGGCGAGATAGAACTTGAACTCTACCCCGACCTCGCACCCGAAACGGTTGAAAATTTCGTCATGCTCGCCGAGGACGGCTTTTATGACGGCACAATTTTCCACAGAGTTATCGAGAATTTTATGATACAGGGCGGCGGCTACGACGAAAACCTCAAAAAGCAGGACGCGGACGCGATAAAGGGCGAGTTTGAGGCGAACGGCTTTGAAAACACGCTCTCGCACGTGCGCGGCGTAATATCAATGGCGCGCGCTCACGATATGAACAGCGCGTCGAGCCAGTTCTTCATCGTGCAGCAGGACTCTCCCCACCTCGACGGTCAGTACGCGGCGTTCGGCAGAGTTACAGAGGGTATGGACGTGGTTGACGAGATCGCGTCCGTGAGAACGGGCTACGTCGAGGCGCAGGGCTTGGACGATGTTCCGGTTGACCCGATTGTGATAGATACAATAGAAATAACCTCCGGCAGCGCGGCGGATGACGACGATGCGCCGTCAAAGAGCGACGCGTCAAAGAATGACGCGTCCGATAAAACACCCACTCCGAAGGCGTCGGCTAAGCCTTCGCCTTCATCGTCGGCACAGCCGCTCGACGGCGAGGACAATGAGGACGACTTGCCTGACGAGGACGACCCGCTAAGCGGCTACGCGGACAAGGACGGTATCGCAAGAGGCGATTTGAGCGACTTGCTGACGTAATAAAGGAGAAACGGTATGAGCAATATAAATATTGAAATCGAAACGGAAAACGGCGGCGTTATCAAGGCGGAGCTTTACCCCGACATCGCGCCGATAACGGTCGAGAATTTTGTAAAGCTTATCGAGGACAATTTCTTCGACGGGCTTATATTCCACCGCGTAATAGCCGGCTTTATGATACAGGGCGGCGGCTACCGAGAGGACGGCTCGCACAAGGACGCGGACTCCATTAAGGGCGAGTTCGACAGAAACGGCGTTAAAAATCTGTTAAAGCACGAGCGCGGCGTTCTGTCAATGGCGCGCACGATGTTCCCGGACAGCGCGTCGAGCCAGTTCTTTATAATGCACGACGACGCGCCCCACCTCGACGGTCAGTACGCGGCATTCGGCAAAGTCACCGACGGTATGGACGTGGTTGACGAGATTGCGGAAACGCCCGTCGATATGAACGATAAGCCGATTGAAAATCAGGTTATTAAGACAATACGTATTGTGTGAATGAAAAAGAGGATGACACGCGTCATCCTCTTTTTGTGTGGTTTCTTCGTGAGCCTCCCCTACTAGGGGAGGTGGCGCCGAAGGCGTCGGAGGGGTTTAATCCGCAAAAACAAACCCCTCAGTCACACTACGTGTGACAGCTCCCCTATTAGGGGAGCCTTTCGTAGGGGCGACCCTCGCGGTCGCCCGTTTTAGTCGCGCATGGCGGGCGACCGCAAGGGTCGCCCCTACAACTATATAAGACCCCCTCGCTGAGGGGGTTGAAATCTTTGATTTCGGGGGGTGTATGTTTTTCGGTATAATATAACACCCCCCAAAAGCCGTAAACGGCTTTTGACCCCCTCATAGAGGGGGTCATTCGGTGTCCCTACGGCATTATCTTCTCTTCATATATCTTTCCTTCAATTTGTCAAGATGCTCGTTATACGAATGCGACTGCATTCTCGGGAACGCCTTTATAAGTCTGTGCTGGAACAAATGCTTTTCCTCAACAATAGCCGCGTACTTCTTTTTAAGTTCCTCGGCGTTTTCGCTGTACTTACGCAGACGCTCCTTCGCCTCTTCGCTGTCGAATATCTCCTCGCCCTTCTCGGCGACAGCCTTCGCGCCGTCGTAAACCTTCTCGCCTATACCGTCCGATACGGCGCGTATCTTAGCCGCAAGCTCTTCCATGCCGCGCATACGGCTCGTGAGGTGATTTATTGCCACTACCGTCACAACAACATCCGCGATAAACACAGCCGACAGCACCGATATAATCGTCACGCCGAGCGCGAACGGCATCGCTTTCACAAGTCCGAGTATCGGCGGGTGGATAAGTTTCATAAGCGCGACGCATATCGCGCCCCACGCGAGCGAGAACAGCAGACAGATGTAGCCGCCAAGGTTAAGCGGCTGGTTTGAATAATTCCACCAGCGCGCATGGAACAGCTTGTCGAGCGCGAAACCCGTCACAAGTTCAAGCGCGGAAGTGAGAATTACCGAGCCGACAAACAAAAGCGGAATATTGTTTTCAAGCGGCGTAAGGCATATCACGACTATCGCGCCGCCCACGCCGTATATCGGGCATATCGGGCCGTTCAGAAAGCCGCTGTTTATAAAACGCTGCTCGACAAGTCCGCGGTATATTACCTCGATACACCAGCCGAGAAAGCCGTATATGAAGAACAGCGCGATTATTTCGTAAACCGTGTACCCCAAAATCATGTTTATCCCTCCGTTTATTTTGTGCTTTTATCTATTTCCTCGCCGTCAAGCTTTGAGTAGACTATTTTTTGACTGTGGTAAAGTCCGTAGTAGCCCGACATCATATACGCCACTCCGGCGGCTATGGCGAACAGTACGAACCCCTGCGCGCCGAAAAGCTCCACGCTCAATATTATTGACGCCACGGGGCAGTTTAAAACGCCGCAAAACATGGATATAAGTCCCAGCGCTGCGCCGAACCCCGGCGTCATACCGATAAGTCCCGCGATAAAGCAGCCGAATGTCGAGCCTATGAAGAATGTCGGCACTATCTCGCCGCCTTTAAAGCCCGACCCTATCGTTATCGCCGTGAACGCAATTTTGAGCGCCCACGCCCAGCCGTTTTCTATATGCGCGAACGTTACAGCCCTCGTTATTACGTCCATACCCGAGCCGTTGTAGTCGCGAGTTCCCGAAAGGTACGTAAGCGCGATAACCGCCGCGCCGCCGACCGCTATGCGGATATACGGGTTTTTGAACCATATCCGCATATACCTCGCGGTGTATTGCATGACGGTGCAGAATATTATGCTCAGTTCCGCGCAAAGCACGGCTATTAAAATCGTTCTGAGCATATTCACCGTCGTCACCTCCGGCACGAGCAATATTTGAAAGCTTGTCGGTTCAAGTCCGAACATTGCAACCATGATGTACGCGCTTATTGACGATATGAGACACGGCACTATTCCCGGGTAATACATATGTCCTATGCTCGATATGCCGAGCGCGAAGAACGCAGCCGTCACGGGCGTTCCGAAAAGCGCGGAGAACACCGCGCTCATGCCGCACATTATGACGATGTGCATGAACCGTTTTTCCGTTTTAAAAAGCTTGCCCACGGCTGTGCCGATACTTCCGCCGAGCTGCAGCGCCGCGCCTTCACGTCCCGCACTGCCGCCGAACAGGTGCGTTATCGCGGTGCTTATGAATATCAGCGGCGATATTATAAACGGCACGCCGTCGTGACTGCGTATCGAGTCTATTATGCTGTCCGTGCCGCGGTTTTGGAGCATGTTCGTCTTTTTGTACAGCCACACTATCAAAAGACCGCCGACGGGCATTAAAAACACAAGATAATCGTATTTTAAAAACAGCGTGTCCGCGCCGTGCACCGCTGTGTGGAACACAGCTCCGACAATACCGCCCGCGATACCTATCACAGCCGATATTATCCCCCATTTTACAAAAACCCTCGTATATTCCAACGCGGAGCGCACTTTCTCCGATATAAGCTCCTTGTACATTCAGTATGCCCCCCAAGTCTTTCCTGATACATATTCTACCACACCGCGCCGTTATTTTCAACCCCCGCGGAGCATACAAACATTTTATTCATATTCCGCCGCCGATGTCATACAATTTACTATATAGTAATTAAATTGGAGGACAAAGCTATGGAATTGATTAAGGAAAACGTTACCGTAAATCAGGTGTGCTGCAAGGGCGAGGTCAAAACGCAGATTGACGAGGATATTATAGTGCCGGACGTAAAGCCGGATATACTTAAAATACTCCAGCTTGACGCGTCGGCGTGCGTCACGGACAAAAGCGTGTCGGACGGCAGAGCGAGCGTGAACGGCAGGGTTCAGGTCAAAATACTTTACATACCCGACAGCGAGAGCGAAAATATAAAGAGCATTATTACATCGTTCGACTTTTCGCAGAATATAGACAACAAAAATATCGGTCAGAACATGAAGGCTCTCGTCACCGCGAATGTTGATAACGCGGAGTTTACGCTCATAAACAGCCGTAAGCTGCGCGTCAAGCTGACGGTGTGCCTCGACTACGAAATCGTCGAGGAAAAGAACGTCGAAATCGCGGTGGACACTTCCGAGTCGGACAGCGCGGAGGCTCTTAAAGAGAGCGTGTCGCTGCAAAACTGCGTGAGCCTTCAGGAAGAGGAATTCACGCTCTCCGACAGCATAGAAATCCCGTCCGCGCAGACGGCGATCAACGAGATTTTAAAAGCCGACGCGCGTATCACCGACGCGGAGTACAAGACGGTTACGGGCAAAATCGCGGCAAAGGGCGCGGCTGCCGTGTCCGTGCTTTACACCGACGACGAGAATAAGATACGCTTTATGGAGGCCGAGATACCGTTTACCGAGGTGTTCGACTGCCCCGACGCGGGCGACGACACCGTGTGCGACATCGACTACTGCGTGTCCGACATTCGCTGCGAGGCGCAGGAGGACGCCGACGGCGACAAGCGCGTCATATTTGTTGAGATAACCGTTATCGCGCAGATCAAGGCGGCGGACAACGTTGTTATCGACATAATAAGCGACTGCTACGAGCCGTACATGAACACGCAGCTTATCAAAGAGGAAACGGAGCTTGAAGAAATAATCGCGCGTCCGTCGGCGCAGAACACGATACGCGAGACGATTGAAACGGGCGGCGACGCTCCGCAGGTGTCGGGCGTGTACGACGTTATAACAAAGCCGTGCGTCACAAGCACGCTCCTTAAAAACGGTCATTTGCAGGCGGAGGGTAAGATAGAAACGTATATCCTCTACCTCACCGACACTCCCGACGCGCCCGTGTACAGCATAAAGGGGGATATTCCGTTCAGCTACACGCTCGACGCGCGAGAGGACGGCGACGACCTTATAACGGAAATCAAGGCGGAGGTCAAGCACACCGCGTACAACCTCAATATGGCGGGTGAAATCGAACTTAGGTGTATTCTGTCGCTCTGCGCCAATATTATGCGCAAAAGAAGGATTGACGTTATCGACGACGTTGTTACGGATGAACTCCCCTCGGACTCAGGACGCGGGATAGTGATTTATTTCGTTCAGCCCGGCGACACGCTCTGGGAAATCGCAAAGCGTTACGCCGTGCCGCGTGACGCCGTGACCGGCTTTAACAACCTCTCCGACGGCGAAACACCCGCCCCCGGCACAAGATTGTTTATCCCGGGAATGTAAATTATGTAATTGACAATTTTATTGGGGTTTGTTATAATGGTATCAGAGACTACATCTTTGACGCAGGTGTCTTCGCCGCTTGGCGACTTCCCGCGTGTGGAAGATGTAGTTTCTGTTATATATATTTTTTCGACATTTAACGTCGCCGTATATTGCAGAACGGGCGAACACGGTTCGCCCCTACGAAAGGCCCCCTTGTCAAAGGGGGCTGTCACGCGGAGCGTGACTGGGGGATTCCTTTTCAATTTCTATATTGAATCCCTCCACCGCCTCCGGCGGTCCCCCTCCCTTTAACAAGGGAGGCTCACGATATGCGGTGCATATCGCAAGAGCAGCCGCAGGGCTGCTCTTTTCAATCTCGAAATTCAAATAATTTTTTTCAACGGTATATTTAAGGCTGCGGATATATCAATTAAGGTATTAACCGTACAAGACGAGGCTGCCGTTTCAATTCGTTGTATATAATTTCTGCTTATATTGCTTTTTTCTGCCAGCTGTTCCTGCGTCATGCCCCGTTCCTTGCGGTAATGAAGAATATTTAAGCCTATGGCTAACCATGTGTCAAAATATTTACCGTTCATATCCCTTTCACCTCAAGTATTATTATATTTCAAAATAAGAATATTAACATCACATATATATTCATTAAATACACACAAATAGATTGTATTTATGTCAAATAAGTGATATAATACAAATAATATAAAAGTATTTGAAAATAAAATGATTGTAATATTGTAAATTTGGAGTGTATAAAATGAGAAAAATATGCTGTTTCGCGGGACACAGTAATATAGGTTACAGTGAGAAAATACAAAAACAGGTTTATGATAAAGCGCACGAACTTGCCGTCGATTTTGGCATAAATGAATTTTGGGTGGGAAATTATGGCGGCGCATATAGAACTCTTGAACACGCAAGAAGAAATAAACATATTAAAATTTTTAATTTAGGTGATTTGGTTGTGCAATATTGAACGGTCGCGCAGCGGTAGGTGTCGGACACCGTTTTACCTGTGGGCGTGATGTCCCATGGGGTGTTTTAATTACGGTCTGTTTAAAAACTAATTCCTCTATAATTTTCGCGCCGCTTACTGCGCGATTTCAATAAAAAATGACGATTGCGTTTTCGCAATCGTCATTTTCTTTCTGTTTATGCTACACTTACCGTGTCAAATCTTCTTTCTCAAAGAGTTGTCAATCTTATGTTCCGGCACACGCGGTACGTTTCCAAACGCGCCGCCCGTTACTTGTTCCAGTCCGTAGAGGTCGTTATCAGAAACATTGAAAGCATAAGAATAGGCTCATATCCCACAAACACGACGATCCTCGAAGGTATGCCGTTCGACGCGTCGGACTTGACAGTCATCGCCGACTGCGGCAACGGCGAAACCTTTGAGGCGGCGGGCTATACACTTTCGGGTTATGACACCTCAGTCCCCGGCGAGCAGGCCGTTACTGTCACCTACGGCGGCAAAACCGCACAGTTTAATATAACGGTAACGCCGAAATCCCTCACGGGCATCGAGCTTACCCATACACCCGACAAACTCATATATTATCAGGGTGACACACTTGATATAACGGGCATGGTAATCACTGCGGTTTACAACAATAACACATCTCAGTTTGTCGACAACGACAATTTGGATGTAAGCGAGCTGAGCGACAGCGTCGGAGAGCAGACCGTCACTGTAACTTACGGCGTACCGTCGGCGTTTACAACCTTACTTGCAGTATGCGGGTTATTCTCCCAATCACCAAACCACCGCTTAAATTGCTGTGTATATGTAACATTTTCAAATTTAGGCTTGACATCTAACCCCTGTTCGCGTATACTATGTATATAGCCATCGTTGCGAAACAGGACTCTGGGCAATCGGAGCCCAGCCTTCTGGAGTAAGGCGGTGGCTTTTTTATTATCTAAATAAAATACCGCAGTATTACCCGATTGTTCCTCATTTAATGCGTCACTCAACAATCCGGTTGCCAAATTATTTTTTCCGTATATGCTTGTAATAGCATTACTGTCAATTATAATATTGTTCTGTCTCCCATATCCGTCTATTTCCACAGGTGTAACAACATTCTTTCCGTTATGAACAAAATCCAGTAATGCAACAACTCTGTTGCTGTCCTCTAACTTAGACTTGATAATGGCAACAGGATTGTCTAAACTTTCAGGGAGCTGTTTTAACATAGCCTCACCAATAGCATGGTCTATGTCCTTAGAACCGTTAAGCGCATAATCTACATGAGTTTGATTTATTGTAAATGGCAGCGGATTAAATCCCACATCTCTAAAGACTTTAGGTGTATCTCTTATTATAAGTTTATTATTATACTCCGCATTTGGATTAGTACCCTCCGTACCGATTTGTCCATACCCTCCCCGCAAATCGGTTAGTACCCCCTCCGCATTTGAGTTAGTAGGTACTGACAAATCGGTTAGTACCCATACGGTTGGATATATCTTCCTTTCTGTAATATTATTTGAACTGTCGCCCTTTAAATACTCAGCACGAATATATCCCAGTTGTTTAAGCCGCGTAACCCACCTTGTCACGGTATGAACGTCACATCTCATAAAGTCCGCCAGATACGAGTTTGACGCGAAACAATATCCCGTTTGACGCGACAGCGATAATATTACGCCGTAAAATTCCGTTATATTCGGCTTGCATAAGCGGGTATCTGTCAGAATGGATTTCGGAATAATTATGTACTCCGATGTCGCTGTCTTGTCGTCCATACTGTCACCCGCCTAACCGACGCGGCGGATACCGCCCTGCGCGGCGGGAACTGTCGCAGATATACCGCCGCGCAGAATTTCTTGAAGTGTGTCGAAGTTGATGAGGTACTTTCGCCCGATACGCACCGACGGAACAGCACCCTCAATAACAAGCCGCCGCAGTGCTTTCTCCGTCAGCGCCGTCTTCTCGTCAATCTGCCGCAGTTCGGTTATCGCCTGTTTTATACCGCGCATACGGGGCGGAGTATGTAATACAGTGTCAGCCATTACTCCGTCCTCCTCGCCGCGATAGAATTGATAATGTCGAGTACACGCGTTCTCTCCGCCTCGGAAAATTCTTTGCGGAGTTTCTTTGAAAAATAACTGTCCGTCATTTCAAGCGCATCGGCTATCTGCCATAAAAATACGCCCTTTGCCTTCGCCTGTGCCTTGATTTCAGCATTAGCCGTCATTGTTTGTATTGCCTCCTATTGTTTTTGTTGTTCCTATTATATCACAAATTAAAAGAAATGTCAATAATTATAGTGAATAAATCCCTTATAAATTACTCAGTTTTTTTTGGTTGACAAACAACAACAACAAGTGTATAATATTAAACAAAGGGGAGGATTATTATGAGTGAAAAAAGAACACCGCCAGAATTAGAAAAATTCAAGGAACGATTAGAAGTATTACGAAAACAGAAAAATTTGACACAAAAGCAGTTAGCGGAGGATATCGAAGTCTCCACCACTACAATATCGTCATATGAAAAAGGATATAAAAGTCCGTCAGCCGCTATTGTAAAAAAAATCGCCGAAAAATATGATGTGTCAATGGACTGGTTATGCGGATTGAGTGAAAAAGTCCAAAGCGCGGATTTTAAAACATACGAGGATTTGTTTCGACAGATAATAAATATGCACACAGTACTTGGCAAGCACATTAAAAATAATGCCGGAGAAGATTATAACAGCTTTAAAATAGATGTTTCACCGCGCACTATATATGGTGTTACGGAAAGCTATTGGATACGATTGTCCTTTATAGACGAGGTATTTTATACTGCCATATCGGATTATAACACTATGACCGAGCTTTTCATTAACAGAACTATTTCTCAAGACGTGTATAATTTATGGCTTGACGGAAAAATGAAGGAGCTGTCAAAACTGGCTCTAAAGGATTTTGGTAAATCCCCTTTTGACGATGATGATTTACCGTTCTAACGTAAGAATTGAGGTTGATAAAAATGGCGACAATACGTAAGCGCGGAAACACGTATCAGATCCGCGTATCTTGCGGCTACGACAGCAGCGGCAAGCAGATTGAGAAGTCCATTACATGGAAACCCGCCGCGGGCATGACTAAACGACAGATTGAAAAAGAACTCGAACGGCAGAAGGTTCTGTTCGAGGAAAAGTGCCGCACCGGTCAATTTCTCGACGGCAATATAACATTTGCAGAATTTACGGCACGGTGGCTCAAAGACTATGCGGAAAAGCAGTTAAAGGCAAAAACGATAACGGGATATAAAAATATGCTGCCGCGCATACTCGCCGCCATAGGGCATATAAAGCTGTCAAAACTTCAGCCGCACCACCTTATGGAATTTTACAACAGCCTCGGTGAAACAGGCGTAAGGCCTTGATACAAAGTACAGACCTTGCAAGGATTTTAAGAACGTAATTCGAGCCGCCGGATATACGCAAAAGTCTTTAGCCGATAAGTCGGGTGTATCAATAACCACTGTGGAAGCCTGCGCAAACGGTCACAACGTTGCAAGGCAGACCGCAAATAAGCTCAACGCGGTCATAAAGCAAAAGGATTTATTTGAACCCGTTGAGGGAAAAATAAGCCTTGCCGACAAAACCATATCCGAACATCACCGTCTTATATCAGTCATTTTACAGACTGCTGTGCAATGGCAAGTGATACCGGCAAACCCATGTGACAGAGTTAAACCGCCGAAGGTGGAGCGAAAGGAGGCAGTAAGCCTTGATGAAAAGCAAGCCGCCGAACTCATAGCGTGCTTGCAGTCCGAACCGCTTAAATACCGTACCGCCGTAATGCTGACGCTATACACAGGTATGCGTCGCGGTGAAATATGCGGCTTGAATTGGAGCGATATTGATTTAGATAACGGTCTTGTAAGCGTCAACAAATCAGTCCTTTATTCGTCCGATATGGGCATGTACGAAGATACGCCGAAAACAAAAAGCTCGAACCGAATTATAAATATACCCTCGGACATGGTACATCTGTTAAAGCAGCATAGAGTGGAGCAGTTGAAACAGCGGCTCGCGCTCGACGACCAATGGCAGAACAGTGATAAGGTGTTCCCTGCCGAAAACGGCAGTATTATAAATCCCGATACGCTGTCGGCATGGTTCAGAAAATTTGTACGCCGTCACAATTTACCCGACGTACATCTTCATTCCCTGCGTCATACAGCCGCCACATTGCTTATAACAGGCGGTGTCGATATTGCAACTGTTTCAAAGCGCCTCGGTCACGCCGATAAGACCACTACATTAAACATCTATACTCACGCCGTTAAATCGGCAGACAAAGCAGCGGCGGAAAAGCTGCAAGATATTTTCACACGTTCCAAAATAGGTTGATTTTGAATGTCATAACGGACAAATAACGGACAAGACGGCAAAATATAAAATACAGAGCAAAAACAAAAACGGCTATAACCCGCATGGTTAAGCCGTTTTTTTGTGGTACGCCCGAAGGGACTTGAACACTTAATTTATCCCATATTCAAGCCACTTACGAGCCTTTGACTAACAACTGACTAAAAAGGGCGTGATTTACACGCCCTTTTGAAACATCTCGTGCAGCTGCACGATCATCTCTTTAACCTTGTTCTTTTCCTCGGTCGTGTCCGCGTTCGACATGAGCGAAAGAATGAACTTTTTCATATCGCAGCACAAGTCATTTGTCGCCATTTCGAGAGGCTGCTCCGTAACCTCGTAACGCCGATACTTCTTTTTTGTATCGCAGTACGTCTTATAGCAGGGCATTATCTCGCCCGCGTCGGATTTCATCACAGCCTTTTCCTCGCCGTGTTTCATATGCTCGTGCTGTGTGTCGCCCTCATGCTCCATATGCTTATGTTCAGCGTAGCCCTGCGCCTGTTCTGTCATATGGTCGCGGACGTTGTAGAGAATGGAAAGCCTCTCACACGTTGCGTAACACGTCTTGCAGTTCTCCAGTTTCTCTATTTCTCTGTTGATTTCTGCCAAATCTAACATAGACACACTTCCTTTAACTTCTT
>CANQIP010000026.1 GCA_947623955.1 uncultured Clostridia bacterium | reverse complement strand
CCCCCCCCCCCCCGAAATTTGTCAACACCTTTGTCAAATTCGGTAGGGGTTTTGTCAAGTTTGGTAATTTTCGTTCCGCGCCTATTACCATTCCATGGATTTCTTATCTGTCCAAAGGGATTTTTGTTCGGACAACGGCACGCTCTCGTATTCACCGTCGTCTGTACCGATAAGCGCCGTAAGCGGCATGGTATAAACGGGTTTGCCGGAGGTCGCGCCTCCCGTAATCATGCGGCTCGGCAGCCCTACTCCGTCACCTTCGGATTTATTTTCGGAGCATGATATTTCGGCATTACCGTGCATAAGCCTTGCAGTCACTTTTTCAGCCGGAATTTTGCCGTCCTTATACACGACTTCAAATCTTGTGTCATACAAGCCCGTTTCCTCGCATCTGTCCTCGTATACCGTGTAGCTGCACGACCAATGCTCGTTTTCGCCCGTATACACCGTCACATAATACCGTTCTTTTCCGAAAACGAATATCAAAACCGCGATTACGGCGATTATAACAACAGCCAAACCGAGAAGTAAAAGGATTTTTGCTTTTTTCGATTTCATCGTAAATCATTCCTTTTTGTCAGTACCTTTTTAACACACGGGGGACACTAAAATTTTAGTGTTCCCCGTTATCCCTTTTATTCTATACAGTCAATCTTTCGATTATTTAAAAATGTATTTTATGTTATACTCTTCCACGTCTTGATCCGGTTTCTCTATAAGGAGAGTGTACTTTCCGCCTTTTTTGAGGTCAAAGCCGTTTCTGTTAAGCTGTACCGTTTCGGCAGTCTTTGCGTCGTAAGCCTTACCGTCGAAGTTTTTGGAGTTTGTGATGTGGAAGTTTACATTATCGCCGGACACGCTGTTTACTACGCCTTCAGCTTTGAAAATCCACTGAGCCTCCAAAAGTGTTTTCCACGCATAGCCCGCCGTGCCGTCCATAACAGCAAACACGGGCATATTGTTTTCAAATCTGTCAACAATGATCACGGGTACATTCATGGCGTTATATATAAGCTGCGCCGCGTCCTTTCTCGTGACCTTCGCGTCGGGCACGACAGTGATACCCTTGCTTATACCCGTTGTCTCCGCCCAAAGGATATATCCGTTCGGATAACCGCCTTCAACCTTAGCGTATGTTTCGTAGCCGGTCATAAACACAAGCATTTTTAAAAGCTGCGCGTATGTAACATTCTCGTTTGGGCGTGCCGTTCCATCCTCAAAGCCGCTGATAAATCCGATGTTCCTCGCTTGGAACCAGTAGCCCCAGTCCCACGAATTTATATCCACGTCGGGGTACGGCAGCGGTTCGGTTGCGTTCAGCTTTTCTTTCTCTTCCACGGACAGCTCGGAGTAACCGTAATCCTTTCCGCGCGCGCACACGAGCATACGCACAATTTCGGAGCGCGTTATGTTGTTGTCGGGTCGGAACGTGCCGTCCTCGTACCCCGAGATAATGTTCAGCGCGGACAGAAATTCCGTCGTTTCCGTTTCGGCGTAATCCGAATACGCGAACGCATTAGCCGCCGACATCATAAGCGCAGCCGACGCTATAAGCGCAATAATTTTTTTCATGATTTTTCTCCTTTCTCATACACCGAGGCAAAAATCAGCCGAAATATTTTGTTGCAAGTGTTTCAAGCGGCATAACCTCTCCGCTTTCGTCCGCCGTTCCGTCGCACAGACGGAAGTCAACCTTGCCTGCGGACAGGTCAAATTCCCTTACCGCGCAAAGCGGCATATTCACGGTTTTATACACAAGCTCCGCCGATTCTTCTCTCGTTATATTGCGGTTCGGGTCGCTTTCTGCCGTATCAACCAGTTTGTGTTCCCGCGCAACTTCGAGCCACGGCTCGTACCACGCGGACGTTTGCGCGTTTTGGTCTATCATGATATTGTAGCCGATTGCCGACAGGCATATTTTTACAGCCTGCGCATATGTAACGTTTTCGTCGGGCTTAAAAGTACCGTCCTCAAAGCCGTCTATGAATTTGTTGTTTGCGCTGTACGTGATGTACTTAAAGCCCCAGTAGCCCGTTCCCACGTCGGAGAATTGGCTCTCCCTCGGCAAATCGCTGTCTTTAAGCGTTTCATTGACGCCTGCGGCAATGGATACCATCGTTGCAAATTCCGCCCGCGTGAGCAGGTCGTCCGGTCTGAATTTACCGTTTTCGTCACCCGATACAACGCCCATAAGCGACAGTTCCTTCACAGCCTCGCTGTCACAGTCGGGGTACGCAAACGCCGTTACGGCAGACATCATAAGCGCAGCCGACGCTATAAGCGCGATAAATTTTTTCATGATTTTTTCTTCCTTTCTTTTTTCGGCATTCTCCATGCCTATATCTCTATTTTAACCCCCCCCCCCCCGATTTTTGTCAATACCCTTGTCAAGTTCTGCGCCTTTTTGTCAAGTTTGGCATGTTCGGGGAGAATGTGTCTTATAATAATTTTATGTTAACCTTAAAAATCCGCCGTGTCAACACCTTTGTCAAGTTTGGTAGGGTTTTTGTCAAGTTTGGTAATTTTCGAGCAGAATGTCGCAGCAAAACATACCGTCCTCGGCGAAAAGCTTCATCATTCCGTTGTATTCTTTGACGATTTTTTCGACGATACGAAGTCCCATTCCGTGTCCGTCCGTCGGTAAAGCGTTTGATTTTTCGCTTACGGATTTCGGGTCTGTCACGCCGTCAAAGCTGTTTTTCATGTAAATAGAAACGTACGCGCCCTGCACGCAAACGTCGAGCGTTATTATTTTCTCGTCGGTTTTTTCGGCTGCGGCAATCGCGTTGTCGAATATGTTCCCGAACAGTACCGCAATGTCCTCGTCCCTGACGTTGTCCAGCGCGTTGTTTTCGGCTTTTACGCTCGCCTTTATACCGGTGCGGGCGCACATTTCAAGGCGCGTGTTCATTATGGCGTTGAATACCGCGCTGTTCGCGAACACGGTTTTATGCGCATTCGCGGAGTACTTGTCAAGCACCGCCGTCACGTAATCGGCAACGGCGCCGTCACCGCTTTGCTCCGCCTTCGTTTTGACGGCGATGAGGTGCTTTTCCAAATCGTGCTTTAACGCGTACGTGCTTTCGTACGACCTTGCAAGATTTTTCTCCGACTCGCATATGCTGTCGTACCGCATTTTAAATATCCGAAGCTCGCGGTTTGCCGCTGTTTCCTTGTTGATTTTCAAGACAAAGTAATACAGCAAAACATTAATCGCAAGCATAATAAGCGACGCGAGAAGCATATACGGCTTTATTTCCTCCGCGGTCATGGCGGCTCTGTTAAACAAAATTACGGCGAGCCACGTCGCCATCATCGAGAGCGCGAACAAAAGCCACTCCCCGCCCGACAACTCGTATGCTTTATTTAAATGCAGAATGAAACAGTACAGCGCGAACTGCGAAAGCAGCGACACGGCGAGAAGTACGGTTCGCCACACCGAAAAGCCACTGTACAGATTTAAAAGCGTTATATCGGTTATGTTTGATACGATCCCCGAAACAACGCTCGATACAGTGAAAATTATAACCATCGCGAAGCACGATATGAATATGTGAACATACAAATCTTTTTTTAGACACAGCCTGCAGTACGCTATGTACATAAATACGGATATGAGTGACAAAACGCCGTCGTACGGCGTGAAGCGGTTCAAAATACCGACGAAAATGCAGTCCGCAGCCAAAATTATTCCGAAGCATACATACCTCTTTTTACCCTCGAATTTATATCCGCAGTAGCTGGATATGAACCACACAATCAGAAAATTTTGTATGACGGTCGCCGTCCATTCAATAACGTTGTTTATCATCTTATGCTCCTTAGATAATCCTGAAATCTCTCTTTTACAATTCCGAGCTGAGAGCGGCTTACCGGCACCGTGTCCCTGTCAAAAAATATCACGGAGCCGTTCTTTATCGAGTGCACCTGTCTGAGATTTACGAGGTAGCGCTTGTGCGCCCTCACGAACCAGAGGTTTGAAAGCTGCTCCTCAACGTCGCCGAGCTTGCATCTGAAGCTGTCGGATTTTAAATTTTCGACGTAGTAATTCATGTAGTGTCCATCGGTTTTGAAGTATTTTATCCTCCGCACGTCTATCTCGTCCACCACGCTGCCCATTTTGACTTGAACGTGCGCGAGGCTGTCGTCCGCCTCGTTCATATTATGCACGATTTTATCGACGACCTGTCCTATAAATCTCAAATCCCTTTTCGGGACAAACCATATCGGGTTGTATCTGTACGAGGAAAAGACCGTGTTTTCCTTATTCGACACGAATACAATCATTATGTTGCTCTTGATTTCACGCAGTCTTTCCGCGATTTCAAAGCCGTTAATGTTCGGCATCATAATGTCGAGGAACACCGCGTCAATCCTGTTCCTTTTACATTCCTCCAAAAGCTCCGCGCCGCTTGCGACCGTTATAAAATCACACTTTACCTTGCGCGTGTCAAACTCCTCCCGAAGCATTTTTAAAAGCTCAATAGCAAACTCCGTCTCATCGTCACATATCGCTATAAACATACGCCGCTCCTTTTCTTTGCGCGCTTTTTCGTCCGTACGCGCCGAATTTCCCCATAATTATATTATATATTCGGAAATTTGTATTGTCAACAACACTTAGACACGATTGGCGCGACATTTGAACAATGCGCGCTTAAAATTATATAGGGACACTAAAATCATTTTAGTGTCCCCTATTTGTATGCGGTATATGGATAAGAACGGACGCTCTGAAAAATTTCTTTTCGTCGTCGTACTCCCATGTCATTTCGCTGCCGTATTTTTTGAGAGCGTTGTTTATGCTCTTTATTCCCACGCCGTGCAGTTCCGTGTCCGGCTTTTGCGTGAGAAGTTCGCCGTCAAGAGCGACGGGCGCTTTATCCGTATAGTTCTCCACTCTTATGGCGGTATACGATTTGTTTACCGTGTACAAATCGACGTATACCTCTTTTATTTCAGCGTTTTGAGCAGCCTCTGCGGCGTTGTCGAGCATATTTGAAAAAATCGCCACCACGTCTATATCGGAAATAAAGCCGAGCGTCGGTGATTTTGAACGGATATGTATTTCAACGCCGCGCCCGTGAGCCTCCTTCACCTTTTGAGCCAAAAGGATATTGAGAATTTTATTGTCCGTGTAACGGGTGTAGTCCAGTTCACGCTGCGCAAACCGTATATTTTGCATATATTCGCTCGCCTCGGCGTTGTCCGACGCTATAAGCTCTTTTAACACGTCGAGATGCTTATGAAAATCGTGGCGCATAATTTTTGTGTTCTCGTATTTTTCGGTAAGCAGACGATAATCGTACAGTTCCTCTTTGTTTCTGTTGTATTCGTCCTGCAGCATTTTAAGCTCCCTGTTTTTGTTGTTAAGTCCCATGTTTATGTAATACGTTACGAGGTTGACGAGAAAGAAGATGATATTCAGAATTAAAAACAAATTCGTGTCCATATCCTTAGACATCATGTACGTAAGACATGCCACGGTCAAAAGAGGTACGACCGATAACGCTGCGGGCGTTCGGCTGCCGTACTTATCGTCGTTCTTCGGAGTGAAACGCTTAAGTATGAGAATACCTATAAAATAAAGCACCTTGCTGATGGTTGCCAGCATCATATAAGCATATGCCGGATTTGCGTCCGAATTGATGTCCCACCTGATATGAAAATACCGAAAACCCATAAGATACAGAACGAGATATTCCCCTATACACGACAGCACGTTCAGCATAAGGCTGTAAAACGCCGCGCTGCTGAACCGCACGTTGTAGCAGTATACGAGCATCGCGGTATTTATTATGAAAAAGCACAGTACCGAAATCGGCGGGATGTCAATAAGTCCTATCGAGAACAGCGCCGCGTAGCCGCACAGCGATATAAGTGTGCTTTGAAGGTAGCTTTTGCGCGGGCGAAAGCTTGTGTTCGCGTAGAACACGAACAGCACACACTCGAAAAAGTGTCCCAATATATATCCCAAATGAATTGTCATTGCAGTCCTCCGCTCCATTCCCGAAACCGTTTGTTAAACGCCGCGTATTTCCTTACGGAAAGAAGCGGTCTGTAAAGCGTTCCGTCATGCTCGCATATTATTTCGTCTCTGTTGTAGTCGAAAACGTAGTTCATGTTCACATAGCAGCTCCCGTGCGTTTCGGTGAAAAACTCGTCGGACAACTGCTTTATCACGCTGCGGAACGTATCGTATGTTTCGACCGTGCCGTCCGTGGTTACTATGTGCGTGAGCCTGCCGCTGTGGTAGACGTATATGATGTTTTTTACGAGTATTTTTACCCCGCGCTTACCGCTTGTAACCGTTATGGTGGCTCTTTCATGCTCAATTCTCTTTATCGCCGATTTAAGGCTGTAGAGAAGTCTGTCCTCGTTGATAGGTTTTGTCCAGAACCGAAAGGCGTGGTTGTCGAGAGCCGCGTCCATGTAGTCCTCGTGGTGCGTCGCGAAAAATATGAGGCACTGCGGGTTTTTCCTGTGCAGCGACTCGGCTGTTTTAATTCCGTCCATGCCGTCCATCTCGACGTCGAGAAATACCATGCTGTATGTTTTCGGAGAATTTAGCATGTCCTTTGACGCGGTAAACGTGTCAATCTCCCATTCGGCGCAAACAGCGGGCATATTCCTTTCGAGGAGCGTCCTTTCAAGCTCCAGATCCTCCGTTTCGTCGTCACATATCGCGATATACATAGGCTGTTTACTCCCACCTCTCTTTATGAGATTACAGATATATATTACAACAAAACGGCGCGGGTTGTCAACTTGTGTATTTTGGCGCAAAAAAAATACCGCGCACGCGGCGCGGTATTTTTACCGTATTCAGGCTGTTAAGCCGTTAAGGTCGGATATGAGCTGCATAAGCTCCGCAATGTCCTGCGCGTTTTCGGGTGCGGTTATTTCCTCGCCGCTCTCACCCTTCTTTGAAACGGCTGTTACTTTGGCGGTCACCTTCCGTCCGTCGGTTAAAGCAAGGCCGAATTCAAGCGTCGAGTTTGCCTGCTCGTCGGTGTAATCAACCGACGCCTTAATCGTAACGTCGTCGTACATGTCGAGCAAGTGGCCCAGGAATTCCTCCATACCCTTCTTGTCGAGTTCAACGGACGCGGTGCAGCCGTTGTCCCTTTCCTCGATTGTAACGCATTTGTCGATGTACTCCATTGCGTCCAGAGCCGCGGCAACGTTCGTTATTTGCTCAAACTGCGCGTCGCCCTCGGTCGTTACCATTGACTTTAACATAGCCGTGATGTCGCTGCTGTCACTCTGTGACGCAGCCTGCATTAAGTCGGCAGCCTGCTCGCCGTATATGTCGGCAAGATTTATGCTGTACCACCCCGCAAGCGGGAAATCCGCGATTTTTCCCGCGTCGAGGTTAAAGTATATTGTGCCGTCCTTGTATATAATTTTCATCGGCACTTCATACGTATCGCCGCCGTTTGCCACGGTTATCGTGCCGTCAACAGACGCGCCGTTCTTATCGCTGACTGTCGCGCTGCCCTTGAAATCCGTCGTTGTTCCCTCGTCCTCGCTGCTTGCCTCAATGTCGGCTGTCGAAACGTCAAAATCGTCGCCCTCGATCGATTGGAGTTTCTTAATGTTCGGGATGAGCGAGTCAACATTCGCGAAATACTCGTCGTAGTCGGCAATCACGACCGTCTCTGTGTCGCCGTCCCAGCCGACCTGCATACCGAGCGCGTTCGACATAAAGCGTATCGGCACGAGCGTTCTGTCCTCGACAATAATCATCGGCACGTCCATTGTTACCGTGGATTTCGCGCCGTTGTCGTCAACGTTGATCGTAGTGTCCATAAGAGTGAAGTCTATCGTTTTCGTACCCTTTGACGCCGTTACGTGTCTCGTCGCGTCGTCGTAGTCAACCGTCGCTCCCATGGATTCGAGAGCCGCGCGGAACGGTATCATAACTCTGCCGTCCGTATTTACGGGCTTTACATCGTCATATGTTACGGGCGTGTCGTTGTAGATGATATGTATTTCATCCTGTCCGAGCGCGTTCATAATGTTCGCCGTTCTGCTTTCGGCAAACGCGGCGTTTGTGCATGTAAGCGCGAGCGCAGCCGCGGCGATTACCGATATTGTTTTTTTCATTTCACATTACCTCCATAGTGTTGATAAGTGTATTTTAGCACAACGCGGCTGAATAATCAATATTTTTGTTGTATTTTTTTGACCGCTGTGTTATAATTATTCACAGTATTTATGTAAGGAGAAACGGTTATGGCATTTGACGCTGCCGTGGTGCGCTGTCTGGTGAGAGAACTTAACGAGTCAATCGTCGGCGGGCGCATCGACAAAATATATCAGCCCGAAAAGGACGAAATAACGCTCGGTATACGCACGTTCGAGAATAATTATAAGCTTGCGCTGTCGGCAAGCTCGGCTCACCCGCGCGCGCATTTTACGGACGCGTCCAAAAAAAATCCGCAGACCGCGCCGCTTTTTTGTATGCTACTTCGTAAGCACATCGGCGGCGGCAAGATCACGGCTGTGGAGCAGGACGGGTTCGAGAGGGTTATAAGGATTTCGGTCGAGAGTTACGACGAGATGGGCGATTTGACGACGAAATACCTTATCGCCGAGATTATGGGCAGGCACTCGAATATTATTTTGACTTCAAGCGATATGCGTATCATCGACTGTATAAAGCGCATCGATTTTACGGTAAGCTCGGTAAGGCAGCTTTTGCCGGGGCTGTATTACGAGAGCGTGCCGCCGCAGAATAAGATTGATTTGACCGACATCGGCGAGACGGTCAAGATAGATTTTTCGTCGCCGACGGAGTCAGCCGATAAGGCGGTGCTTTCGGCTGTGGCGGGTATAAGTCCGCTGACGGCAAGGGAAATCGTGTTCCGCGCGTTCGGCAGGACGGACGTGAGGTGCGCGGAGCTTACCGACAGCGGCAGGAATAAAATACTGTACGAGGTGGTACGGCTCGCGAAGGCGGTAAGGGAAAACAGGTTCGAGCCGTGCATGATTACCGACGCGAAAACAGGTAAGCCGATGGATTTTTCGTCAACGCCCGTCGGGCAGTACGGCGCGCTGGCTGAGGTGAAACGGTTCGACAGTATTTCAAAGCTGCTCGACGAGTTTTACACGTCGCGCGATATGCGCGAGCGTATGCGTCAAAAGAGCGCGGATCTTACAAAGCTACTCGGGAATAATATAGAGCGTTTGTCAAAAAAGATTGTGATACTGCAAAAGACGCTCGCCGCGTCGAAGGATAAGGACAAGCACAAAATTTACGGCGACCTTATTACCGCGAACATTTACGCGATCGAGCAGGGTATGAAGGAATTTGAGGCGGTGAATTATTACGAGGACGGTTCGCCGACCGTGAAAATCACGCTCGACCCGTCGCTTACGCCGTCGCAGAACGCGCAGCGGTATTACAAGCGTTACAACAAGGCGAAAACCGCCGAGGTCGAGGCGGCTAAGCAGATCAAGGCGGCGGAGACTGACCTTGAATATCTGGAGAGTACGCTCGCGGCTGCCGAGACCGCCGACAGTGCGGAGGATTTGAGCGCGATACGCGCGGAGCTTATGAACGAGGGGTATATCCCGAAACGGCGCGACGGTAAGGGGCGTAAACAGGCGGCGGCAAAGCCGCGGCATTTCGTTTCGTCCGACGGTTTTGATATTTATATAGGCAGAAATAACACGCAGAACGATTATCTGACGCTGAAGTTCGCGAATTCGTCGGATTTGTGGTTCCACACGAAAAAAATACACGGCTCGCACGTTATCATAAAGCTCGGCGTAGACAAGGACGTGCCGCACAGTACGATACGCGAGGCTGCCGAGGCGGCGGCGTATTATTCAAAGGCGCGCGCGTCGTCGCAGGTGCCGGTCGATTATACGGTCGTCAAGAATGTTAAAAAGCCCAACGGCGCAAAACCCGGTATGGTGATTTACGACGGGTATAATACGATATACGTCACGCCGCGGGAACCGAAGGCGGAGTAGGTAAAATTTGAAAGACCCCCTCCATGAGGGGGTCGAAATCTTTGATTTCGGGGGGTGTATGTTTGCGAAGTATTTCCAACACACCCCCCTAAACTTGCAAGCAAGTTTAGACCCCCTCGGAGAGGGGGTCATACGTTTTTTGATGTTCAATTCAGAATTAATATCTTTACAAAACGCGGTATATATGATATTATTATAATTGCTACAAATTCTTTATTTTTAAATACTGTTTGTATATGTCCTCATAAAGACATATACAAAGACATATATTAAACCAACCGGCTTGTGCTGTAAAAAGCGCACGCTTTGATTGTTATTGCCGATTGGTTTAACAAAAAATAAAGAATGCGTAGCAACATTTTATATCAAGGCTGCGTTTTTTGTGCGTAGTCTTGCGTAAAGGCTGCGCATTTTTATATTGCGCAAAAATAATATTATACGGAGGTAGAAAAACATGAAAAGAAAAATTTTTAGCGCAATATTTGTACTCACAATATTGCTGTGCGTACCGATTGCGGCGGGAGCACAAATTATTGACAGCGGCAATTGCGGCGCAAGCGGCGACAATGTCACTTGGGCGCTTGATGACACGGGAACGCTCACAATAAGCGGCGAGGGGGAAATGAAGGATTACCGTTTGGCGCCTTTCAGACCATGGAATCAGGATAGTGTAACAAGAATTAATATATCCGGAGGCATAACCAATATAGGTGGAGGAGCATTTACACTTTGCGAAAATCTGATGAGTGTTGATATAGCTGAAGGTGTAAAAACTATTGATGATCGTGCTTTTGACAGATGTTTTAGCTTAACTGAAGTGAATATTCCAAGCAGTATAAATAATATCGGAGCTAATGCGTTTGATGAATGTGTGAACCTTTTAGCCATAAATGTAAACGACAACAATCAAATGTACTATTCTGATGAGGGCATACTTTTTAATAAAGATATGAATATCTTAATCAAATATCCTGCGGGGAAAACAGCAGTGCAATATAATATACCAGATAATATAATTACAATTGGATATGCCGCGTTTAAGGACAACAAAAATATTAAAAATATTATTTCCTCCAGCAATCTTAAAAATATTGAAGATGGCGCTTTTGCAAGTTGTACTAACCTTTACAGTATAGATATACCTAATGGGGTTACATATATTGGGAAGAGTGCATTTCGTCTGTGTGAAAATTTAGTTAAAGCAGAGTTACCTGACAGTGTTACATTCATAGGTTCTTGGGCATTTGATTCATGTTCAAATCTTTTAACAATAAATATTCCATTCGGAGTGCAAACGATAGGAGAAAGAACTTTTTCCGATTGCAAAAGTCTTGATGAAATAGATATACCAAACAGCGTGACGAGCATAGGATTGCAGGCATTTATTCGCTGTGAAAGTATTAAAAGTATCGATATTCCAAATAGCGTAACCAGCATCGATTCGGCGGCTTTTTATGAATGTAAAAATCTTGCGAGCGTAAGGTTGTCAAGTTCAATGAACCGTATAGGGCACTCGCTGTTTGCCGAATGTAGCAATCTTTCATATGTTATTGTACCTGATAGCATAACTACCGTAAGCGCATGGGCGTTTATGAATTGTAATAAATTGAGAGATGTGGATTATTTGGGAAGTAAAGAACAATGGAGTATGATTGACATATCTGATGCTGATTCCGGAAACAACCCATTGATTAACGCCACAATCCACTACAACACTACTGCAATACCCACACCGGAAATGCCTGTAATTGACGGCATAAGCTATGAAAACGGCGAATGTACATTCACCGCCGAAGTGGAAAATATTCCATACACCACCAATCTTATCAGCGTTCTGTACGACCAGTCCGGCGCGGTTGCCGGCATAACTATGACCGAGATAAAATCGACCGACACGTCCGTTCCCGTAACCGTTACCGGCAAGGGCGCGAAAACCGTCAAGGTATTCATCTGGGACAGCATTACCGGTATGAAACCACTGTGCGAGGCGGCGGAGGCACAAATTCAATAATACAGCATCTATGATTTATCTGCAAAAAAGCAAAAGCTTGCGGACAAATGTCCGCAAGCTTTTTTGGGTGGTTATATATGTCAATCTCGCATGGAGAGATTAACCCAAGTTTTCGTTATATGACTTTACAAAGTCGGGGTAAGCCGAAGGCAGTCCGTGTTCTGTGGAGTCGAGACCCTTAACCTCATCCTGAGGCTTAGCTCTCAAAATACCCGCCTTCTTCAGTATCAGGAACAGTGCGCCCGATGTGAGCACCGCCCACGCGATAAGGCATACCGCGCCGAGAGCCTGTACTCCGAGAGCGTGGAAACCGCCGCCGTAGAAAAGTCCCGGGAGGAAACCTTCGCCCAAAAGCGCGGGGTCGCTCGCAAACAAGCCTACCGCTATAGTACCCCACAGTCCGCATACGCCGTGAACGCTTATCGCGCCGACAGGGTCGTCAACATGGAGCTTTGCGTCTATGAACGGTATCGCAAGGCACATCAGCACGCCGCCGACAACGCCTATGATAATCGAGGCAAACGGTGATACAACGTCGCAGGGAGCCGTAATCGCAACAAGACCGCCGAGGATACCGTTGAGCGTCATCGAAACATCGGGCTTGCCGTAACGGAACCATGTGAAAAACATTGATGTGATAGCCGCCGCGCATGCCGCGAGATTGGTCGTGATAAATACCTTAGCGGCAACCTCAAGTCCGCCGTTCGACAGTCCGCCGGTTGAAGCGGGGTTAAATCCGAACCAGCCCACCCATAGGATAAGCACGCCGAGTGCACCGATAAGAATGTTGTGACCTGGGATAGCGTTCGGCTTTCCGTCCTTTCTGTACTTGCCTATTCTCGGTCCCAAGATAGCCGCGCCCACGAACGACATTGTGCCGCCGAGCATATGTACGATAGCCGAACCCGCGAAGTCATGGAATCCCATTTCAGCGAGCCAGCCGCCGCCCCATACCCAGTGACCCGCGATCGGGTAGATAAAGAGCGAGATGCACGCGCTGTAAATGCAGTAAGCCCTGAAATCCGTTCTGCCCGCTACCGCGCCCGATACGATCGTAGCCGAGGTCGCGCAGAATACGGTCTGGAAGAACAGCTTTGTGTAATCCATGTTAGCCGCCGATGAAAAGCCGTTCATAAACATGTCGCCGAAAGGAATACCGATAAAGCCGTTGCCCTCGCCGTACATAAGTCCGTAGCCGATAATCCAGTACACAATCGAGCCGAACATAAAGTCAACGATGTTCTTCATTATAATGTTACCGGTGTTCTTGCTCCTCGTAAATCCCGCCTCGACCATTGTGAAACCGGTCTGCATGAAGAATACGAGTATACCGCCCAGAAACAACCAAAAACAATCCACAATATGCGTTAAAACATCCATAGTCATAATAAATCAATCCCTCTTTCTGTCCCAAATTGCGTTACAGTAACGCCTCCCTGTCCTCTTCGCCGGTTCTTACCTTTATAACGCGTGAAACGCTCGAAATAAAGATTTTACCGTCTCCGATTTCGCCGGTGCGCAGTACCGCGAGCGCGGTGTTTACAACGTCGTCGACCGGCACGGAGCATACCACCATTTCAACCTTTACCTTCGGGAGAAGGTCTACATTGTATTCTACGCCCCTGTAATGGTGACGCTGTCCCTTCTGCACGCCGTAGCCCATTACATTTGTAACGGTCATGCCGTTAATGCCGATTTCGTTGAGCGCGTTCTTAAGCTCCTCGAGTTTCGACTGTCTCGTAATGATTTCGATTTTTGTCATTTCAGCCATGACAAATTTCCCCTTTCTTTCCCGAACATAAAAGCGTGTTCCCCCTTTGCGGGAGAACACGCCCTTGTGTTCGTATTGATATTTAAAGAAAAGAAAAAGCGTGTCTGCAACCCATATGCAAACACGCCTTTGTGCTTTTCCTTAACTTCACCTGTATTATACGCCCACCTTTTTTATTTGTCAACCGTAATTTTTATTTTTATTAAATCGGTAAAAATTACGCGCCGTGAATCGGTTAATTTTATGTAATCTTTACAATGCGCGTGAATTATAAATAAAAAATGCGCATAGAATACATTGTGAGAGGTGATAAAATATGTGGCAAAAAATAAAGCCGTACGTTATATCTATCGCGATAGCGCTCGCCGTGGGCGGTCTGTCGGCTGTGTTTACAAGCGGCAATATGAATATGTACGATACGCTTAACCGTCCTGCGCTGTCGCCGCCGATGTGGCTCTTCCCCGTCGTGTGGTCGATTTTGTTTGTCCTTATGGGCGTGTCGAGCGCGATGGTGTACGTTAAGAAGGACGAAACGGACGTGTCGGGCGCGCTTAAGGTCTACTCGCTGCAGCTTATCGTAAACTTTTTCTGGAGCATAATCTTCTTTAATATGCGCGCGTATCTTTTCGCGGTAGTGTGGCTCGCGCTTTTGTGGATTTTAATTCTTATTATGATAATAAGCTTCCGTAAAATCAAGCCGCTTGCGGGATATCTGCAGATACCGTATCTGGTGTGGGTGAGTTTCGCGCTCTATCTTACGATTATGATTTATCTTCTTAATTAAATGCAAAAAAGACGGCGTACGCCGTCTTTTTCATATTATATAAAATCAGTTCTTCTTTGTTGTCTTTGCCGCGGGCTTTGTTTCGCTCTTTGCGGGAGTGCTCTTTACTTCCGTCTTTGCCGGAGCAGGCTTTGCCTCGGTTTTCTTCTCGGCAACTTCCTTCTTCACGGGAGCCGTTTCCTTCGCCGGAGCAGCCTTCTTTGCCGGAGCTTTCTTCGCTGCGGTCTTTTTCGCCGGAGCAGCTTTCTTCGCCGGTGCCTTCTTTGCGGGGGCTTTCTTTGCCGGTGCAGCCTTCTTTATTGTTGACTTCCAATCCGCAATCTTTGACGCGTCGCCCTTTACGGACGCCTCGCCGTTTGCGATTGCCTTATCAAGCGTCGATCTGCCCGCGAGTACCGCAAGCAAAGCAGACTTTGAAATATCGAGAACAACATCGTTGTCATAGTAATCATACGGCTCGACTGCAAGCTTACCGCTCTTTACTTCCGCATAAAACGTACCGCCGCAATCTTCGTCCGTGAGGGTTACCTGAATTGCAAAATCAGCTACGCCGCTCGCATCCGCGTTATCGAACTTACCCTTTACCTTTAAAAATGCCTGTTCGAATGTCATTTTTAAATCTCCTTTCAATTTCGGACAGTTTTAAGCTGTCAGTCTTTCTTTACATATTATTGCACATTCTTCGATGATATTTTCAGTATACATCTTTTTTTATTTTATGTCAAATATAATTCACAAATTTGTTACTTCTCATTACTTTACGGGTATTTTTTACAGTCTTTAATGTACGGATAGACGAAAAAAAGACCGTTTGCGGCGCGTAATGCGTAAAATAACAGTTGCAAATTTGCGGAAAATAGGCTATAATGGATTTATATACCATACGTGTATACAGTAACAGAACGCGGCGGCAAATTTAATTTTGTCTCCGCCGCGCGCCGTGTATGCTCACTTGCCCGGCGCGCATCAAATCGTAAGTGAGCAGAAAGTTGCAGATTACCGATATGGCTGATGACAGAAACAGACCGGGAAGAATGCCGAACAATTCGGGAGAAGATTTCGACTGGGAGAAATATGATGAAATGACGTCCCAATCTTCGGCGTCGCCGCGCAGGACGAGACGCGGCGCAAACGCCGCGTCCGCGCCCAGGTCCGACGCGGAAAACGCCGCGCCCGCACGCCGCGGTTCAAGGAACAGAAAATCAAAAAAGAAGAAAAAGAGACTCACGGAAAAGCAGATACGTTTCCGCAGGAGACTGCGCCTTACGATATTCTCCGTTATATTTATAGGAATAATTATCGCGTCGGGCATGCTTGTTGGTATGTACGCTGCGGTGTCGCGTGAAATTAAGGATATGAATATCCGTCTGCTCGCGCAAAATACCTCCTCGGCTATATATTACACCGACGATAACGGAAACGAGCAGGAACTTGAACAGCTAAGCTCCGACACGCGCAGAATATGGATCGACTCGACGCAGATACCGCAGGTTATGAAGGACGCGATTGTGTCGATCGAGGACGAGCGTTTCTACAATCATCACGGCTTTGACTTCAAGCGTACTCTGGGCGCGACGACGAAGTGGGTGCTTTCAAAGGTCGGCATAGGCTCGGCTGATTACGGCGGTTCGACTATAACGCAGCAGGTTATCAAAAACATAACGAACGAAAAAGAAAACACTCCCGCGCGTAAGGTCAAGGAAATTATGCGCGCAATCGCTCTCGAAAACGAACTCAGCAAGGACGAAATACTGACGATGTACTTAAATATCGCGTTTTTCGCAAACAACTGTAACGGAGTTGAGGCGGCGGCTCTGACATACTTTGACAAAAACGCGGCGGATCTCACTCTGCCCGAGGCGGCGTCAATAGCCGGTATAACGCAGTACCCGTCGGAGTACGACCCGTTCACACATCCCGAAAACAATATAGAAAAGCGTAATATTGTTCTCAAAAAGATGAACGAACTCGGATACATTACCGACTCCGAATATGCCGAGTCGTCCGCGAGCGACCTCATCGTAAGCAACGCGAACCGTTCGGGCGGCGACCAGATGACCTCGTATTTCGTGGATCAGGTTATTAACGACATAGTGCGCGACCTCATGGAGCAGAAGGCTTACTCGGAGGATTTCGCGACGCGCATGGTATACAACGGCGGTCTTAAAATTTACGCCACGATAGACACCGACATACAGGATATTATGGAGGACGTGTTCACCGACACGTCGAATTTCCCCGGAACGGGCGCGGGCGCGCAGTCGGCTATGGTCGTGGTAGACCCGTACACCGGTCAGGTCAAGGGTATCATGGGCGGTCTCGGTGAAAAGACGAACGTGCGCGGCTGGAACAGAGCGACGCAGATGGCGCGTCAGCCGGGTTCGTCGATAAAGCCGCTGTCGGTGTACTCTCCCGCGATCGATACGGGTAAGATCAGCGAGGTCACGACAGTCGTGGACGAGGAAATTACGATAGGCGACGACAAGTGGAAACCCAAAAACTCCTACGACGGTTTCCTCGGCGATATGACCGTCAAAGAGGCTATCTCGCGCAGCGCGAATATTCCGGCAGTAAAGATACTCGATATGGTGGGCGTGCAGACGTCAATGAATTACCTTCGCGACAAGTATCATATGTCAACCATTGTCGATAAGGACAGAAACTACTCGTCGCTCGCTTTGGGCGGTCTTACCAAAGGCGTTACGGTCGAAGATATGGCTGCCGCTTACGCGACATTTGTAAACAGCGGCAAATATATAAAGCCGCACACATACACAAAGGTGCTTGACGCGCAGGGCAACGAAATACTCACAAACAGTTCAAATTCCATACAGGCGATAAGCGCCGCGTCGGCGTTTATTATGACCGACCTTTTAAACGGCGTTGTGACGCTGCCCTACGGTACGGGTCAGAGCGCGCAGCTCAGTTCCATGCCCACTTACGGAAAGACGGGTACTACGGACGACGACTGCGATAAATGGTTTGTCGGTTTCACGCCGTATTATTCGTGCGCGTGCTGGTTCGGCTTTGACAACCCAAGCTCGCTCTCGGCGGCGGGTATATCGGGCAACCCCGCCATAAGTGCGTGGCGCAGGGTTATGGAGAGAATACATGAAAATCTGAACGCAAAGGAAATACCGCGTCCGTCGGGCGTTAAAGAGGCAACGGTATGCGAGATTTCCGGTAAACTGGCTACGGACTCCTGTCCGTCGGTAACGGGATATTTCGTTGAAGGAACGGTTCCGCGCTCCTACTGCGACGCGGAGCATGCAAGCCGCAACGAACAAACTCCGTCGCCTTCGCCGTCTCCGTCGCCGACTCCATCGGCAGAACCGTCACCGCCCGCCGAGCCTACGCCTCCCGCATCCGGTAACGGCACGGTTTCCTCCGGCGGCACGACGTCGGGTGGCGTTTCATCCGATGATGACGACGAAGATTACTCCGATTACGACGAAACAGACGTTGCGCCGTCGGGCGACGCCGGTTCCGGCGATGATACCGACGCGTCCGGGGACACCTCCGGCGGCGACGACGGCTCGACCGAGGACATTTCCGATGTGGAAGAATAAATATTAAACATTAAACGGAACGTTCACACGGAACGTTCCGTTTTTTATAAAAAAATGACAAATTTGCTACAATATATTGACAAATTATTTGCGCGGTGGTAAAATATATTGAAGTGAGTAAAGGAGAGAAATGCATCATGCCGCACGCTGTTAGGAAAAACTTAATACATACGCGCGACGGGCTTTACAATTCCCCCTTTATTTCTGTTTTTATTTTTAAAAATGCTTGACAATGGATTTATTCATTGTCATTTTTTTTGCAAGCATTATGTGAGAAGGAGTTTGAGTTTATGAAAGGACAGCTTATTTTGGAAAACGGCGCGAGGTTCACAGGCGAACTTTTCGGTGCGGACGCGAATATCGTCGGCGAAGTCGTGTTTACCACGGGTATGACAGGCTACCAGGAAACGCTTACCGACCCGTCGTTCGCGGGACAGATCGTCACTATGACGTTCCCGCTCATAGGAAATTACGGTATTAACTTTGAGGATATGGAGGCTAAGCATACGAACCTTAAAGCGTTTGTGGTGCGCGAGAAGTGCGACTTTCCCTCAAATTTCAGAAACGAGATGAACCTTGACGACTTTCTGCGTCAGCAGGGCGTTGTCGGTCTTGAGGGCGTAGATACACGCGCGCTCACTCGTATACTGCGCGACGTAGGCGTTATGAAGGGCGTTATCATGAAGGGCGACCCGTCGGATAACGATATAAAAATCCTGATGGACTCGATGGATAACTCGAAGGTTATCATGCAGACGACAACGGACGGTATTTACACGGTGAACGATACCGGCAGAACGCATATCGCGTTTATAGACATGGGCGCGAAACAGGGTATCGTAAGGGATCTTGCAAAGCGCGACTGCCGCCTTACCGTGTTCCCCGCCGACGTGAGCGCGGATAAGATCGACGCGGTAAAGCCCGATATGATATTCCTCTCGAACGGCCCCGGTAACCCGCTTGACGCGCCCGGCACGGTCGATACCGTTAAGGCGCTTATCGGCAAGTACCCGATATGCGGCATTTGCATGGGGCACCAGATTATCGGTCTCGCGCTCGGCTGTAAGACGAAAAAGCTGAAGTTCGGTCATCACGGCGGCAACCACCCCGTCAAGGATTTAAAGACAGGCAACGTCTACATCACAAGCCAGAACCACAACTACATCGTTTCCGACTATCCCGATGAGGTCGAGGAAACATTCGTGAACGTGAACGACGGCACGTGCGAGGGCATACGGCACAAGACGCTCCCAATCATGAGCGTGCAGTTCCACCCCGAGGCGTCGCCGGGGCCTTTGGACACAGGCTGGTTATTCGACCGTTTTTTGAAGGAGGTAAAATAATATGCCATTAGATAAAAGTATAAAGAAGGTTCTCGTAATAGGCTCGGGCCCTATCGTAATAGGACAGGCTGCGGAGTTCGACTATTCCGGCACACAGGCGTGTCAGGCAATCAAGGACGAGGGCATCGACGTTGTTCTCGTAAACTCCAACCCCGCCACGATAATGACCGACCGCGGTATGGCTGACCAGACGTACATCGAGCCTTTGACCGCCGAATATGTAGAAAAGATCATACGGAAGGAGCGTCCCGACTCGATTATCGCGGGCATGGGCGGTCAGACGGGTCTTAACCTCGCGTGCGAGCTGTACGACAAGGGCGTGTTCGACAAGTACGGCATGAAGGTTATAGGCACGTCCATTCCCTCAATCAAAGAGGGCGAGGATCGCGACAGCTTTAAGCGTCTTATGGAGCGCACAAATCAGCCCATCGCGCCGTCGGAGATCGTCACCGACCTTGAATCGGGTCTTTTGTTCGCGAAACAGATAGGCTACCCCGTTATCGTGCGTCCGGCGTACACGCTCGGCGGTACGGGCGGCGGTATCGCGGAAACGCCCGAGCAGCTTGAAGTTATCTTGTCGCAGGGTTTAAGGCTGTCGAGAGTGGGACAGGTTCTCCTCGAAAAGTCGATAAAGGGCTGGAAGGAGATCGAGTTTGAGGTCATGCGCGACGGTGCGGGTAACTGTATAACGGTCTGCTCCATGGAAAATATCGACCCCGTCGGCGTTCACACGGGCGACTCTATCGTTGTCGCTCCCGCGCTCACGCTCGCCGACAAGGAGTACCAGATGCTCCGTAAGGCGGCTATCGACATTATTAACTCCATAGAAATTAAGGGCGGCTGCAACGTGCAGTTCGCGCTCGACCCCGACAGCTTTAACTACGCCGTTATCGAAATCAACCCGCGTGTGAGCCGTTCGTCGGCGCTCGCGTCGAAGGCTACGGGTTATCCGATTGCCAAAATCGCGGCGAAAATCGCACTCGGCTACAATCTCGACGAAATCAAAAACGCCGTTACGGGCAAGACATTCGCGTGCTTTGAGCCCGCGATAGACTACATCGTAACGAAAATCCCGAAGTGGCCCTTTGACAAGTTCTTCGGCGCGAAGAGAAATCTCGGTACGAAGATGATGGCTACGGGCGAGGTCATGGCGATTGCGAATACGCTCGAAGCGTCGCTTTTAAAGGGCGTGAGGTCTCTCGAAATCAACCAGTACACGCTCGAAAGAAAGTCGTCGAGAGAGCGTTCGACCGTGGAGCTGCGTCAGCGCGTTATCGTTCCCGACGACGAGAGACTTTTCGACCTCGCGGAGCTTATAAGAAGAAATTACAACATGGACAAGCTTGCGGAAATAACGGGTATGGATCCGTTTTTCCTCAAAAAGATAAAGAATATCGTCGACGCGGAGGAGGAACTTAAAAAGCACAAGCTCACCGACCTCAGTTATGATATGCTCAAAAAGTACAAGAAAATGGGCTTTTCGGACAAGGGTATAGCGGAACTTGTCGGCTGCCATGCTAACGAGGTATTTAACCTGCGCTCGATGCTCGGTATTACGCCCGTTTACAAAATGGTTGACACATGCGCGGGCGAGTTTGAGGCTGTTTCGCCGTACTACTACTCTACATACGACGATACGACCGAGTCTACCCCCTCCGACAGGAAGAAGGTAATCGTTATCGGCTCTGGCCCCATAAGGATAGGTCAGGGTATAGAGTTTGACTACTGCTCGGTTCACTCGGTACTGTCGCTTGAAAAGGCGGGCGTTGAGACGATTATAATAAACAACAACCCCGAAACCGTTTCCACGGACTTTGACACGTCGGACAAGCTCTACTTTGAGCCGCTGACCGAGGAGGACGTTTACAATATAATCCTGCTCGAAAAGCCGGACGGCGTAATACTTCAGTTCGGCGGTCAGACGGCGATCAAGCTCGCGAATTTCCTCGCGGACATGCACGTTCCCGTACTCGGCACGCAGCCGAAGTACATCGACGAGGCGGAGGACAGAGAAAAGTTTGACGAGATGCTTGAAAAGCTTGACATAAAGCGTCCGAAGGGCAAGGCGGTATGGAGCGTTAAGGAGGGCGTCGAAGAGGCGAACAAGCTCGAATATCCGCTGCTTGTGCGTCCGTCCTACGTACTCGGCGGTCAGGGTATGGAAATCACGAGAAACGAGATCGACCTCGTGCGCTACCTCACCGACGCGTTTGAAAAGGACAAGAAAAACCCCGTGCTTATCGACAGATACCTCGGCGGCAGAGA
>CANQIP010000025.1 GCA_947623955.1 uncultured Clostridia bacterium | reverse complement strand
TTCTCCGACAGCGAGTCGCTCCAATACTTCCAGCGCGCGCTTCTTAACCGCGGCGTGATTGAGGATCTTATAAACATGGGCATTCGCGAGGGCGACACCGTGAGAATAGGCGATCTCGAATTCGATTTTGTATATTAAAACCAATGGGGTAAAACATTTACCCCATTTTTTTGTTAATAACGCTTGACGAAAAATGCGATATTTGATAAAATATAATTTAAAGTATATTACAATTAACCGGAGGAACAAACATGAAAAAACTGATGCTCGGAAACGAGGCTGTCGCGCGCGGAGCGTATGAGGCGGGCGTAAGCGTTGTTTCCTCGTATCCCGGTACGCCGAGTACCGAGATAACCGAAAACATAGTAAAATACGACGATATCTACGTCGAGTGGGCACCCAACGAAAAGGTCGGCTGCGAGGTCGCGCTCGGCGCGTCGATAGCGGGCGCGAGAAGTATGTCGTGCATGAAACACGTCGGACTTAACGTAATGGCTGACCCCGTGTTCACGGCAAGCTATACCGGCGTAAACGGCGGTCTTGTGCTGTGCGTCGCGGACGACCAGGGTATGCACTCGTCGCAGAACGAGCAGGACTCGCGCCATTATGCGAAGGCGGCAAAGATACTCATGCTTGAACCGTCCGACAGCGGAGAATGTAAATCGTTCACAAAAACGGCGTACGAGCTTTCCGAGAAGTACGACACACCCGTATTTTTAAGGCTGTCAACGCGTGTGAGCCATTCGCAGAGTCTTGTCGAGGAGGAGGAACGCGCCGAAAAGCCTTTGAAGGATTACATAAAAGACCCCGCGAAGTACGTAATGATGCCCGGAAACGCGATAAAGCGGCACGTCGTTGTCGAGGACAGAATAAAAGCCTTAAAGGAAATGTCCGAAACGACGGAGCTTAACAGCGTCGAGGAAAACGGCTCGAAAATCGGCGTAATAAGCGCGGGTATAGCGTATATGTACGCGAAGGAGGCGCTTGGGGATAAGGTCGATTATTTAAAGCTCGGCGTGATTTATCCGCTGCCGGAGAAGAAAATAAAGGACTTCGCGGAAAAATACGACAGGGTTTACGTTATAGAGGAACTCGACCCCGTAATAGAGGAACACTGTAAAATGCTCGGCGTAAACGTGACAGGCAAGGACGCGTTCACACTGCAGGGCGAGTACACGCCCGCGATGATAAAGAAGGCGGTGCTCGGTATCGATCCGCCGGAATTTGACGAGATAGACGAACCCACGCCCGTGCGTCCGCCGGTTATGTGCGCCGGCTGCCCGCACAGAGGCACGTTCTACGTTTTGAAAAAGCTCGGACTTGTCGTTTCGGGCGACATCGGCTGCTACACTCTCGGAGCAGCGCCGCCTTTGCAGAGCGTCGATACAACGATATGTATGGGCGCGTCGGTAAGCGCGGCTCACGGCATGGCGAAGGCGAGAGGTAAGGAATTTAACAAAAAGCTCGTGTCGGTAATAGGCGACTCGACGTTTATGCACTCGGGCATAACGGGACTTGTCGATATAGTCTACAACAAGGGCAATAACACCGTGATCATACTTGACAACTCAATAACCGGCATGACGGGTCATCAGGACAACCCGACCACCGGCTACACGATACGCAAGGAGCCGACGGTGCAGGTAAATCTTATAACGCTTTGTAAGTCTATCGGCGTGGAGCACGTTGTTGTCGCCGACCCGTTCGATGTGAAGAATTTCGAAAAGGTCGTAAAAGAGGAAACGGAGCGCGAAGAGCCGTCGGTGATAATAGCGCAGAGACCGTGCGCGCTGCTGCCGCCGATGCGGAAGAAGTATTCGGGTCACTGCGAGATAAACGATAAGTGCAGGAAGTGTAAAATGTGCATGAAACTCGGCTGCCCCGCGATCTCCGTCGAGGGCGACACCGTGAAGATAGATGCAACACAGTGCAACGGCTGCGGTTTGTGCACGAATGTTTGCCCGTTCGGGGCGATTGAGGAGAAATAATGATTGTGATTTGAGGACGCAATGGTGGCGTGGTCGTAGGGGCTAACCGTGTTCGCCCGCTGCGGCACATTGGAAACGGGCGAACACGGTTCGCCCCTACGGAAGGCTCCCCTTGAGGGGAGCTGTCGCCGAAGGCGACTGAGAGGTGGTTCCCTAAAATTCATTGCCACCTCTCCGTCATCGTTTCACGATGCCACCTCTCCTCAAGGAGAGGCTCACGATATGCGGCGTTCACCGTATGGCTCCCCTAATAGGGGAGCTGTCACGAAGTGACTGAGGGGTTTTTACGGGCGAACACGGTTCGCCCCTACAATATCGTTGACATCGGGTTATCGTGGACGGGCGACCGCGAGGGTCGCCCCTACAACATGATATTTTGTTATTTGATACGGATAACATATATTGTTTATCCGTAGGAGCGACCCTTGCGGTCGCCCGCATTTCACCGATAAATCACAATTTATCGTCTAATATACAAAGAAAGGAAACACAAACATGAACATAATGATAGTAGGCGTCGGCGGACAAGGCACGCTACTCGCGAGCCGCATACTCGGCGGCGTCGCGATAAAGGAAGGCTACGACGTAAAGGTCAGCGAGGTACACGGCATGAGCCAGCGCGGCGGCAGCGTAGTCACATACGTAAAATACGGCGACAAGGTCTACTCGCCGATAATCGGCAAGGGCGAGGCGGATATAATTCTCGCGTTTGAAATGCTTGAGGCCATGCGCGCGCTGCCGTACCTCAAAAAGGGCGGCAAGATGATTGCGAACACGCAGAAGATGAACCCCATGCCCGTTATTACAGGCGCGATGGAGTACCCCGCCGACATAGAAAAAAAGATAGCGGAAAAGGCAAACCTGCAAGCCGTTGACGCGCTTTCCGCCGCCGAAAAAGCGGGCAGCATAAAGGCTGTAAACGTAGTGCTAATCGGACTTCTGGCGAAAAGCACCGACATTGACAAATCAGTATGGCTCGAAACAATAAAGGAAACCGTACCCGAAAAATTTATCGACCTTAATTTAAAAGCGTTTGAGCTGGGATATAATTTATAAAAATTTATAATACAAGGAGGAAAAACCATGGAAAGATATTTCCAACCCGAAATCGAGTGTATGGAACGCTCGGCGATCGAGGAGCATCAGCTAAAACAGCTGCAGTGGCAGGTAAAGCGCGTTTATGAAAATGTCGCGATGTACCGAGAGCGCATGGACGACGCGGGCGTAAAGCCGGAGGACATTAAATCGCTCGACGACTTGTCCAAGCTGCCGTTCACGACAAAACAGGATCTGCGCGACTATTACCCGTTCCAGCTTTTGGCAGTGCCGAAGAAACAGATAGTAAGAATACAAGCCTCGTCGGGCACTACGGGAAAGCAGATAGTGTCGGGCTATACGCGCCACGACCTCGACGACTGGGCAAACGGTTTCGCGCGTCAGCTTGTCGCGGCGGGCGGCGACGACCATTCGATCGTGCAGGTATCGTACGGCTACGGACTTTTCACAGGCGGCTTGGGCGCGCATCAGGGCGCGGAAAAGGTCGGGGCTATGGTTATTCCGACCTCGTCCGGCAACACGGAAAGACAGATACGCTTTCTCTGCGACCTCGGCAGCACGCACCTTTGCTGTACTCCGTCGTACGCGATGTACATAGGCGAAACTGTCAAGGAGATGGGCGTTAAGAACCAGCTTAAATTAAAGGCGGGTATATTCGGCGCGGAGCCGTGGACGGAGGAAATGCGTCATCAGATAGAGGAGGCTCTCGGCATAAAGGCGCACGACGTATACGGACTTACGGAAATCATGGGACCGGGCGTGTCATACGAGTGCTCGATGCAGCAGGGTATGCACATCTGCGAGGACATGATAATCCCCGAAATAATCGACCCCGACACGGGCGAGGTACTGCCGAAGGGCTCGTTCGGCGAGCTTGTTCTGAGCACAATCACAAAGGAAGGACAGCCTCTTCTTCGCTACAGAACACGCGATTTGTGTACGCTCGACTATTCTCCGTGCGAGTGCGGAAGAACGCATGTGCGCATGAGAAAGCCGGCGGGAAGAACGGACGACATGCTTATCATACGCGGCGTAAACGTATTCCCGTCGCAGATTGAGGAAGTGCTTTTAAGAAACAGTATCGAGGTTTCGCCGAATTATCAAATCGTTGTTGACAGAGTAAACAATACCGATACGTTCGACATCAACGTAGAGCTCAGTCCGAAATTCACGGGCGACGTTGACGCGGAAAAGCGCAAGCTTGAAACGCAGCTGCAGTCAATGCTCGGCATTAAAGCGAAGGTTCATCTGTTAAGACCGAAGTCGATAGAGAGAAGTGAAGGCAAGGCTAAGCGGGTAATAGACAACAGAAAGCTGCACGATTAAATAATACGGATATAAGATTTGTTTGAATTGCAAAAAAGGAGGCGCGCATGAGAGGAATAGAAACACCGATTACACAAATACGCCACAATGTCTTAAAGGAGGTTGCGAAGGTCGCGTTTGAGGCGGACGACATCGACAACATCAACGACAAAATCGAGGCGATACCGTACACGATCACGCCCACGGAGGTACCGAAGTACCGCGAGAGCATCTACCGCGAAAGGGCGATAGCGTCCGAGCGCGTAAGGCTTGCGATGGGACTTTCGCTGCGCCCCGAAAACGCGCCCGTCCACGTTACGAGTGGACTGAGCGCGAGTAACATTTCCGACAAATACTATGAGCCTCCACTCATGCAGGTAATACCGTCCGCGTGCGATATGTGCGAGCATAACGTGTACGAGGTAACGGACAACTGCCGCGGCTGCGTCGCGCACCCGTGCATGGAGGTGTGCCCGAAGGGCGCTATTTCGATGGTTGACGGACGCTCGTACATAGACAAGGAAAAATGTATTAAATGCGGCAAGTGCAAGGCTATCTGCCCCTACGACGCGATTGCTCGCAAAATGCGCCCGTGCGCGTCGGCGTGCGGCATAAACGCCATAGGAACGGACGCAAGCGGCAGAGCGATGATCGACCCCGAAAAATGCGTTTCGTGCGGTCAGTGCATGGTAAGCTGCCCGTTCGGCGCGATTGCCGACAAGTCGCAGATATACCAGCTTATACGCGCTATCAAAAAGGGCGACGAGGTTGTCGCGGAGGTCGCGCCGGCTATCGTAGGACAGTTCGGCGACGACGTAAGACTTTGGAAACTCAAAGCCGCGCTCTTAGACCTCGGCTTTAAAGAGGTTTACGAGGTCGCGCTCGGCGCGGACATAGGCGCGATAACCGAGGCGCATCACTACGTTGAAAAGGTAAAGACGGGCGAACTGCCGTTTCTTTTGACATCCTGCTGCCCCGCGTGGGCGATGATAGCGAAACGCACGCTGAACGACCTTGCCGACACCGTTTCAAACTCGCTCACACCTATGGTCGCGACGGCGAGAACGATAAAACAGCGCAGACCGAACGCGCGCGTCGTGTTCATAGGGCCGTGCGCCGCGAAGAAACTGGAGGCGTCGCGCAGAACGGTGCGCAGCGATGTTGATTTTGTAATCACGTTCGAGGAGCTTAGCGCGATGTTTGACGCGAAGGGCATAGACTTTGCCACCTACGACAAGGAAGAACCCGTTCACGACGCGACTGGTGCGGGCAGAGGCTACGGTATAGCCGGCGGCGTTGCGGGCGCGATAGAGCAGTGCATAAACGAGTATTACCCCAACGAGGAGGTATACATCGAACACGTCGAGGGACTTTCGGAGTGTCAGAAGATGCTCATGCTCGCGAAGGCGGGTAAAAAGGACGGCTGCCTTATCGAGGGAATGGGCTGCCCGGGCGGCTGCGTTGCCGGCGCGGGTACGAACATACCGATTGCCAAAGGCACGGCAGCGGTTAAAAAGTTTGTGAGAGACTCGACCACAAAACTCCCCACGAAACACCTTGAAGAAATAGATTTACCGTAAGAAATGAAAAACGGCGTATGTAACAAAGCATACGCCGTTTTTTGCGTTAAATTTCTCACAAAAAAACGGTGATTTTATTGCGTATACAACTTGAAAAATTATGACTTTTGTGGTATAATTATATATGATATGCAGAAATACAATGAACAGGAGATGAGGATGTGGATTACATAGTTTTTCTGATACTGTTTCCGTTTCTGGCAGCCGCAATTTTAGCGTGCGTCAAAAACAATACGGTAAGAAAAGTAGTGGTTTACACAAGCTGCGGTCTTATCATGGCTGCCGCGGTCGCGTTTGCCTTCTGGCACTTCACCGAAATGGAAGGCTACGAGCATATTTTGTACCTGTGGACGGGTGAGGAAAGTCACATAATCGACCACATAATGCTCGGCGCGGAGGTTCTGATGATGATTATGATAATCATTCTCGGAATTAAAAACAAAAAATTCTTCGCACCGTTTTTATCGGTAGTCGGAACGGGACTTATGGCATGGTTCGAGCTGTCGGGCAGGGTCAACATAGAGACGAATAACCTCTACAGCGACCAGCTCACCGTTATAATGTTCCTGCTGATAGGACTTGTCGGCTCGCTCATATGTATATACGCCGTGGGCTACATGAAGGATTACCACAACCACCACACGGAATTTAAGGACAGACGCACGTTCTTTTTCCCGATGCTGTTTGTGTTCCTCGGCGCGATGTTCGGACTTGTAGCGTCATCGAACCTGATGTGGATATACTTCTTCTGGGAGGTAACGAGCGTCGCCTCGTTCCTGCTCATAGGCTACACGCGCACGAAAGAGGCTATGAACAACGCCTTCAGAGCCTTGTGGATGAACCTTCTGGGCGGACTCGCGTTCGGCATAGCCGTAATGTACTCAATATCAAAGCTCAATGTGATAACGATACAGAACCTCGTCGATTACGTCGATCAGAGCGCGATAGTGATACCGATACTTCTGCTGTCGTTCGCGGCGCTCACGAAAACGGCGCAGCTGCCGTTCTCGAAATGGCTTTTGGGAGCGATGGTCGCGCCAACGCCGACGTCGGCACTATTGCACAGCGCGACAATGGTAAAGGCGGGCGTTTATCTGCTTATAAGACTGTCGCCCGCGCTTTACAACACGACGGCGGGAATGATGGTCGCGCTTATCGGCGGATTTACGTTCCTCATAGCGAGTATGCTCGCGATAACGGTAAGCGACGGCAAAAAGGTACTCGCGTACTCGACGATTTCAAACCTCGGACTTATCGTAGCCTGCACGGGCGTGGCGACCGAGGAAACCGTATGGGCGGCGATACTGCTTTTAATATTCCACGCGGTGTCGAAGTCGATGATGTTCCAGGCGGTCGGCGCGATAGAGAACGCGACCGGCAGCCGCGATATAGAGGATATGCACGGACTTATAATGTCGCTGCCGCTGTTGGCGTTTATCATGGTAATAGGTATAGCGGGAATGTTCCTCGCGCCGTTCGGTATGCTCATATCGAAATGGGCTGCTCTTAAGGCGTTCGTGGACGCGCACAACATAATCCTTATCCTGTCCATAGCCTTCGGCAGCGCGACGACGATGCTCTACTGGACGAAGTGGCTCGCGAAAATACTCGCCTGCAAGGCGCACTCGACGAAGGTCGATTACAAGACCTCGCCCGGGCAGTGGTTCTCGCTTATCGGACACGCGCTCATGATGATAGCGCTGTGTCTGTCGCTGCCGTACCTGTCAAGGATAGTGGTAGAGCCGGTAATAGCGCAGGTTTACCGCGTGGCGCACGTTTCGGTGCTCACGCCGGAGGATCTTATCATAGTAGTCGTAATGCTCGTTATGATATTCGTGATACCGTTCCTGTCGAGAGTTATCGTAAAGCACACGAAGTCAACGCCTAACCTCGAATACATGGCGGGTATCAATCAGGGCGACAACAGAACGTTTGAGGACTCGTTCGGTCATATAAAGTATAACTTCCTCTCCAACTGGTACTTAACGGACTACTTCGGCGAGGAGAAAATATGGAAACCGGTTGTGGCGGTCGCGGTCGGCATAATGGTAGTATGCGCCGGACTTGTCATAAGCGCTGTTAGCGGAGGTGGTTTGCTGTGATGAGACTTTTACTTGTTTTGGGCTACATTGTGCTTGCTCCGCTTGTGGGCGGACTGCTCGCCGGACTTGACAGAAAACTTACAGCCCGTATGCAGGGCAGAATAGGGCCGCCGCTTTTGCAGCCGTTCTACGATGTAAAAAAACTTCTGGACAAGGAGATACTTCTCATAAACAACATGCAATACCTGTTTGCGTGGTGTTTCATAATCTTCATCGTGTTCACGGGCGGAATGTTCTTCGCCGGAGGAAACATACTCCTCGTATTCTTCGTGTTTACGACGGCTGCGATGTTCCTCGTGCTGGAGGCGACGACGACAAACTCGCCGTACTCCGTAATGGGCGCGAACCGTGAGATGATACAGATGCTCTCCTACGAGCCGATGATACTTTTAACTGCTGTCGGTTTCTACACGGCGACCGAGGCGGCTCTCGGACAGGGAACGTTCACGATACGCGAGATAATCTCGATGCCCGTACCGAATGTGGTATATATCCCGGGAATATTTATCGGTTTTCTGTTCATACTCACGATTAAATTCAGAAAATCGCCGTTCGACATTTCGATGTCGCATCACGCGCATCAGGAAATGGTCAAGGGCGTGACGACGGAACTGTCGGGAGGAATGATGGCGATAATCGAAATATCGCACTGGTACGAGAACGTGTTCCTCTACGGTATTGTGGCGATGTTCACGCTCTGCGCCGAGTGGTGGAGCATACCGCTGACGGTCGGCGTGATAGCGCTGACGTTCTTCCTCGAAGTGCTTATAGACAACACAAGCGCGAGAGTGAAGTGGGACACGATGTTTAAAACGACATGGGTAGTAACGCTGATATTCGGCGCGATAAACATATTCATCTTACAGATGTTCGGTTAAGAAGGGAGGACTTATATATGGCAAAGGTTTCAAAATCACCGTGGATGCTGCATTACGACGGTTCAAGCTGCAACGGCTGCGATATAGAGGTTCTCGCCTGCCTGACGCCGGTTTACGATGTGGAGCGTTTCGGAGTGCTGAACACCGGTAACCCGAAACACGCCGACATACTTCTCATAACGGGCGGCATAAACACGCAGAACAAGCCCGTTGTCGAGCAGCTTTACTCGCAGATGCCCGAACCCAAGGTTGTGTGCGCGGTCGGAATATGCGCCTGCAACGGCGGTGTGTTCAAGGACTGCTACAACATTATCGGCGGAGTGGACAAGGTACTCCCCGTTGACGTGTACGTTCCGGGCTGCGCCGCGAGACCGAACGCGATAATAGACGGCGTTGTGAAGGCTGTCGCGGTGCTTGAAGAAAAGAGAAAGAAGTTTAAAAAAGAGGGAGGAGAGAAAGCATGAGAGAGAATTACGAACTGATCGACCTCAGCCCCGACCTTCTCCCGCTTAAAGCGGTTAAGGCTAAGAGTGAGGGCGCGAGACTTGTGCAGATATGCGCCGTAAACACCGACGACGGCTACGACCTTCTCTATTCCTTCGCGCAGATGTACCATTTTCTGACGTACAAGGTGCCGCTGAAACAGGACGAGGAAATAGTGAGCATATCGGATATATACCAGTCCGCGTCGCTGTACGAAAACGAGATGCGCGAGCTTTTCGGTGTGCAGATAAGGCATATGAAACTCAACTATAAGGATAAGCTTTACACGATAGACGCGGTAACGCCGTTCAAGAAGAAGGAAGAGGAAAAGAAAGCCGCGCCGAAATTCACTCCCGAGCAAATCGAGGAAATGAAAAAGGCGGCAGCCGCGAAGAAAGCCGCCGCGGCAAAGGCGGCGGAGGAAAAAGCAAAGGAGGACAAGGACAATGGCTAACAGAACAATCATCCCGTTCGGTCCGCAGCACCCCGTGCTGCCCGAACCCATACACCTTGACCTCGTGCTGGAGGACGAAAAGGTCGTTGACGCGATACCCAAGATAGGCTACGTTCACCGCGGACTGGAGCAGCTTGCGGAAAAGCGCGACTTCAACGATTACCTCTACGTAATTGAGAGAACGTGCGGCATATGCTCGTTCATGCACGGTATGGGCTACGTTGAGGCTATGGAGCGCATATTCGACACGGAGATCCCCGACAGAGCGAAATACCTCCGCACGATCTGGGCGGAAATGTCGCGCGTACATTCGCACCTTCTTTGGCTCGGACTTCTGGCGGACGCTTTCGGTTTCGAGGCGCTGTTCTATCAGACATGGCGGCTGCGCGAGCAGATTCTCGATATGTTCGAGGAAAGCACAGGCGGACGCGTAATATTCTCGGTAAACAAGATTGGCGGCGTGTTAAAGGATATGCCGAAGGAGATGCTGCAAAAATTCGTGAAGAATTTTGACGGCATGGAGAAGGAACTTAAAAAGCTCACAAACGTATTTCTGAACGACTACACCGTTCAGTCAAGACTTAAGGGCGTGGGTATGCTGTCGCCGCAGGACGCGGTATATCTCGGTGCGGCGGGCCCCATGATGAGAGCCAGCGGCATAAAGATAGACACGCGCACCCTTGGCTACGCCGCTTACAGCGACATAGACTTCGATATTATAACGAGCAAGGAATGTGACTGCTACGCACGCTGCGACGTGAGAATACAGGAGATTTTCCAGTCGTTCCACATTATCCGTCAGGCGGTAAACAAGATACCCGACGGCGAAATATCGGTTGCCGTAAAGGGCAACCCGAACGGCGAGGCGTTCATGCGCGTCGAGCAGCCGCGAGGTGAGGCTATATATTACTGCCGCGCAAACGGAACGAAGTTCCTCGATCGCGTGAGAGTAAGAACGCCAACCTTCACAAACCTAATGCCTCTCTTGCACACGCTTAAGGGCTGCGAGCTGGCTGACGTGCCGCTTTTGATACTCACGATAGACCCGTGTATAAGCTGTACGGAAAGGTAAGGAGGTAACGGATATGGCAGGTTTAATGAAATTTACGGGCTTGGCTTTGAGAAACCTCTTTTCCAAGCCGGCGACACAGAATTATCCGGTCGTTCCGCGCGAGTACCCAGAGCGTTCGAGGGGCAGCGTGCAGAACGATATAGACCAATGTATTTTCTGCGGCTCGTGTCAGAGAAAGTGCCCGTCGGGCGCGATAACGGTTGACCGCGCGGCACGGACGTGGACGATAGACAGAATGGGTTGCGTGCAGTGCGAAAACTGCGTGAACAACTGCCCGAAAAACTGTCTTAAAATGGATACTCACTACAGCGAGCCGTCGGCGACAAAGACGGTCGTGACGCTGCACAGCGAGCCGCCCGCCGCGCCCGAAAAGCCGAAGTTCACACCCGAACAGATCGAGGCTATGAAGAAGGCTGCCGCGGCAAAAAAGGCTGCAGCAGCGGCAAAAGCGGAAGAATAATGCAAACATAGGGGTTGTAGCGATACAGCCCCTTGACTTTATATCGGAATTATGACGAAGAAATATATTATAACGGGTCTGGTTCAGGGTATAGGTTTCAGACCCGATGTAAAACGCGCTGCGGAAAAGTATGGCGTGCGCGGTTACGTGAAAAACCTCGGCGGCGTCGTTGAAATCGTTGCGGAGGGGGAGATGGTAAGCGAGTTTATAAACGAGGTAAAGTCGCTCCCGCAGGCGGTGATAACGTCGTGCGCGGAGAAGGATATGCCGCGCATGGATTTTACGGGATTTACAATCGCGCCGAGCAGCGAGGAAAGCGAAACACTGCCGCTGCTCACGCCCGACATCGCGACGTGTCAAAGCTGTATGGACGAGTTTTACGACGAGCGTAACAGACGCTTTAAACACCCGTTTATAAGCTGCGTGCGGTGCGGCCCGAGGTACAGCATACAACAGTCGCTCCCGTACGACCGCGAAAGCATCACAATGACCGATTTTGAAATGTGCGGCGACTGCAAAAAGGAGTACCGCGACATAAACGACATTCGCTGTCACGCGCAGACGATAGCGTGTAACTCGTGCGGGCCGGTTCTTTCGTATACCGTAGGCGGCGACCCGCTAAGCGAGACTGTTAAAACACTTTTAAGCGGCGGCATAGCTGCGGTAAAGGACATTGGCGGCTATCATTTCGCGTGCCGCGCCGACGACGAGGACGCGGCGAAAAGACTTCGCGAAATAAAGCGGCGCACGTCTAAGCCGTTCGCGGTGATGTTTCACTCCCCGGACGAAATATCGGAGTACGCCGAAGTGAACGACCTTGAAAAGAGGATGCTCCTGTCTGCCGCGAGACCAATCGTGCTTTTAAGGAAGAAAAAGGATTTCGCGCCGTCGGTGTGCGGCGAGAGCGATTATATAGGCGCGTTTCTGCCGTGCAACTCCGTGCAGGACTGCCTCACAAAAATGTGCGGCGCGCTTGTGATGACGAGCGCGAACGTGTCGGACGAGCCGATAATAACGGAGAATGAGGATATTATAAAATTGCGTGAAAGCGTCGGCGGTTTTGAGGTTTTGAGTCACGACCGCCGCATACTGACGCCGCTTGACGACTCGGTGTGCCGTGTGATTTGCGGACGCGTACAGATGATACGCCGCGCGCGCGGATATGTACCGCTGCCGATTACGATTGACGCGGGGTCGGACAGGTCTGTGCTCGCGCTGGGCGGCGACCTCAAAGCCGCGTTTTGCTGCGCGAAGGGCGGCGCGGCGTACATGAGCCAGTATTTCGGCGACCTCGAAAACGACGACGCGTACCGTGCGTGGAAAAGCAATATACCGCGTCTGTCGCGTCTGCTGAATTTCACGCCGGACATTACGATAAAGGACGCGCACCCGATGTATCTGAGCGCGGGCGCGGCGGCGGGCGAGACGCTTTTGCACCATTTCGCGCATATGGCGTCCGTAATGGCTGAACATAGGCTAAACGGCGCGGCTGTGGGGTTTGTGTTCGACGGCACGGGCTACGGCGGCGACGGTAATATTTGGGGCGGCGAGGTCATACGCTATGACGGCTGTTTTACGCGGATAGCGTCGCTCGAATACACCGCTGTTATGGGCGGCGATGAAAGCGCGCGCGACGCACGGACAACGCTTGACTGCTATCTTATATCGGCAGGCTTAAGTCCTGTGTCGGAAAACGGCGCGGTTATAAAAGCCGCAGTGGAAAACAATATTAACACCGTGAAATCATCGAGCATGGGGCGGCTTTTCGACGCGGTATCGGCTATGCTCGGCGTACAAGTGTACAACAGCTACGAGGGCGAGTGCGCGATAATGCTCGAAAGCGCGGCGCGAAAGGCGACCGAGCCGTACATGCTGACGCTGTCGACAGTTGACGGCAGGTGGCAGACGGCGAGCCTTATACGTCAAATGTACGGCGCGATAAAAAGCGGCGCGGACGTAAATTCGCTCGCGCTCGGATTTCATTACGCCGTAGCTAATGCGGTAACGGATTTCGCGGCAAATCAAAACGAGAAAAATGTCATCCTTTCGGGCGGCGTTTTCGCGAACGGAATACTCACCGAGCTTTGCGTGAACGGTCTTACCGAGAGGGGATTTAATGTATATATAAACGAGCAGGTACCGACCAACGACGGGGGAATTGCCCTCGGACAGGCTTGGTACGCGCTGAACAAGGAGAGGTAATATGTGTGTGGCTGCACCCGGAAGGGTTGTTGAGATAAAGGACAATATCGCGACGGTGGATTACAGCGGTAATCTCACGAAGGCGAATGCGGGCGTGGTAAACGTAGCTGTCGGCGACTACGTTCTCGTACACGCCGGACTTATAATTCAAAAAATCTCGCAGAGCGAGGCGAAGGAAATGGAGGAGCTTTTCTCCATGCTGGAGGAAATGGGCAATGCCTGATTTAAACGAAATAAAGGAGTACCTCAAATGCTACGGCGGCGAGGAAAAGGTTATCATGGAGGTCTGCGGCACGCATACCGCGTCGATCTCCGAAAACGGCATACCGGCTATGCTGTCGCCGAAAATAAAGCTCATATCGGGACCGGGTTGTCCCGTGTGCGTGACGGTCGCGTCGTATATCGACCGCCTTACGGAGCTTGCGCTTACGCCGAACACGACGGTCGTGACGTTCGGCGACATGATGCGCGTCAAAGGCTCGGAAAAGTCGCTGCGCGACGCGGCTGCGGAGGGCGGGAGCGTGAAAATGGTATACTCGCCGTTTGAAATACTCGACATGGCGCGTGACAACCCCGACAGGCAATTCGTTTTCGCGGCGGTCGGCTTTGAAACGACAACGCCCGTGTACGCACTGATCGTAGAGCGTTTGCTCAGTGGGGACACTAAACCAAACGGGGACACTAAAAATGTAAAGCTTTTGACCGCGCTCAAAACTATGCCGCAGGCGATACGCGCGGTCGCTGATGGGGACACTAAAATCACCGGCTTCCTCGCGCCCGGGCATGTGAGCGTCATAACGGGTCACAGGCTGTTTGAGGATATGGCGAAGGAGCTTAAAATTCCGTTCGTGACAGCGGGCTTTGGCGGCGCGGAGCTGTTGGCTGCAATATACGCGCTCACAAAATTAAAGGGCGGCAAATCGTTAAACATGTACCCGTCGGTCGTCACGTATGACGGCAATATCGAGGCGCAAGAGAAGGTAAACAAGTACTTTGAGCCGTGTGACGCTGCGTGGCGCGGCATGGGCGTCATAAAAAAATCGGGGCTTGTACTCAAAAAGGAATACGCGCAATTTGACGCGGGCAGCGCGGATTTGTGCGCCGATAAAATGTACAATGGCGCGTGCGCGTGCGGCGACGTAATATCAGGGAAAAAACCGCCGCGCTCTTGTCCGCTTTTTGGCACGGTCTGCACTCCCGACACGCCGCAGGGCGCGTGCATGGTGTCAATGGAGGGCGCGTGTTTCCACTACTATACGAATAACAGGTGAGGTAAATATGAAAATTACAATGGCTCACGGCAGCGGGGGACGCTCGACCTCGCAGCTTATAGACGAGATTTTCAGAGCGTCAAGTTCCAATCCTGTGCTTGACATGATGGAGGACAGCGCGGTCGTGGACGGGGACACTAAAATCGCCGTCACGACCGACAGCTTTGTAGTAACGCCCCTTACGTTCAAGGGCGGCGACATCGGCAGGCTCGCGGTGTGCGGCACGGTGAACGACCTGCTCATGCGCGGCGCTGTTCCGAAGTACATCACGACCGCCTATATAATCGAGGAGGGCGCGGACACGGGGACACTAAAGTTGATAGCGGAGTCGCTCGAACGTACCGCGAAGGAGGCGGGCGTAACGGTGATCGCGGGGGACACTAAAGTTATCGAGGGCAGCGGCGGCGTGTATATCAACACGACCGGCGTCGGCTTTGTAAAGGACGGCGCGGACATAAAAAGCGCGAACTGCCGCAAGGGCGACGCGCTCATAGTGTCGGGTACGCTCGGCGACCACCACGCGGCGATTTTGAGCGAGCGAATGAATATAGAAAACAACATAAAAAGCGACTGCGCGCCGCTTTGTGAGATGGTACAAAATATGATGAGCGCAGGCGTTCATATTCACGCCATGCGCGACATAACGCGCGGAGGTCTCGGAACGGTGCTTTGCGAGTTTGCGAAAAACGCGGACTGCGGTTTTGAGATAGACGAGGATAAAATCCCGATAACGCCGGAGGTCAGGGGCTTTTGTAAAATACTCGGGCTTAACGTTATGCACATGGGCAACGAGGGTAAGCTGCTTGCCGTTGTGTCGGAAAGCGACGCGCGGAAGGCTCTTGAAATTATACGAAACAGCCGTTACGGCGAGAACGCCGCGATAGTCGGACGCGTCGTAAAGGGCGGCGATGTGACGCTTATAACGCCTCTCGGAGGCAGACGCAAGGTGACGGAACTCTACGGCGAAGGTTTGCCGAGAATATGCTGAAATGCGGAGGATTTGCCATGATTTTTTCAAAAAATAATTCACATGAGCTTGACCTTGAACTTTTCAAAAATCCGACAGCGGAGTACCGCGGACTGCCGTTCTGGTCGTGGAACTGCAAGATAGAAAAACAGACGATTGACGAGCAGCTTTTGATATTCAAGGAAATGGGTTTTGGCGGCGTGGTGATACACCCGCGTGACGGCTTGGACACAGAGTACCTCGGCAATGAATTTATGGAGATGGCACGGTACACGGCAGAAAAATGCCGTAAAATGGGGCTTATATGCTGGCTCTACGATGACGACCGTTTCCCTTCCGGCGCGGCTGACGGACTTGTCACAAAAAATCCGCGCCTTCGCGCACGTGAAATGCGCCTTGCGTCAAAGCCGCTTGACGGCTATCTTGCGTCGCAGGCGGAGTTTGACGCGGCGGTTGAAAACGGAGAAATTCCGCGCGGGTACTATCTCACGGCGTATGCGGTCAAGATAGAAAATAAGTATATGACCGATTACCGCCGTATGAACACACAGGACGAGGTTGACGCGGCAATAAAGAACGGCGACAACGTCAGGTACGCGTACCTCGAATTAGCTGAGGGTGAAGAATTTTTTAACGGCTGCACCTACTCCGACACGATGAACCCTAGCGCAACAGACAAATTTATCGAGGTCACGCACGAGAGGTACAAGTCGTCGCTCGGCGCTGATTTCGGCGCGACGGCAGCCGCGATTTTTACCGACGAGCCGCGCATAGGCAAGCAGCAGCCGATACGTGCGGCGGAGTCGGACGAGGACGTGTTTGTTCCGTACACGGAGCATTTTGCGCTCTTTTGCAAAGCGGAGCGCGGCTTTGACCCGCTAGACATTGCGCCCGAATACGTGTGGGACAGAACTGACGGCGATTTGAGTGGCAGACACGCGTACCACGACGCGGCGGCGGAGTGTTTCGCGCGCGTGTTTATGGACAGGATTTGCGACTGGTGCAGGGAAAACGGCATTTTAATGACCGGTCACATTTTGGCTGAATCGCCGCTTGGAGCACAGACAACGACTGTCGGCGAGGCGATGCGCTGCTACCGCAAAATGGACGTGCCGGGCGTCGATATGCTTATCGACGGGCGCGAATTCACGAGCGTCAAGCAGGCGGCGAGCGTAGCGGCGCAGTACGGACGCGAGGCGGTGATGAGTGAGGAATACGGCGTAACGAACTGGGACTGCACGTTTAAAACGTACAAGCTTCAGGGCGACTGGCAGGCGGCTTTGGGCGTAACGATCCGCGTGCCGCACCTGTCGCACATGTCGATTAAGGGCGAGGCAAAGCGCGACTGGCCCGGCTCGATATTTTACCACGCGCCGTGGCACGGTGAATTTGCGTGTATTGAAGACCACTTCGCGCGGCTCAATACAGTGCTTACACGCGGCGAACGAGTGACGCGCGCTGCGGTCGTGAACCCCGTGGAAAGTCTATGGATAAGCTACGGCGCGGACGATTTGACGCGCAAAAAGCGCAATGAAATGGACAGGCAATTTGAAAAATTCGCCGACCGGATGCTCACGGGCGGCGTTGATTTCGACTATCTGTCGGAGTCGCTGTTGCCGGAGCAGGACGTGAAAACGGAGGGTAAAACGCTCACGGTCGGCAAGCGCGGATACGAGGTTGTAATTGTGCCGGAGTGTGACACGCTGCGTAAAACCACGCTCGACATTCTTAAAAAATTCGCCGCGAACGGCGGAACGGTCATATTTACGGGCGAAGTGCCGACGATGGTCAATGCGAAACCGTCGGGCGAAGTGGCTGAGTTTGCAAAAAAATGTGTATGCGTAAAATCGGAGTGTGGCGCGCTGCTTAACGCGCTTGACGATTTCCGTGATATTGAATATGAAAATAATAATCTGCTGTACCAACTGCGCACGGACAACGGCTGCAAATGGCTGTTTTTGTGCCACGCGTATCCGTCGGACGGCGGGCGCGAGAGGAACACGATAAAAATACGCGGCGAGTATTCGCTTACGGTGTACGACACGATAAGCGGCGGGCTGTTCAATATGCCCGCGACAGTCAAAGACGGCATGACCGTGTTTGAGTGGGATTGTTACGGCGAGAACAGTATTTTGCTGCGGCTTGACAAATCGGAGAACGGGCTTGAAGATTACGCGGCGGACGAATTTGAAACCGTTAAAACGATAGACAAAATCGACCGCTTTAACCTTGCCGAGCCGAATGTGCTGCTGCTCGATTATGCGCGGTTCGCGGTTGACGGCGGCGAAATGCACGAGAAAACGGCTCTCATAAAAGCGGACAACATTGTGCGTGAAACGCTCGGACTTGCTTTGCGCACAGGTCTTGACCGCCAGCCCTACACGGTGAAGGCGGGGGAGACGCACACGGTGACGATGTACTTCAATATACGGTCGGAGATTGAAACGGACTGCCGCCTTGCGCTTGAGGATGCGGACAAGTGCAAGGTGTACCTGAACGGCGAAAGGGCGGACGGTGATATAATCGGTTGGTACGTCGATAAGGCGATTGAAGTTATAAATCTTCCGCGTCTTAAAAAGGGCGCGAATGAGCTTAAAATTGATATGGAGTACAACGCGAAGTCGTATTTGGAAAATATGTATCTGCTCGGCGGTTTCGGGGTACGGGGTATGACCGTTACCGCGCCGGAAACCGAATTGGCGTTCGGCGATATATGCGCGCAGGGTATGACGTTCTACACGGGAAATGTCGAGTACATTTTTAATCTTGATATTGACCGCGAGGGCGAATATTTTATCCGCGTACCGAAGTTTAACGCGCCCGTCATGGCTGTTTACGCGGACGGCGAAAAACGCGGACTTATCGCATACTCGCCGCACAGAGCGAGCCTCGGCAATTTGAGCGCGGGACGTCACGAAATTAAAATCGTCATGTACGGCAACCGCTTTAACTCGTTCGGCGCGCTGCACAACGCGGACGAGAATTACACGTGGTACGGCAACACGTCCTACCGCACGACGGGCGACAAGTGGACGGACGGTTATATGCTCCGCCCCGTCGGGATCATGTCGGACGTTGTTATTGAAAAGAAGAAATAAAAAAATTCCCCGATTGTATATCGGGGAATTTTTATTAACTTATTGTTTTACCCAAAGAGCAACGGGTTCCATGTTCTTTGTCCAGATAAACACCTTATCCGGTTCAAAGCCCGCGTCAGCCGTGCTTGTGCCGAATTCTTCGGGAGTGATTTCCTTAAAATTCGTAAGCGCGCCCGCATCGTACTTAGCCGCATACGCGCACATTTCACCGAGCGTGTCGAACGTCATCGTCACGTTTTGACCGTCAACGCTGTCAATCTTGCAGTTCGTTATAAGCTTTGCGTCCGAAATCGTGACGCTCGCGGTTTGATTGGTGTTCGCCTGATTGTAAATCTGAACGGCTGCAAGCGGCAGAACCTTATGCGATTCGCTGTCGGACAGGTTTCTCAAATTAAGCGCGGTACCGCTGCCCACAACATTGCCCTGCGAATCGGTTATCGTGAGCGTGACGCCGGCGCCGTTACCCGTACCCACGTCGTTAAATTCGTATTTAAACGTGTACTCCGCGCCTGTTTCCAATTTGGAAGTCGTTATTTTTATTGCGTCGCTCGCATTGCTCGCGCCGCTTTTCCAGTATACATCCGCGGACGTGCCGTCGGGTACAAAGTACCATCCGCCGCCTATACCCGTATTGCCCTTATCATTGGGCGCGCTTAAAAATCTTGTGAAAAATCCTGCAGTTGAGTTTTTATCGCCGCTGCCAATAGCGGGCATGGAATTGATTGTAAGCTTATGTTCAATAGTGAACTTACCGCTGTACGAGCCTATCGGAATGTCGTTCTGCGTTGACGATGCCGTTATGTAATCACCGTTCATCGCCCCAATTGACGCGGGCAGAACTGTCACTCTGAACGTCGCCGACTTACCGCCGTACGTTACCGTCGCGATCGCCGTACCGATCTCGCTTGTGTCACAGTCGAGCGTGTAATCACCCTCAGCCAGAATTTCCGATGTGCCGTCCGCGTAGTGAGCGGTTACGGTCATGCCGCTTGTGTTGAGCGTACAGCCTTGGTATACTTCAGCGGGCGGCGACGATATTTCTATTCTCGACAAGGCGGGCTTGAACATTATATCAGCCATGTAGAAACCGACGTGCGGCGGCTGGTTGTACGCCGTCTGCTCCGCAGCCACGCCCGAGCGGTATACGGGGTCGTGCATGAGGGTTTTAATTTTGTAATCGGTCGGCGCGGTGCTCATAAATACTCTGAGCGATTTGTTATTCGTTGCGGGGTAAATAACCTCTTCGCGCCAGTCGCCCAATATATCCGCCTGCAAACACGGGTTGGCTTTTGTGCTGTTTATGGAAGTATAGTTGCTGCCTGCGCTGAATACGCTTTTTATGCTTTTGCCGTCGTCACTGAGATTGGAAATAGATGTTCCGTCAAGTGTTTCATCAAATAAATCGCCGTCCCAGAATATACGGAAATTGCTGCCGCCCGTGAGTTTTGTCGAAGTAAAATTCTTACCGCCGTTGCACTGATATGTACCGGCGCCGCTTATCTGATAATAGCCGCCCGAACCGATATTAGCCATTGTGCCTCTGCCGGTATCCTTAGTGTTTGAGTAATGCGCCAATTCTTCACCCGTTGCCGCGTCGTATACGGTCATGCCGTAATCCGCGTTCTTACCGTCATTGCCGTTTGTGCTGCCGCTGATTTTATATCCGCCGCTTTCATGCACGCTGAAATATTCAAGTCCGGGATGCGTCGGATCATAATCACCTATATGAAGCGCGTCGCCGTGACCTCTTCCCGAGCACCACAGAGGGGTAAGATTATTATCAAGCGCGAGAGCACCGCAGATTATTTCGTCCTTACCGTCATTGTCAACATCGGCTACGGTAAGGTTGTGGTTGCCTTGTCCCGAGAACTGCGCGTTTGTTTCCGCATTGAACGTATCACCGAGTTTCAGTCTGTTGTTTTCAAGTGTAAACGCCGCAGCCGTTGTTTTCGCGTAATAGCCGCGCCATGTGATTATTGACGGGTGAACGCCGTCAAGATATGCAACTCCGCCGAGAAATCGGTCAACCCTGTTTGTATTTTCAGGTCTGCCTCCGGAATCCAATCCCCAGTTGCCTCCGCCATGAGTTCTGGGGAACGGGTAAGCGACTGTGTCAATAACCGAGCCGTCGCCGTCAAATACAGAATAATATTCCGGTCCGCTTGTTATAAATCCGCTGTCCTCGACGTAAACTGCGGTATTGTCGCCCGAGCTTACTTCCTCATCAAGACTTACCGTATTTACATATACGCCCTTCGCGTCCTTTGAGCCGGGCGCGGTTTTCATGGCAACCTCCGCCCCGCCGTCGCCGTCAAAGTCGTATACGAGGAATTGCGTATAATGCGCACCTGCACGGATATTGCGTCCAAGGTCAATGCGCCACATATGAGTTCCGTCAAATTCGTATGCGTCCAGTATAACATTTCCCGTAACGCCGGATTGTGAATTGTCTTTGCCGTTTGAATCCCATTTGAGGACAAGTTCATATTCGCCGTCGCCGTCAAGGTCGCCGGCAGACATATCATTTGCACTGTAGGAAGCAGAAGGCTGTTCAATTGCTATATCTAAGTAGTTATTTGCCATAACGCTTACAGCGCTACACTTCGCACCCTCAACGCCGTCAACAACGGGAGCGACCTGATACGACGTACCCGCTGCCGTGTCGGTGTAGTTCGTCACGTTTACGGGCTCGGGGTTTACCTTTGTGCCGTTGCGGTAAACGTTAAACGTAACGTTTTTGTCCGCGCTGCCGTAAACCATATCCTCACTGTCAAAAAGCCGCCACGAAAGGTATACGCCGTTTCCCGACTTTATCGCGACAAGTCCGCGGTCAAGCTTTTCCATCTGGCGCGTGTGGCTGCTTTCGGGATTATACGCTCCGTCTTCGAGATTGTAGTTATACGTAACCGTTTCCGTATCCGCCGCGCCGACGCTCACGGGGAAAACCGCGAACGCCGCCATAAGCGATAAAGCCGATACTGCGGCGATAAATTTTCTCATATTTTTCATTCCTTTCCACAGAACAAACTACCTATTATCCATTTAATTTTATCACAAAATACAAATATAGGAC
>CANQIP010000024.1 GCA_947623955.1 uncultured Clostridia bacterium | reverse complement strand
AGTACGGACGGGATAAACGCTGAAGGCATCTAAGCGTGAAGCCCCCTTCAAGATAAGATTTCCCCGTAGATAAGGGCCCATGGAGACTACATGGTTGATAGGCCGGAGGTGGAAGTGCAGTAATGTATGGAGCTGACCGGTACTAATAGCCCGAAGGCTTGACTTAAGAAAAGTAAGGAACAGAGAAAAGATATCTCTAAAATCAGTGTTACGTTGTTTAGTTTTGAGGGTGCAAGCCCATATCCGGTGGCGATAGCAAGGAGGATCCACCTGTTCCCATGCCGAACACAGAAGTTAAGCTCCTTAACGTCGATGATACTTGGCGGGTGACTGCCCGGGAAAGCAGAAAGCTGCCGGAACCGACAACAACACAAAAGATAACGGTGATGATATTGCCGTTATCTTTCGTGTATACATATATTCCTCTATAGCTCAGTTGGCAGAGCGCATGACTGTTAATCATGATGTCGCTGGTTCGAGCCCAGCTGGAGGAGCCAACCACTGCGATAACCGAACATTTTTCGGTTATCGCTTTTTATTTTTCTGAAGTGTTTTATGGTCGGAATTTGTTGACAATTTAGCTAAGAATGATATAATACATATGAAAATGTCGGAACGGTGGTAGGTTACATGAATTTTATCGGAAAAATCAATAGAGAGATATATAAGTGTATTACGGAAGATATAATTACCGACGATGTAATTATCACCGATGAACGCATAAAGCATACGGAAGAAAATCACCCGGGAGATTATAAAAATTATGGTAAATATTTGCCTGAGGCAGTAAAGACTCCCGACTATATTTTTGCCGGAAACAGACCTAAAACGGCGCTTATTTTGAAGTACATATCTGAAGTCGATGAGAAATTTAAGGTTATATTGCGACTGGTTACATCAGAAGATGAAATAGCATTTAAAAATTCCATTATTACGTTTATGAAAACAGATGAAAAGGAATGGAACAGGCTCATAAGAAACAAAAAAATACTTTACAAATCGGAATAAATATGATATTATAATAGTATAATAGAGTTGCTGTTTGAGGTGGAGGAATACGTCCGGTCCACACGCCGATGGTATGACAAGGGCAATGCCCTGAGAGATGCAGGAGAATGGACGCCTGCCAAACAGCGATTTTAGAACCGCTTTGAGAAATCAAGGCGGTTTTTCTTATAACAGAACTGTCTGTCCGATTGACATTATATACCGTTTGTGGTACAATAAAACCAATCACGAAGAAAGGAACTGAAGGAAATGAATATTACAAACGACATTAAATATATAGGAGTAAACGACCACAAGGTTGACCTGTTTGAAGGACAGTACGACGTTCCGAACGGCATGGCGTACAATTCGTATGTGATCATCGATGAGAAAATCGCGGTAATGGACAGCGTTGACAAAAATTTCGGCGACGAGTGGCTCGGCAATTTAAAGGACGCGCTCGGCGGCGCGAAACCGGACTACCTTATCGTGCAGCACATGGAGCCCGACCACAGCGCGAACATAACCGCCTTTGCCGACGCGTATCCCGACGCGGTGATAGTTTCGTCGGCTAAGTCGTTCGACATGATGAAAAACTTTTTCGGCACGGATTTTGCCGACAGGAGAATGATTGTCAAGGAGGACGATACGCTCAGTCTCGGCAAACACAATCTCTCGTTTGTCGCCGCGCCGATGGTTCACTGGCCCGAGGTAATTTTCACATATGACAGCACAGATAAGGTACTGTTCAGCGCGGACGCGTTCGGTAAATTCGGCGCGCTCGACGTTGACGAGGAATGGGCGTGCGAGGCGAGACGGTACTATATCGGCATCGTCGGCAAGTACGGCGCGCAGGTGCAGTCCGTGCTCAAAAAGGCGGCGAACCTTGATATTGAGATTATCTGCCCGCTACACGGCCCTATTCTTACGGAAAATCTCGGCTATTATATTGATTTGTACAACACATGGTCGTCGTACGGCGTTGAGAGCGAGGGTGTGAATATAGCGTACACGTCGGTGTACGGTCACACAAAAGAGGCTGCCGAAACGCTTGCCGCAAAGCTCACCGAAAAGGGCTGCGTAAAGGTCGCGGTAAACGACCTCGCGCGCGAGGATATGGCTGAGTGCGTCGAGGACGCGTTCCGCTACGGTAAAATCGTGCTCGCGACGACGACATATAATAATGATGTTTTCCCGTTTATGAAGGAGTTTATAAACCACCTCACCGAGCGCAATTTCCAGAATAAGACGGTGGGTATAATCGAGAACGGCTCGTGGGCGCCGACGGCGGCAAAGACGATTAAGTCGATGCTCGAGGGCTGCAAGAACCTCACGTTCACCGACACGACCGTAACCATAAAATCGGCGTTAAACGACGCGAACATGGCGCAGATCGACGCGCTCGCGGATGAAATGCTGAAGTAAAACGTATTAAAAACGGTTTCCGAAAGGAAACCGTTTTTTGTGTGTTTAATAGTCCTCTAAATTTATTTGATTTTGCCGTATTATCAATGGCTTTATACTTGACAATACGGTTAAACTGTGGTATAGTTTAGATAACAAAGGAGCGGTTTTTAGCCGTTCCGCCTAAAGTGATTTTGTTAGTATAAAACTAACAAAGCCGCCCTTTGGTGGAATGAGGGGCGGCTTATTTTTTTATGTTTCTTATAATTTCGAGAATTATAATCAATTCGACTATTCTTATCAGAATATCCAAATCCATAAGTATAACCCCCTTATCTGTTTAGTACCGAGGTTCACCTCCCTAAATCAGTATAAGGGCGGAACAGCCGCCGCCGCTCCTGTTATCAAGGTCACACGGATTTCTCCGTCACCTGAGGTTATTGTACCACAAAATTATCAATATGTACATATAAAATTTATCGCCGTAAGGAAAAAGCACTTCGGCAAGGGTGGTTTCCCAAGTCGGAGTGCAATTTGCAGCAAGCGTTGGTGGACGCTTAATGGAGCTAACGAGCGGAGTCGAACCGCCGACCTCTTCATTACCAATGAAGTGCTCTGCCTACTGAGCTACGTCAGCGTCTTCAATTTTGACTATGATAGTATACTACATCGCTCTTTATTTGTCAAGACCAAAAATCAAGTATTTATGCTGAATTTTCTAAGAAAACACTTGACAAAGCTGTATTTTTACTATATAATCTGATAGACTGACGATTTATGCGGTAAAATACGTCGGACAAGGATTTTTTTGATATACGGAGTGTGAAAAAACAATGATTTCCGAAGTCGAAAAGTCAAGACTTCATACGGGTTTTAAGCAGGCTGTAAGAGCATTGAGCGACAAAAACGCCGAAAAATTGATTATCGCCGAGGACTGCGAGGACAGAATAAAGGACGAGTTGTCGTCGCTCGCGCAAAACAGCGGCGCTCCCGTTACATACGTTCCCACGATGAAGGAGCTGGGCGCTATGTGCGGTATAGAGGTCGGCGCAAGCTGCGCGGTAGTCCTCAAATAAATTCGTTTATTCCGCGTTATACGCGAAATAATATATACATTATATAAAGAAAGGAAGTGTAACACGATATGCCTACATTCAACCAGTTGGTAAGAACGGGCAGAAAGACGTCTGTAAAGAAGTCAACCGCCCCCGCGCTCCAGAAGAGCCTGAACTCTTTGAAGAAAAAGACGACCGATAAGAGCTCACCTCAGAAGAGAGGGGTCTGCACCGCTGTAAGAACCGCTACGCCGAAAAAGCCTAACTCGGCTCTCCGTAAGATTGCCAGAGTACGTCTTACAAACGGCTACGAGGTTACGGCTTATATCCCCGGTATAGGTCACAACCTTCAGGAACACAGCGTTGTGCTGATAAGAGGCGGAAGAGTCCGTGACCTGCCGGGTACGAGATACCACATTATCCGCGGTACGCTCGACGCGCAGGGCGTTAACGGCCGTCTCCAGGCGAGAAGTAAGTACGGCGCCAAGAGACCGAAGGAAAAGAAGTAATTTATAAGTAAGTAAATTATTTCAGACAAGTGCATATCGGGTTATATTTTAGACATATATTCGGATAGCGCTTGACGGGGCATGAGGATGCCCGGAGTACCTATGATACTCATTTATGTTAGCTCCCTTATCGGAGCTTAACAAAAAATATGAAGGAGGGAAGTAAAGTGCCAAGAAAAGGTTTTATAGCAAAAAGAGAAGTTTTGCCCGATCCTATTTACAAGGACGTTATCGTAACAAAGCTGATAAACAACATCATGCTCGACGGTAAGAAGGGCGTCGCACAGAAAATCGTATACGACGCTTTTGAGATAGTCCACGATAAGACGGGCAAGGACGCACTGGACGCGTTTAAGGAAGCGATGGATAACATCATGCCGGTTCTCGAGGTTAAGGCGAGACGTGTCGGCGGCGCTACCTATCAGGTTCCTATGGAGGTTCGTCCCGAAAGACGTCAGACTCTCGGACTTCGCTGGCTTACGCTTTATTCGAGAAGCAGAAGCGAAAAGACAATGAAGGAAAGACTTGCCAATGAAATTATGGACGCCATCAACGGTACCGGCGGCGCGGTTAAGAAGCGCGAGGATACGCACAAGATGGCAGAGGCGAACAAGGCATTCGCACATTATAGGTGGTAATTTCGTTAAAGGCTCCCCTATTAGGGGAGCTGCCGCGGGACGCGGCTGAGGGGTTTTGTAAAATAAATCCCTGTCATTAAGCCGTATATTTCCCGCACCGGCTTTGAAATTAAAGCCGACATAAAAGAGAAATCATTTCAAAATTTATACAGAAAGGAAAGGAGGACAATCCTTATTATGGGTAGACAATATTCGCTTGCTAACACAAGAAATATCGGTATCATGGCTCACATCGACGCCGGTAAGACTACCACAACAGAGAGAATTTTGTATTACACGGGTATTAACCACAAGATAGGCGAAACCCATGACGGCGCCGCGACGATGGACTGGATGGCGCAGGAGCAGGAGCGCGGTATCACGATTACTTCCGCGGCTACGACATGTTTCTGGGCGCCGAAGGAAGGACCGTACGCGGGCGTAAAGAACAGAATAAATATTATAGATACCCCGGGACACGTTGACTTTACGGTTGAGGTTCAGAGATCACTCAGAGTTCTCGACGGCTCCGTAACGGTTATGTGCGCGAAGGGCGGCGTTGAGCCGCAGTCTGAAACCGTTTGGAGACAGGCTGACGACTACAGCGTACCGCGTATGATTTTCGTAAACAAGATGGACATTATGGGCGCGGACTTCTATAATGTTGTAGACATGGTTCACGAAAGACTTAACGCGAACGGCGTTCCCATTCAGCTCCCGATAGGCGCGGAGGATACTTTCACGGGTATCATTGACCTTATGAACATGGACGCTGAAATCTACGACCCGAGCGATCCGACGGGTTCAAAGTACGAAAAGACGGACATTCCCGCCGACATGCTCGAAAAGGCTGAGGAGTACCGTCAGCAGATGGTCGAGGCTATTTGCGAAACGGACGAGGATCTTCTCGAAAAGTTCCTCTCGGACGAGGAAATTTCCGTAAACGAGCTTAAAAAGGCTTTGAGAAAGGCTACAATAAACAACGAGATCGTTCCGATGCTTTGCGGAACGGCTTACAGAAACAAGGGTGTTCAGATGCTGCTGGACGCTATCATAGAGTATATGCCCTCGCCGATAGACATTCCGCCTATCAAGGGCGTAAACCCCGACACAGACGAGGAGGACGAAAGACCTTCGTCGGACGACGCTCCGTTCGCGGCTCTCGCGTTCAAGATTGCAACAGACCCGTTCGTAGGTAAGATATGTTTCTTCAGAGTTTACTCGGGTACGCTCGAAAAGGGTTCTTACGTATTGAACTCGGTAAAGGACAAGAAGGAGAGAATGGGCAGAATACTGCAGATGCACGCTAACCACAGAGAGGATCTCGACATAGTTTACTCCGGTGATATAGCGGCTGCCGTCGGACTTCAGAACACGACGACGGGCGAAACGCTCTGCGACGAAAAGCACCCGATCATCCTCGAGTCCATGAACTTCCCCGACCCGGTTATCCGCGTGGCGATCGAGCCCAAGACAAAGGCGGGTCAGGAAAAGATGAGCCTCGCTCTCGCAAAGCTTGCCGAGGAAGACCCGACATTCAAGACCTACACCGATGAGGAAACAGGTCAGACGATTATCGCCGGCATGGGCGAGCTTCACCTTGAAATCATCGTCGACAGACTTCTGCGCGAGTTTAAGGTTGAGGCGAACGTCGGCGAGCCTCAGGTTTCGTACAGAGAGGCTATCAGAAAAGAAGTCAACATCGAGCATAAATATGCCCGTCAGTCGGGCGGTAAGGGTCAGTACGGACACGTACTCTTAAAGCTCGAACCGCTGGAGGAAGGCGGCGGCTACGAATTCGTCAACGCGATCGTCGGCGGCGCTATTCCGAAGGAATATATACCGGCTGTTGACGCGGGTATCCAGGGCGCGATGCAGTCCGGCGTACTCGCGGGCTACAATGTTGTTGACGTAAAGGCTACGCTTTACGACGGTTCTTACCACGAGGTCGACTCTTCGGAAATGGCGTTTAAGATTGCCGCGTCGATGGCGTTCAAGGAAGGTATGAAGAAGGCTGATCCTGTAATCAAGGAGCCTATCATGCTCGTAAACGTAATCGTTCCCGACGACTACCTCGGTTTCGTAATCGGCGACCTTTCGTCGAGACGAGGCATGGTTAAGCAGCAGGAATCACGTTCCGGCGGCGTTACGCAGGTAACGGCTGACGTTCCGCTGGCTGAAATGTTCGGCTACGCGACGGTGCTCCGTTCCGGTACGCAGGGACGCGGTCAGTACACCATGGAACCCTCGCATTACAGTGAAGTTCCGAGAAATATCCAGGAAAAGATTATGAGCGACAGAGCAAAGAACTAAATATTATTAAATATTTGCAAAAATAGCTTGATTTTTCAAGAAAAAAATTGTACAATGATATTACTATTGTAATAGATTATTTTAAAGGAGGAAATTTTACAATGGCAAAGGCTAAATACGATAACACAAAACCGCACGTAAATATCGGTACCATCGGTCACGTTGACCACGGTAAGACAACTCTTACGGCGGCTATAACAAAGGTACTCGCTTTAAAGGGTCAGGCTCAGTACGAGGCATATGACATGATCGACAAAGCCCCCGAAGAGAGAGAAAGAGGTATCACGATTTCGACGGCTCACGTTGAGTATGAGACAGATAACCGTCACTATGCTCACGTTGACTGTCCGGGACACGCTGACTACGTAAAGAACATGATCACGGGCGCTGCGCAGATGGACGGCGCTATCCTCGTTGTATCGGCTGCTGACGGCCCGATGCCCCAGACGAGAGAGCACATCCTTCTTTCGAGACAGGTTGGCGTTCCTTATATCGTAGTATTCCTTAACAAGAGCGACCAGGTAGACGACCCCGAACTTCTCGAGCTCGTTGAAATGGAAGTAAGAGAGCTCCTTAACGAATACGAGTTCCCCGGCGACGACACACCGATCATCACAGGTACGGCTCTGGGCGTACTCGAGTCTTCTTCGACAGACCCGAACGCTCCCGAGTACAAGTGCATCATCGACCTTATGGACGCTGTTGACAGCTACATTCCGACACCGGAAAGAGCATCGGATCTTCCGTTCCTTATGCCTATCGAGGACATCTTCTCGATCTCGGGCCGTGGTACGGTTGCTACCGGTAGAGTTGAGAGAGGTCAGATCAAGGTTAACGAGGAAGTTGAAATCATCGGTCTTACCGAGGAGAGACGTAAGGTTGTTGTAACGGGTCTCGAAATGTTCAGAAAGAGCCTTGACGTTGCAGAGGCAGGCTTTAACGTAGGCGCACTTCTCCGCGGCGTTGCGAGAGACGAGATCGAAAGAGGTCAGGTTCTTGCAAAGCCCGGTACGGTTAACCCGCACACAAAGTTCAGCGCTGAGGTTTACGTACTGACAAAGGAAGAAGGCGGCCGTCACACACCGTTCTTCAACAACTACAGACCGCAGTTCTATTTCAGAACAACAGACGTTACCGGCGTTATCACTCTTCCCGAGGGTACAGAGATGTGCATGCCCGGCGATAACGTAAAGATGAAGGTTGAGCTTATCACACCTATCGCTATCGAAAAGGGTCTCCGTTTCGCTATCCGTGAGGGCGGCAGAACGGTTGGTTCGGGCGTTGTTTCCGAAATCGAAGAATAATTTGATGGTTAAAAAAGAGAAGGCACAGCCTTCTCTTTTTTTGTGTAATATTAAATTTATCTGATATTCAATTCCTTAATCAGCGCGTTTTGCAGCACGTTTGAAAAATTGATACCCGAAAGTTCCGCCTGCGTGTTAAGCCAGCTTGGGATTGAAAGCGTTTTTTTAACGGCTTTACTATCGGTCTGCCGTCTGTATTCTATTGTGTCAACGTCGATGTAGCTCACAAATCCGCCGTCTGTTTTGACGTTCATTGAAACCGGAGGTATTTCTTCCTTTCTGTCCTCCGCGGTGCAGAGCCACATCGCCATAGCGTCACGCGCCATCTCAATAGCCTCGCTCAAACTGTCTCCGAACGTGTGACAGCCTGTAAGGTCGGGTATTGACACAAGATATTGTCCGTTTTCTTCCGTAAATATTGCGGGATATACATATTTCATACCAATCACTCCTTTAAAAGACCTATTTCAGTCCCGCGTCCTTCAATATGCTGTTCACGGTTCCGACGGGAATGTCGCTTTTATGTCTCGGTATCGGAATTTTCACGTTTGTGCCTTCTTTAACAGCCATGTCGTGCCGTGCGCCGCTTATAATCTCCCAGCCGTTCTGCTTTAACAGTTTTTCCAATTCTCTTTTCGTCATTCCCTCACCGCCTTTAATATATTATACCACGTAATATTACGTATGTCAATGGTAGTTTGTGTATTTTACGGGCGAACACGGTTCGCCCCTACGTATGACCCCCTCTACGAGAGATGCCCCTATGTATGACCCCCTCTACGAGGGGGTCTTTTCATATGCGCAGGACATCGTGAGGCCCCCTTGTCAAAGGGGGCTGTCAGCGGAGCTGACTGGGGGATTCCTTTTTAGAGTTTACAATGAATCCCTCCACCGCCTACAGCGGTCCCCCTCCCTTTAACAAGGGAGGCATACGAGAAACGGCGTAAAAACGCACCGAAAAAAATTCCCACAAAAAAATTATGGACAAAATGCGCGGCGAATGATATACTATACATATATGCGTTTTGGGGGCGATAAGGTGGAAGAAATGTACGTAACGGTCACGGGCTATGCGAACTACTACGGCAAAAAGCCGTTTTCGATAGGCAACGTGCTGATATGCGAAAAAGACCCGTCTAACAAATTTGACTCCGAGGCAATTACGGTACGGCTGCCGATTATCGGCACTATCGGCTTTATCGCGAACAGCACCCACAACACTGCCGGCGGCACGATGAGCGCCGGACGCATTTATGACAAGGTAGGCGACAAATTTTACATACGAGTGCTTTTCACGACGCAGAGCAAAATAATATGCAGGGTCGAGAAAGGCGAGGACGAAGTGTTTGAGAATGAAATCCACGCGCAGATGAACGCCGGCGGCGACTGGGCGTAATTTTTGTGTGCAGAGGAGGCAGAGCCGTTGAGCAAGGAACAACGCGCCGACAAAAAGGCGAAAAAGAACATATTCAAGCCGGCGGCTGACGCCGTAAAGCACGGCAAAGCAAACGCCGCCGCAATCGCTCTCGCGGCGGTAACGGCGGGTATAATCATCATACCGCCGCTTATACGCTGCGCTTTCAACAACGGCGAAATGAACTGCCGCACGTACATGTACGAGATAAACACCGCGCTTGCGTCCGAACTTCGGCGCGAAACAGAGGAGGGCGGCGACTACATACAGCGCACAATAGAGGAAGGCGCGGCTGAAAAGACGATACCCCTGCTTGACGGTATGACGACCGACAACGGCAAATACGACGCGTCGGACTACTATTTTAAACGCGAAGGCGACATGCTCGAAATACGCTGCAGAAAACACGGTGCGATTATCGGTATCGGCACGATTTTATCCTCGATACCGGGGATAAAGGTCGATTTCGACACGCCCGACCACGGCGGCGAAATCGTGCTGCTTACGGTAAAAGGTCCGAACAAATACGTTGTCAACGACGTTTTGGATGCGTCCGACAAAACGAAAACGGTATTTAAGGGCGACGAGATTGACCGCCTCATAAACGACCTGACCGTCACCGCGCACTACGCGGGCGGCGATGAAAAAGAACTCAAACGCGGCGAATACACGCTGACGTGCGAAGAAATCGACATGAAAAAAGCGGGTAAATACGCGCTGACGGTGCGGACAAAATCAAAATCCGTCTGGAACAACGCCGCCTACTCGCAGTTTGCACTTGAAGTACTCGGCGAAAACGACGCGCCGCCGCTTATAGTCGAGGTGCGGGGCGCGGGCAAGTACGAGCTTGCGGCGTGGGACTGGAAGGATTTTGTCGCGGAGGCGCAGGCGGGCGGCGCAAATGAGACGTTCGGCGCGTCAATTGTCCGCGCCGACGGCGGATATTACTACTACCCCGACGGTTTCACGATAGACATACAAAAGCCCAATACCGACCCGTTCGTATACGCGCTCGACACCGACGACAAAAACAAAGCCGCGTACAGCATAAAGTTCGACGTCGGCTCGGTCATCACGGACACAAACGACACTCCGCACAACGGCAGCGTACGCGTAAACAACGACAAAATATACATCTGGCAGGAAAAACCGTCAAAGGAGCTTTCGGCGGGCTGGATACGCGTGTACTGCGACATAATGAAATATTAAAAAAACCCCCGACCCTCGGGGGTTTTTCGTTTACTCCACACCGACCGCGTCCTTTGCGAGACGGTCGGCTTTTTCGTTGTACTCGACGCCGCTGTGGCTCTTTACCTTTATAAAATTGACCTTGACCTTCTTTGAAATCTCGTCGTAGAACCGCTTGTACGCCGCGGTACCCTTTTTATTCGTTTTCCACCCGCCGGTGCACCACTTTTCTATACCGACGTAATCGTAATACAAATCTATCTCGCCTATGCCGTTATCGGCGCAGTACTTCATCGCAATCGACGCGCCCTCGATTTCACCCGCGACGTTGCGCATAAGAGCCGCCTCGCTGTCGTCAAACGCACGGCTCACCGTTATTTCCTCGCCATTTATGAGCAGCACGACTCCGCATCCGTAACGAGCCGTTTCGATATTATAGCTGCCATCGACATACGCGGCGGCGCGGCGTTCGTTTATGGATGCGCTGTCCGACGCGGACGCGCCGAGAAATTCCTCCGCGCTCTTGCGGTCGGAAAAGCCTTTAAATTCCGCGCCGCTAAAGCCCTCGACCTCGCGCTTACATTCCTCCCACGTTTCAAATATACCTATATGATAGCCGCTGCGCACCGCGTAGTATTTTTTTGCCATATTGCGCTCCTTTCGCCGTTTTACTTACCGATATTATAATAAAAAACCGCCCCGCGTGCAATAAAAAACAAAAAAATTTTTTAAAAAACGGAACTTTTTAAAAGTGAGTATCGTCTAATAGAATGTAAAGCATAACGGCGGCATGAAAACAATGGAAAAAATAACCAAAAAATTGGTGAAAATTTCGTGTGAATTGTCAATTTACATAAAATTTAAAATCCGACTTTTCTGGCAAAAAAAAGTTGTTGACATCGCGGTTATGAAATAGTACAATGTTTAGTGGCAGTTTTCGATAATTGGGTAGAAGCATTGATTGAAAATTGTTACGGCAATACCGTTTGCAAATCCGCCGAGCAGGTAGAACAAGCGGATTTGTAACAGATTTACAGTTTTTTTACAACTGTGAAATAGCATTGACGAAAACACGCGAAAAGTGTTATAATCAATGCGTAACTAATGTTTGTCCGCCCTTGAAGGGCGAGCGGGCAGACAAAAAAACGGACCCTTCAGGAAAAATAAAAGGGAGGATTTGAGAGTATGAATAAGAATCTCAAAAAGGTAATTTCAGCAGTAGCTGCTCTTGCTATGTCAGCGTCTACGTTTACTGCTCTTGCCGCTAATTTCTCCGACGTGCCTGAGGATGCATCTTACGCACAGGCTGTTCAGGAGCTTAGCGCGCTTGACGTAATAAGCGGTTATGACGACGGTACATTCAAGCCGGACGAGCTTGTTACAAGAGCACAGATCACAAAGATGATCGTTGACGCGCTGAACGAGAGAGCAATGGCTGAGGCGTCAAAGGCAAACTCACAGTTTGTCGATGTAAACGCTGCCGACAACGGCAACGGTCACTGGGCAAGAGGCTACATCAACCAGGGTGTTGCTGATAAGTTCATAGCTGGCTATGGCGACGGCACATTCGGTCCCGATGACAACGTTACATACGTTCAGGCTCTGAAGATGCTCGTATCCGCTATCGGTTATGAGACATATGCTCAGAAGGACGGCGGCTGGCCGAACGGCTACAAGATTTGGGCGTCAACAACGGGTATCTCGGACGGCATTTCGGGTATCACAGACGATACACAGCTTACGAGAGCTCAGGTAGCACAGATCGTTGACAATGCTATGGACGCTCCGCTCTGCATTATCAACGGTTGGGAAACGACAATCCTCGGTGACTCGCCGAAACTTGAAGTTAAGGACGGCAAGGGTGAGGATTATCAGACACTCTTCACACAGAAGCACAAGGCATACAAGGTATACGGCCGTGTAATGAAAACAAGCAAGATTGACTCAGGTCTTGATCCCGATGAGGTAGATTTCAGAGTAGAGAGAGCCGACAACTTCGACGACGAGTACATTAAGTCGGGTTCTGTTGATGATGAATCGGGTACCACAATGTACTTCATCGACGCTAAGACTCCGGATCTTCTGAAGACCTACGCACAGGCTCTTATCCAGAAGGACGACAACGATGAGTACACAATCATTTCTATTGCGGCTGCGGCTGCCAACAAGTATGTAACCGTTGCTGCCGACGATTTTGATGAGAACAGATCGACAGGCGACAACCTTTACTTCTATCCCGCAGGCACAACAAAGAACTCCGTTAAGTATACGCTTGCAAGCGATCTTACAATATACTTAAACGGCGTTGAGGCAGACGATATAACAAATATTGAACAGCTTAAGGACTATATCAAGGGTCACGATACAGCTGCCATAACGCTCCAGAAGGAGACAAAGTCAGGTTCGACAAGCACAGAGTCTTACTACAACATGATTACAATTACAAACTATGAGACGGCTGTTGTAAGCGAAGTTCAGGATAAGACGGATACGGTTAACATTCTCTTTGACATGTATTCGACTCATCTCCCGACAAAGCTTACGGTTGAAAGAGACGATGATGCAGTAAGCTACAGCTTTATGCTGGACGGCGAAGAGATCGATCCGCTCGACCTCGAAGAGGGCGACGTTCTTTCAATCGCATACGATTACGGCGACGGCAGCAAGAGCGCATTTAACGATTCTTCGTTCTACAGCGTAATCGTATCGAGAGACACGGTTTCGGGCAGATGCTCGTCTGTAAGCTCGACAACACCGAAGGAGTACAACATCGACGGTACAAAGTATAAGCTGGCGTCTTCGGATATAAGTGAAGATGCTATCCAGGCAGGTAACGAGTACACATTGTACCTCGACCACTTCGGCAGAATCGCTAAGGCTGAAGAAGAGACCGCAAACAAGAAGATCGGTATTCTTAAGAATGTCTACAAGAAGACAGGCGGCGACTGGACAGCTCAGATGATCACCAAGGAAGGTATCGAGGAAGAGTACAAGGTTGATGCTGATAAGGCGCTTACTTACTATAAGCTCATAGATAAGGATGCAACAGTCGTACCGCAGGGCGGTTATGATTATACCAGCGCTTCAAAGGCTGAGAAGTATCCGGATCAGGTTGTTGAGTACAGCGTAAGCTCCTCGACAAACAAGCTTACAATTAAGGACGGTGCAAAACAGTCGAAGACACCGGGAACAACTACTGCAGGTAACAATGCTGAGTACAAGGTAAACGGCACAAAGATCGGTTCGGTTAAGCTCGGTGATTCAACCATAGTTCTTGACCTTTCCGAGATAGAAGACGATGAAGTAAAGGTTCTTTCGACCGACACTCTCGTAGACGGCAACCTCTATGAAGTATACGGCTATGATAAGACCAATACCAGCGACAGATATTACAGATTTGTACTTCTTATGAGCGGTACGTCAAGCTTTAACTCCGAGACACAGCTTGCTGTATTCAGCGGCAGTGAGATCGTAGACGTTGACGGCGACAACAGAAGAGCGTTCAACTTATATGTTGACGGCGAAGAAAAGCAGTACGTTCTTAAGGAAGACAGTCTGGACGATGGCTTTGCTGAGGGCGATCCTATCCTCTTCACTGTAAACGGCGCGAACGAAATCGCAAAGATCGAAAAGGTATTCAAGAATGTAGCTTTGTTCGACGATGCTGATTACGACACTTACGATGAATTCAGACAGAGCGTTATTGATGAAGACATAAATGGTGTTCTTGCTCACGATCCTTCGACAGGATATTGGACTGACCTTCTCATGGGTACAAGCGACAGAATGGACGTTGTATTCGGTGTAGTTGTTAACAAGAGCGGCAACAGCATTTCGATTGCCGGCAAGGACGACATCACCAAGGGTACGATTACAGGCGACGATACAGCTAATGCTGTATGGGTAAGCTATGACGCGAAGGACTATGATTGCACGGGCGCTAAGACTTACACATATGACTTCAGCGCTAACCCGAATGCATCGAAGGTAATCGCTGACAACGGTCTCCAGGCTACAACCGATATCAAGAGTGAGCATAAGGGCGTTAAGGCGTCTGTAGACGGTGTTGACTACCTCAACATTAACTCTGATGAGGTTTCTGACGACGTAGTATTCGCAGTAGCGAGAGTTGATGATGATGAAGTTCAGGAAATCTACCTCATCGTAAACGAGGGCTAATTTCCGAAACGGAATTATTCACTGATTCAAAAATTAAAGAACCGGTCTTTGACCGGTTCTTTTTTTGTGCACGGCATACGGGACGTCGATGTGAACCGTCTATGTGAGGGCCCCCTTGTTAAAGGGGGCCTCACGACGTTTTAGCGTTATTCACATCAAGGGGGAGGCAAACGTAGGGGCGGCGAATCGCCGCCCGCGGGCGACCGCAAGGGTCGCCCCTACGAAAGGCTCCCCTATCAGGGGAGCTGTCACACGAAGTGTGACTGAGGGGTTTATCGAACAAAACCCTTCCACCGCCTTCGGCGGTCCCCCTCCCCTAGTAGGGGAGGCTTACGTCCGCCATGTAAAATTTCAAAAAAATATTGCAATATTCCTTTATCCATGCTATACTTTTTTTAGCGCAGGTGCGCGAATACTGAATATGTCTTGTAAAATTCGGCTGTACGTGTATGCCGCCGAAGGGGCATAGAACCATGGAGGTAGAAAGTTGAGTAAAAATATTATCAGTCTTGAAAACGTCGCGGTGTCGTTTGACGGCGAGAGGGTTTTAAACAATATCAGCCTTGACATTAAGGACAAGGAATTTGTAACGCTCCTCGGCCCGTCGGGCTGCGGCAAAACGACGACGCTCCGCACAATCGGCGGCTTTATTACGCCCGACAGCGGCGCCGTGAAATTCGACGGTAAGGATATAACGAGCCTTCCGCCGTATAAACGTAATGTCAATACGGTGTTTCAGCGTTACGCGCTTTTCCCGCATCTGGACGTGTATGAAAATATAGCGTTCGGTTTACGGGTAAAAAAAGAACCCGAAAAGAAAATTCAAAGCCGTGTGCGTGAGATGCTGGAGCTTGTGAATTTGCAGGGCTTTGAAAAGCGTAAAACCGACAGTCTTTCCGGCGGTCAGCAGCAGCGTGTCGCGATTGCACGCGCGCTTGTGAACGAGCCGAAGGTTCTGCTGCTCGACGAGCCTTTGGGCGCGCTCGACTTAAAGCTGCGCAAGGAGATGCAGACGGAGCTTAAACGTATGCAGCAGCGTCTTGAAATTACGTTTGTTTATGTTACGCATGACCAGGAGGAGGCTCTCACCATGAGCGATACCGTCGTTGTAATGAAGGACGGGGATATATTGCAGGTGGGTTCTCCCGTTGATATATATAATGAGCCGAAGAACGCGTTCGTCGCCGATTTTATCGGTGAGAGCAATATTTTAAACGGCTTGATGGTAAAGGACTTGCTCGTCGAGATAAGCGGCGTTAAGTTTGAGTGCGTCGATAAGGGTTTCGGCGAGAATAAGCCGGTGGACGTTGTTATCCGCCCCGAGGATATAAAGCTTGTCGAGCCGGATAAGGCGCGTATTTCGGGAGTCGTTAGCTCCGTGACGTTTAAGGGCGTGCATTATGAGATGAGGATAGAGTCGTACGACCATACGTGGCTCGTCCACTCCACAAAGGCTGCCGAAGAAGGCGCAACGGTGGGTCTGACGTTCGACCCCTACGACATACATATTATGAATAAGATGGAGGAACGGCGATGAAAAAGGTGCTTTTGTCCCCCTATCTTGTTTGGATGGCTGTGTTTATAATCGTGCCGCTGCTGATGGTGGCGTACTTCGCCGTCACGACTGCCGACGGCGCGTTTACGTTCGATAATCTCGCGGCTGTTTCGCAGTACGCGAATATTTTCGTGCGTTCCATATATCTTGCGGCAATCGCGACGGTTATATGTCTTGTTATCGCGTACCCGCTTGTGATAATTCTTGCGCGGATAAACGTGAGTTTTCAGAGTACGGTGCTGATGATTGTGATGCTGCCGATGTGGATGAATTTTCTTTTGAGAACGTACGCGTGGATGACGCTGCTCGGCAACAACGGGCTTATAAATATGTTTTTCGGCTTGTTCGGTCTCGGCCCGTTCAGAATGTTGAACACGCAGGGCGCGGTCGTGCTCGGTATGGTGTACAACTACCTGCCGTTTATGATACTGCCGCTGTACAACGTTATCGTGAAAATCGACAGGAGCGTTATTGACGCGGCGCACGATTTGGGCTGCAACAATACAAGGACGTTCGTTAAGGTCATACTGCCGTTGAGTGTTCCGGGCGTTATGTCGGGTATAACGATGGTGTTTGTGCCGGCGATAAGTACGTTTATTATTTCGCGTATGCTCGGCGGCGGTTCAAATCTGCTTATCGGCGACCTTATTGAAATGCAGTTTCTCGGCAACTCCTACAACCCGAACCTCGGCGCGGCGATTTCGCTTGTGCTGATGGTGATTATCCTGCTCATCATGACGCTGCTTAACCAGTTCGACGATGATGAGAACAGGGTGCTGATGTAAGGGGGTGCGGTGATGAAAAAGTATTTGTCAAAATTGTACCTCGTGCTTGTGATGCTGTTTCTGTACGCGCCGATTTTTGTGCTTATCGTGTTTTCGTTTAACACGACAAAGAGCCGTTCGGTAATGAGCGGTTTCACGCTCGACTGGTATGTGCGGCTGTTTCATAACGAGCTGATATTAAGCTCGCTGTGGAATACGCTTATCATCGCCGTCGCGGCGTCGGTGCTCGCGACAATTCTCGGCACTGCCGCGGCGATCGGAATAACGAATATGAAACGTCTGCCGCGCGCGCTTATTATGCACGGCACGAATATCCCGATAATTAACCCCGAAATTGTGACGGGCGTGTCGCTTATGCTGCTGTTTGTGTTCTTTATGGCGCGTATGAACCTTGAAATGGGGTTTGTGACGCTTATTATCGCGCATATTACGTTTGATGTGCCGTATGTTGTGCTGAACGTCATGCCGAGGTTCCGGCAGATGGATCCGAATTTGTACGAGGCGGCGCAGGATTTGGGCTGTAACGGTTGGTCGGCGTTCTTTAAGGTCGTGCTGCCCGAGATTTTGCCGGGTATTGTGTCGGGATTTTTGATGTCGTTCACGTTCTCGCTCGATGATTTTGTGGTCAGCTACTTCACAAGCGGTACGACGCAGACGCTCCCGATAACGATTTACTCCATGACGCGGCGTAAGGTAAGCCCCGAAATTAACGCGCTTTCGACGATTATTTTCCTTGTCGTCGTGGCTGTGCTTGTTATCAACAACGTAATCGAACGCCGTAATTTGAGAAAGCGGGGTGTTATAAGGTGAAAAAGCTTTTAACGCTCATTGCCGCGCTCGCTGTTTGCTTTACCTGCGCGTGCTCGCATATTCAGGACGAGGACGAGGCGGTTGAGGAAGAAGAGGTCGTTTTTGAAAAGGACGAGGAGTATTATTCCGTACTAAAGGACGACAATGTGACGATAAACGTTTACAACTGGGGCGAGTATATTCCCGACGGCGCGGACGGTGAAACGATAAACTTAAACGCAGAGTTTACGGAACTTACGGGTATAAAGGTGAATTACACCACGTACGCGACGAACGAGGAATTGTACGCCAAGCTTAAAAGCGGCGGCGCGTCGTACGATATAATCATACCGTCCGACTACATGATTTCGCGTATGATCAAAGAGGATATGCTCGAACCGCTGGACATGGACAATATCCCGAATTTTAAAAATATAATGGATAAGTTCAAAAACCCCGAGTACGACCCCGGCTCGGTTTACTCCGTGCCGTACACGTGGGGAACGGTCGGTATACTGTACGACAACACGGCGTTTACCGAGGAAGAGGCGGAAAATATCGGCTGGGAAACGCTGTGGGATGAACGGTACGCGGATAATATACTGATGTTCGACAACCCGCGCGACGCGTTCGCGATTGCGGAGGAAATGCTCGGTTACGACCTAAACACGGAGGACAGCGAGGAACTCCGCGCCTGCGCGGAGCTTTTGAAGGAGCAGAAAAAACTCGTTCAGGCGTATGTCATGGATGAGATTTTCGATAAAATGGGCGCGGGCGAGGCGCTTTTGGCTCCGTATTACGCCGGCGATGCGGTGACGCTTATGGACGAGTACGACCATCTCAGCTTTGTTATACCCGAAAGCGGTACGAATTTGTTTTTTGACGCGGTGTGTATACCCAAAGGCTGCGCGAACAAGCGTGCGGCGGAGATGTATATAAATTTCCTGTGCGAGTCTGATATTGCGTACGCCGTGGCTGATTATATCGGTTATTCGACGCCGAACGAGGGCGCGTTCGAGCTTTTGGACGACGAGGTCAAGGAGGACGGTATATCGTACCCCGACGACGAGTTTCTGGAAAACCACACGACCACGTTCCGCAACCTCTCCGACGAGGCGAACCTCGAAATGCAGACGCTTTGGACTGAAATGAAGTCGTCCGAGGAGGAAACGCCTAACAGGGTGATTATACCGTTGTTTATGGCGATGTGTATCGCGGTGTCGATTGTGATTTTAATAAGACGTTACGTTAAAAAGAGGAAGGATAGTTTTTAAAATGATACTTACTATTGACGTAGGAAATACAAATATAGTCGCGGGCTGTTGCGACGGTGATAAAATTCTGCTCATGGAGCGTTTCAATACCGACCACGACGCGACGCCGCTGGAATACGCCATATATTTAAAGGCGGTGCTTGAAATGTCGGATATTGACAAGAAGAGCATTACGGGCGCGGTTATTTCGTCCGTTGTGCCGTCCGTGACCGACACGATCAAGGCGGCGGTAAAAAAGCTTACGGGTATTGATGCGCTTGTGGTTGGACCGGGAATAAAGACGGGTCTTGCGATAAAGACCGACAATCCCGCGCAGCTCGGCAGCGACCTCGTTGTGGGCGCGGTTGCGGGAATTGACGAGTACGGCGCGCCGCTTGTGATATTCGACCTCGGCACGGCGACGACCGTTTCCGTGATTAACGGTAAGAGGGAGTATCTGGGCGGTATGATTATGCCGGGAGTGATGATTTCGCTTAACGCCATGGTAAGCGGCGCGGCGCAGCTGCCGAAAATAAGTCTCGACCCGCCGAAAAAGCTTATCGGTACGAACACGGTCGATTGTATGCAAAGCGGTATACTCTACGGTACAGCGGCGAGTATGGACGGCGTGATAGACCGTATACGCGGTGAGATGGGCGATATTACGGTCGTGGCGACCGGCGGTCTTGCGGGCAGGATTGTGCCGCTGTGCCGCAATAAGATTATACTTGACGACAAGCTCCTGATTAAAGGACTTATGCTGATTTATAAAAGGAATATATAAAAAAAGATAGGCTCTGCCTATCTTTTTATTTATTCGTTTACATATCCGGTAATCGCCCTCGCGCAGTTCGGACATATATTTTTGCCGCTGAACTGGAACACGTTTTTCGCGTCGCCGCAGAATATACATGACGGCTCGTATTTGCGAAGAATAATATTGTTATCATCCGTGTAAATCTCCAGCGAGTCGTGAATGTCAACTCCGAATTTACGTCTTAACTCCACGGGCAGGACTATTCTTCCGAGCTCGTCCACCTTCCGCACAATTCCCAACGATTTCATGCCATAGCCTCCCGATTAAATAGTATTGACATTATACCACCAAAAATGGAATTTGTCAACAAAAAAGGAAAAAAAAGTAAATTTTGGAAGTTATGTCGAATTTTATAACGCGAGCCAATATGTGACCGCCTTCGGGTTGACGTAGCGCGCGGTCATTTTCTGCGCGGTCGTGAGCGCGTCGAGCGTCGTTACAACCCTCTGCGGGTCGTGCGCGGCGCATATGCGGCGCAGCGTATCGCGCTTGTCGACGTTTATTATACCGTCGTCCGCGCCCGTTTGCAAAAGGAGAACATCCCTTAAAAACGACGTCCAGAAATCGAGAATACGCACGAAGTCGTCCTTGTTTTCATCGACGTAGCTTTGGAGCTTAAACACGTCCGTGCCGCGCCTACCGAGAAGTAATGGAAGGTTGTCGAGCGCGCTCTTGCGCAGCGGCTCAAACCCTTCGTCGGCAATAATATCGTCGGCTCTTTTCGGTATACCGGCGCAGTATTTTGCGAGGAAGTCAAGTCTGTCGTTTTCCTCGGGGTACTTTTCCGCGATGTATTTACGCACCGCGCTTTCGCTCACGGCGGGGAAATGCACGATAACGGAACGCGAGCGTATCGTTTCAAGCAGCGTGTCGGCGTTTTCCGTGACAAGTATAAACGCGGCGTACTCCGGCGGTTCTTCGAGCGTTTTTAAAAGCACGTTCTGCGCCGGTTCGGTAACGAGCGACGCGTCGGGGAAAACATACACCTTGCGCTTTGCCGCGAACGGCTTTATACCCGCGTCGCCCTCGAGAGCGCGCATGTTTTTTGTGCCGATGGTTTTTCTGTCGCTGTCCGGCGTCACGCAAATTATATCGGGGTTTGTACCCGCCTTAGCCTCGACGCACGACGGACACGCGCCGCACGGCGCGATTTCGGAATTGGCGCACGTTAAAGCGGCGGCGAACAGCCGCGCCGCGCTTTCAACGTCAAGACCGCGGTCGCCCTCGAAGATGTAAGCGTGCGAGCTTATTCCCTCGCGGACGGCGGTTATAAGACTGTTCATTAAATCCTCGTGAAAAATATCGTATCCGTACATATCCTACTCCATTTTAAAACAGCGTTTCGCGTTTTCATACGTTATATTTTCTATTTCCTCCGCGCTCATACCGCGTATTTCGGCAAGCTTTTCAGCCACGTAATGAACGTACAGCGACGAGTTGCGCTTGCCCCTGTGCGGCACGGGCGTGAGGTAGGGGCTGTCGGTTTCTATGACTATCCTGTCAAGCGGCACGTACCTTGCGACCTCGACGGGGCGCACCGAATTTTTAAACGTCAGTGTGCCGCCGAACGCGATGTACATGCCCCAATCGAGTATTTCCCTTGCCATATCGACGCTGCCGGCGTAGCAGTGGAACACGCCGCCCGCTTCGCTCACATTGCAGTCGCGCAGAATATCCATACAGTCCTTGTGCGCGTCGCGGTCGTGGATAATGACGGGCATATTGAGCTCCTTCGCGGCCTCGACCTGACGCGCGAACCATTTTTTCTGAACATCGCGCGGTGAAAAATCGTAGTAGTAATCGAGACCGATTTCGCCTATCGCCCTGACCTTCGGATTTTTCGCGTATTCTTTGAGTCTCGTCATATCGTCCTCGGTCACGTTTTCAACCTCGTGCGGATGTATGCCGACCGACGCGTACACGAACGGGTATTTTTCGCATATGTCGAAAATCAGCGGCACTTCGTCAAGAGACGAGCAGGAGTTCATTATCAGCCCGACATTGTTTTCGGGCATTGACGACAGCAGCTCGTCGCGGTCGGGGTCAAATTTTTTATCGTTGTAGTGCGCGTGTGAATCAAACAGCATGATTATCTCCTTTTGTACTCTCTCCCAGACATTTTTTAACAAAGTCGGCGTTCAGTTTCATTCGCTTTGCGATTTGCTCCGCGTCCATGCCATCATTTGCAAAACGCCGCATTACGCTTTCAATCGCCTCGCCGACCTCTATTATGTGGCGGTCGGGGTCGTAAAAGCGCACGACCCTCTGCCCCCATTCGAGCATAACGGGTCTGTGGACATAATTTATACCGAACGTGTCGAGCCGCAGAATTAAGTCGTCGAAATCCTCCGTCTCAAAGTACATCTCGCTTGCGCGGTTGTCAAACATGACGTATTTGCTCTGTATGCAGTTTATCCACGAGTCCATCTTCCGCAGAACGATACAGCCGTTAAACGTGACGGTGGGGTCGTGGTCGGTCGTTATCGTAAGGCCGAGAATGTCGCGGTAGAATTTGCGGCTTTTGCCGAGGTCGGTCACCGCGATAAGCGTTCCCATAAATTTCATGATTCGTTCACCAGCTTACCTGTCATATGTTCTATTTTAAGCTCCAGACACTGCACCCGCGCGGCGTTTTTCCTGATGTCGTTTTCTATGTATTCCGCGTCGTCGGTGAATTTGTGCCCGAGGCGGCGGCAAATGTCTGTCGCGTGGTCGGCGTCCGTGACGAGTTTTATTTTGCCGAATATTATGACGCTCTTTATGTTGAGCGCCCATTCGCCCTCGTTTCTGTAGCCCTCGTCGTAAACGCAGAACGACGCTTTGTCCAATCGGCGTATAGCGTCGATTTTATGTCCTTCGCCCGCGCTGTGAAAGCCGAGCGTGTTTGTGCTTTCGTCGTATATAAAATCAATCGGCACGGCGTAGGGGTAGCCGTCGTCGCCCGCAAGCGCGAGAACGCCCCTCGGCTGCGACCGCAGTATCTCTTTACATTCCTCGTCGGTAAGCTGCTGCTTGAACCGTCTCATTTTCCGAAACATTGTCTCTCTCCTTTATCCGTTATTTTTAAATGTCATCGATACCACCGTCTCGACGTGGCTCGATATGATAGAATGAATGTCTTTATCGTATTTTGCTCGCCTTTCATTTGTGGAAACATATCCACTGCCACT